>CAYMPY010000138.1:0-5790 GCA_964392535.1 uncultured Oscillospiraceae bacterium
TTACACCGCACTGATGAAGTTCGCAGACTCCGCAAAGGCTTTCCTGTACTAATTCTTCAAAAGTTTCCCCGGAAAACTTTTTCCGGGGAAACGAAAAAAGTTAACAAAAACGAAAAAAGTTAGCAAAAACGAAAAAAAGGTTAGTAAAAACGAAAAAAAAGGTTAGCAAAAACGAAAAAAAGGTTGCAATTTACTATAGTAATATGTTATAGTAAGATACAGAATAGTGAAATTATAGGCAAAGAATATCTTTTGTCTGTAAAATCGTTACTTATGGTTTATTCACCGCAAGGTGTGTGAACATAGAAATTTGTTGAAAGGAGAAATGGATCATGTTTGTAGCACCCGAATTTGAGGTTGTGAAGTTCAACGTTGTTGATGTTATCACCACTTCCACCACCGAGTGTGGTCTCGATGGCTGGACTTGTCCCGATGACGATCCCAATGCTACTCCTTGGGGCTAATTCCCTAGATGTGGCGCCCCCGGCTCTGCCGGGGGTCATCTAAAATCATATGATTTGATGGGCCGGTTTAAAAAATCTTGAAGTGGGCCATGAGATCATAAATACGAGGAGAATACCTATGAAAAAGCTTGTGACGACTGTTGTGAGCACTGCTTTGGCAGCTTCTTTGGTTGTCGGCTGCGGTGCAGATAATAGTGACGTAACGAAGGAAAATACCGCTGCTAAGGAGACTACTACGGTGGGGGAAACTACTGCTCCGGTGGAGACCACAGAGGCTCCTGTGGAGGAAACCACCATTGTGCCTGAGGAGACCACCATCGGTGCTACCGAAGAGCAAACGATCCCTGAGGAGACTGTTCCTGAGGAGACTACTGCAACGACCGAGGCTGCGACCACTGAGGCAGAGGTCTATTATCCCGATGACTGTCCCAACGCCACACCTTGGGGTTGAAGGATAGGCCTATGGAAAAGAAGCTCTACAGCATTGCAGGTCTGACCGTGGAAATACGGGCAACCGGCAGAACGGAGGTTCAGGCGGCGGCCTACCGGATCTATGAGGACCGGGAGCCGGACATTGTGGTTACCTGTGATTACCGCGAATTTCATAAAACCCATCCTTATTTGGAAGAGGACGATGCCCAGTACATCAGATCCGCCGGAGAGTTTTACTATAAGCTGTTGAATTTTGACGGCCTGATGCTTCACTCTTCCGCGGTGGTGGTTGACGGAAAAGCATATTTATTTTCTGCAGCAAGCGGTACCGGAAAGTCCACCCACACCGAGCTATGGCTGAAGAAATTCGGTGACCGTGCTTACATATTAAATGATGATAAGCCGGCGCTGCGGATTATTGACGGTGTGTGGCATGCTTGTGGTACCCCTTGGAGCGGTAAGTATGACATCAGCAAGCCTGTCTGTGTGCCGCTTGCAGGTATCGCATTTCTGAACCGGGACACTACCAACCATATTGAACCCTTTGAGGGTTCGATGGTTGCTTTTGAGCTGCTGAATCAAATGCCCCGACATAAGAACAAATTGCCCCAGATTTTGAAACTGCTGGATCGGCTGGTAAGCCAGGTGCCGATTTGGAAGTTGCACTGTAATATGGACATGGAGGCTGTGGAGGTTTCTTACAACGCTATGTCCGGTAATTTAAAGGAGTAAATGTAATGAAAATCAAAGAAGGCTTTATTCTGCGTGAGGTTGCAGGCGATACGATTGCTATGCCTGGTACTGAAATGGATATTAATGCCATGGTCACCCTTAATGAGACCGGTGCGTTCCTGTGGAAACTTTTGGAGCAGGAAACTACTGAGGAAGTGTTGATTGCTGCCATCGTCAAAGAGTACAGCGTAGATCAGGAGACTGCAGCCACCGCTGTCAAAAATTTTGTAGAGAAGCTGAAGGGCTATGAGTTCCTTGCCTGAGGAAGTCCGGTTGGACGATGTGATGCCCATAATTAAGGAAACGCTGGCCCGGGGTGAATCTGTGCGGCTTTATCCGAAGGGCGTGAGTATGATGCCAATGCTGCGGCAGGGGATTGATAGTGTGTTGTTATCGCCTGTTACCGGAAAGCTTAAAAAGTACGATTTGCCCTTGTATCAACGCCGGAGCGGTCAGTATGTGCTCCATCGGATCGTGAAGGTTGGTGCGTCCTATACTTGTATTGGAGATAACCAGTTTGCCTATGAAAAGGGTGTCTCTCAAAAACAGCTGATCGCTATGGTTACCGGTTATTATCGGGACGAGAAATTTCGATCTGTGAAAAGCTTCCAATATAAATGCTATTGCAGGATTTGGCATTGGACCCGCTTTCCACGCCGTGTTTTCAGATGGCTGCGCAGTAAGTTCAAAAAGGCCGGGGACTGATGTTCCGGCCTTTTTAATATCTATTATTAGAGTTTAAAAGTATCGTGCATTTAATAGGGGGCAGAGCAGGGAGTAATTCCAAATCTAATATTACGGGTCTGTTGGAAACAACAGACCTTTTTTAATGCAATTTTACATATTGTTTGTGCAATGTGTTGTAAAAGCTTGTGCTTTATTTACAGGGGAAAAACTAAATATATACAGACGTCCGCGGAGGGAGAACAAGCATGAAAACATTGCTAAAAAGTTGTGGATGGGACGAATAATTCTTGCTTTTTTGCCGAATTTACAGTATTATAAACTGAGCTATGTATGCGACAAAGTATCATTTTGTAATTTTTTCATATAGAAAGGCGAAACTTTTATGGGTAATAATTCTCTGAAAAAGGTGACCAGATCGGTTCTGCTGTTACTGCTTGCGGCAGTGATGGTAGTATCAATTTTGGCCATTCCGCAGGCAGATGCGGTCGGCGCGGCTGCTTCTTCCAAGAAGGAGCCTGCAATTAAAAGACTGGAGGGTGTGGAGGTAGACTATACGCCTTACCTCAACAGCGGTGTATTCCAGCCGCTGCCCAGTTCTGTGCGGGATGATGAGGAAATTTCCGTAATCATTACCCTGCCGGTCATGGACCTGATGGATGCCTACGAGGGCACGGATAAGACCATGTCCATGGTGGACTTTGCTCTCAGCGAGGAAGGTACTGCCATTACGGCACAGGTTGCTGCCCGCCGGGATGAGACCTTGAAAAAGCTGGATGGTATGGGTCTTGAATATACTGTGGGCCAGTTTTATGATACTGTCCTGGCCGGTTTTGAGATCTGCATTAAGGCCGGTGATTTTGAGACTGTCTGTATGAGCCTGGACGGTGGTGAGGGTACCATCGTCAGCGAGGTGTACCATACTGCTGAAAGCCAGTTGGTGGAGAATACAGTTAATGTCTATGAGACCGGTATCTTCAAAAGCGGCGACAGTGGTTATGACGGCTCCGGCATGGTGGTGGCTGTTCTGGATACAGGTCTGGACTCCAACCATACCGCCTTCTCTGTGAATAACTTCACCTCTCAGAAGCTGGGCATGACCTACGAGGATGTGGCTGCAGTTATTGACCGTACCAAAGCCTACGAATTCTCCGGCGGCAGCCTGACAGCCCATGATGTATACATCAATGAGAAGGTGCCCTTCGGCTACGACTACGCCGATAATGACCCCGATGTCTATTCTACCCATAATAACCATGGTACCCACGTTTCCGGTGTTATTGTCGGTAAGGACGATACCATCACCGGCGTTGCACCCAATGCCCAGCTGGTAGCCATGAAAACCTTCTCCGATATTATGGACACCGCCCGTTCTACCTGGATTCTGTCCGCTTTGGAGGACTGCGTCATTCTGGATGTGGACGTGGTCAACATGTCCCTGGGTACTGCCTGTGGCTTTGCCCGTGAGGTGGACGAGGAAGTGATCTCCGGTGTGTATGACCGCATCCGGGAATCCGGCATCAGCGTTGTGGTGGCAGCATCCAACAGCTACAGCTCCGCTTACGGCTCTGAAGCCAACGGTAACCTGCCTCTGACTTCCAACCCCGATGTCGGTACGGTAGGCTCTCCCGGTACTTATGATGGCGTGCTGTCTGTTGCATCCATCAACGGCGTGGAGACACCCTACTTGAAGTATGGCGACACCATTATTTACTTCGATGAGTCTACCAACAAGTCCAGCAAGGAGAATGAGTTCGTAAAGACCCTGCTGGGCGGCGATGGCACCAAGAGCTTTACCTATGTGACCGTTCCCGGCGTGGGTCGTAGTGCGGACTACACGGGCCTGGATGTGAAGGGCAAGATCGCCCTGGTCCGCCGTGGTGACAACACCTTCGAAGAAAAAGCAATGATCGCCCAGAGCCAGGGCGCAGCTGCGATCATTATTTATAATAATGTATCCGGTGAAATTAAGATGAATGTGGGCGACGCCACCTTGGCGGTCTGCTCCATCAGCCAGGATGATGGCGAGATGCTGGCAGCAGCAGGCAGCGGCACGCTGGTTATCAGCTCTGACCAGACCTCCGGTCCCTTTATCTCTGACTTTTCCTCCTGGGGCCCCACTCCCAGCCTGAACATCAAGCCTGAGATCACCGCCCATGGCGGTAACATTCTCTCCTCCATCACCGGCGGTGGCTATGACCGTCTGTCCGGTACCTCCATGGCCTGTCCCAACCTGGCAGGTGTGGTGATCCTGCTGCGGCAGTATGTGGTGGAGAACTTCCCCGAGATCGCAGACGATGGTGTGGCTGTCAACACCATGGTCAACCGTCTCATGATGTCCACTGCCGACATTGCCATCAATGTCAACGGCCAGCCCTACGCTGTCCGGAAGCAGGGCGCAGGTCTTGCAAACCTGATGGATTCCATCAACACCGACGCCATCGTGATCACCTATGACGAGGATGGCAAGGAGATGGACAAGACCAAGCTGGAGCTGGGTGACGATCCCCAGAAGACCGGCGTTTACGAAATGACCTTCGCTGTGAAGAACTTCGGTTCTTCTACCCTGAGCTACAACATTGGCGCCCATGTATTTACCGAGGGTGTCAGCGACACCAAAACCAATGCCGGTAAGACCACCGTCACTGAGCAGGCCTATCCCTTAAGCGGTGCTTCCATCACCGTGGAGGGCGGTACGGTCAGCGGCAACACCGTGACCGTTGGCGCAGGCAAGACCGAAAAGGTCAAGGTTACCATCACTCTTTCCGATGCTGACAAGAAGTATCTCAATGATTCCTTTGAAAACGGCATGTATGTGGAAGGCTACATCACCCTGGATGCTGCTTCCGGTGTGGATCTGAATATACCTTACCTGGCCTTCTATGGTGACTGGACCCAGGCACCCCTGTTCGACCTGACCTACTTTGACACCAACGCCGATGAGCTGGATACCGCCATCGACGAGGAGGATAAGACGAAGGCTGATGCCTACGCTACCCGTGCTATCGGTGGCGTGGAGGATGACTATGTCAGCTACCTGGGTACTTACTACTTCGTTCAGGACCCCGAGGATATCGTCATTGCAGCCAATGAGGATTATGTATGTCTGTCCAATCAGGTTGGCTCCATCCACTCTCTGCGGTTTGTTTGGGCGGGCCTTCTCCGTAATGCCCAGCGCATTGAGATCGCCATCGTAAACGATGCCACCGGCGAGACCATCTTCGAGACCGTGGATACGGATGTCCGCAAGTCCTACGGTGACGGCGGCTCTATTTACCCCGCTAACATCGAGATCGAGTTTGATACCCAGGACTATAACCTGCCCAACAATGCCAAGCTCACCGTGACCCTTACCGGTTACCTGGACTACGGCGAAGACGGCGGTATCGACACCAACAAGAAGAACGTATTCTCCTTCCCCCTGTACATTGACTTTGAGGCCCCCACAGTCACCGATGTCAATTACTACTACGAATAC
>CAYMPY010000139.1:0-5671 GCA_964392535.1 uncultured Oscillospiraceae bacterium
GCAGAAGTCTGAAGCTGCCCGTAAGAACAAGAGAAAGTTCTATTAATTTTCCCTCATATCATCATGCTCAAAAACCGCTGCAGCTTAGCTGCAGCGGTTTTTTAAGTTGAAAGTGCAAAGCGCAAAATGAACACGGAACAGTTCCAATTCATTTTGCACTTTGCAATTACATTTATTGATTTTTCAGGATGCGCTTACGGGCAATATTGATGGGGCCCTCGTGCATGTGATTGATCCAGGAAAGGCTCTTGCCGCAGCCTCGGGCCACGCAGTACTCCGGCTCGTCGGCAATGTGGCACTGGATGCCGGTACGCTCCTGGAGCAGCAGGTCCATCCCCCAAAGCTGGGCGGTGCCGCCGGTGAGGGTGATGCCGTTATTCGAAATATCGGCGATCAGCTCGGGGCTGGTGTCCTCCAAAACGGACATGACCTCATCGGCAATGATCCGGGCAGGACGGGACAGCACCTTCAAAATCTCAGAGGACAGCAGCGTTACATTTTTGGGAGAGCCGGTCTTGGCATCACGGCCACGGACGATCATGCTCACATCCTCGGTGCGGGGATATACGCTGCCGATCTGAATCTTGATCTCCTCGGCATCGTTCTGGCCGATGACCAGGCTGTGGGTGTGGCGTAAGTACCGGGCAATGGCTTCGTCAAAGGCCAGACCGCCCACCTTTACACAGGAGGAGCGGGCCACACCGTTCATGCTCAGTACAGCCACATTGGTACAGCCGCCGCCCAGGTCTACCACCATGTGACCGTTGGGACCCTTCAGGTCCAGGTTTGCACCCAGGCCTGCAGCCAGGGGTGCCTCGATCAGGTACACACGGCGTGCGCCGGCTTCCAGTGCGGCGTTGATGGCGGTACGCTCTTCGACCTCAGTGATGCCGCTGGGCACGCTGAGAATAATTCTGGGCTTGGGGGTAAAGAGGCTGGCCTTGGTGGCTGCACGGAACAGCACCTGCAGCATTTTAACGGTCATTTCGTGGTCGGAAATAACGCTGTCCTTCAGCGGGTACATGGCAACCACATTGCCGGGGGTACGGCCCAGCATATTTTTGGCAGCAGAGCCAACCTGCAGGATCTTATCGGTGTTCCGGTCCACGGCCACAACGGAGGGCTCCCGGATAACCACACCCTGCTTATCGGAGCAGATCAGCACATTGGAGGTACCTAAATCCACGCCCAAGTCATTGGAAAATAACTGAATCTTTTTCATATTCTTCACCTGTTGGTTACAAATTGGTTTTTACTATCATAGCACATAAGACCGCAACCTGCAACCTTAATTTTCGTTTTGAAGTCGCAGCTTCAGGCCGGTGTAGCGGCGGCCGGATTTGGCGTTTTCGGTCATGGTATGCACGGTTTGCTCTGTGCCTGCAATGATCATCAGCTCCCGGGCTCTTGTGATGGCAGTGTACAGAATACTGCGGCTGAGCAGGTACGGAGAGCCGTTCCAGGCTGCTAAGATCACTGCCCGGTATTCGCTGCCCTGACTTTTATGGACGGTCATGGCATATGCAAGCTCTAATTCATTAAGCTGATTAAATTCATAATCAGCCTGACGGTCATCAAACCGAACGGTCAGACATTCCAAGTCCATGTCGATGGCGGTAATGATACCTACGTCACCGTTAAAGACACCTGTACCGACGGAGCCATCGTCCTTTTGCCATACAAGATCGTAATTGTTGCGGATCTGCATGACCCGGTCACCCTCCCGGAAAATGATCTGCCCATATTTTCGTTCTTTCTTGCCGGGGGCTGGGGGATTCAGGGATTGCTGCAGCAGGCGGTTTAATTCCACCGTGCCTGCCGCACCTTTTTTGGTGGGGGACAGCACTTGGATCTCTGCGGCAGGGATGCCCATTTTTTGGGGAAGTCTGGTGGCACACAGGCCAACAATGGTCTGAGCCAGCTGTTCTTCTGTTCGGGCAGGCAGGAAGAAAAAGTCATTTTTCACATCCCGTAGCTCCGGTATAATGCCACGATTTACCCTGTGGGCATTCATAACGATCAGGCTCTGCTGGGCCTGACGGAAGATCTCCGTCAAACGCACGGAGGGGAGTATTCCGCTGCGAAGCATATCACTAAAGGGCGAGCCGGGTCCTACAGGGGGCAGCTGATCCGGGTCGCCAACTAAAATAATGCGGGCGTTTATGGGCACCGCCAGCAGCAGGCAGTGTAAAAGGGAAATGTCCACCATGGACATTTCGTCTACGATGACCGCCTGTACCTTTAAGGGGTCCGATTCATTTTTGCTGAAAAACAGGTCGCCGGTGTGTGGGTCTACGGTTGCCTCCAAAAGCCGGTGGATGGTGGATGCATCCCTGCCCGTGACCTCGGTCATCCGCTTGGCGGCACGGCCAGTAGGAGCGGCCAAAGCGCACTTTACACCCATCTGATCAAAAAGGGATAAAATACCGTTGACGATGGTGGTTTTACCTGTGCCCGGGCCGCCGGTGATCAGCAGTAAGCCGCTGGTGGCAGAGCGGGCAATTGCCTCCTCTTGCTGAGGCGCATATTGCAGACCGCTTTCCTTTGCGGCGGTGCGGAGCATGGATTGAAGCCGGGGCGGGGCAGGAAAAACCTGATTTACTGCGTGAAGCAGCCGATCCCTGCAATAGGCTTCTGCTTCGTACAGCCGGGGCAAATAAATAATACGGATGTGATGCAATTCGTCACGGACCAGCTGACCGTTTTCGTGGAGCTTTTCCAGCGCTTCAATGGCGGTCTGCTCACTGATGGACAGCAGCTGACAGGATGCCTGCAGCAGTTTATCTTCCGGCAAAAATACATGGCCTGCGGTGAGGTTGCAGCGCAGTTCATAGAGAATACCTGCACCCACACGGCGAGGATCGTCACTGTACACACCCAGATCAATGGCAAAACGGTCAACAGCGGCAAAGGGGGCTTCTATACCCTCGTCCATGAGGACATAGGGGTCCTGGGTGATGATATCGATAGCATCCTGACCGTAAAGCTTGTAGACCTTTACCGCCAGCTCTGCAGGCAGGTGATGGAGCGCGAAAAACTCCAAAAGCTGACGGATGCCGAATTGCAGGCGGAAGGCTTCGCCAATGGCCTGGGCTTTTGCATCGGAGATGCCGGTTACCTCAGAGAGCCGTTCCGGCTCCCGTTCCATAATGGCCAGGGTGTTCTCTCCGAATCGCTGCACGATCCTGGCGGCCAGCTTGGGACCGATGCCTTTGACGGTACGGCCGGACAGGTACTGCAAAATTTCATTTTTTGATGAAGGCATGAGGCGCTCCAAAAACTCCGCTTCGAACTGCCGTCCATAGCTGGAATGATTGCCCCATTTGCCGGTAACCATCAGCCGTTCACCGACAACGGGCATAGGAACAGTGCCGACAACTGTAACGGTCTGGCCATCCTCACAGCTCAGGCGCAGTACCGCATAGCCGTTTTCCGCATTCTGAAATACAATGGCGCTGATTGCACCCTGTAAAATCTCAAGCTCCTGTTCGTACAAGGCAGACACCTCCCCTTATAATAATACTCTATTCTACTACAGCCTTGGCTGTTTGAAAAGCCCTTTTTACAAAGATTTTACATTTGTAAATTGAAAATATCTTGAAAGTTGTAGGAACATGGGGTATACTACTATAAAAGTATGTTATACAGGTGATCGAATTGAAGGATGTAAGCTTGCTGGTATTTCTATCTCAGCTGGGCCTGGGCGTGGTGCTGCCACTGGCCGGATTTGTTTTGCTGGGCGTTTGGCTGCGGCAGTGGCTGGGTTTTGGGGTGTGGATTGTTTTTGTTTTTACGGCCATTGGCGCAATTATGGCGGTCCAGGGCTTTATGGGTACCCTGAAATCCATGAACCGAATGGCGAAAAAGCCTGAGGATACCACCTTGAGCTACAATGAGCATGAGTAGGAGTAACTATGGATTCTCGTAAAGCTGTTATGAAAGAGACCCTGCTGGTTACGGTGGGTGTGCTGATCCTCAGTGCAATCATGATTGGGGTGTTTGCTGTTTTGGGTAAATTCAGCCTCAACGTGGTGATCAGTGCCTTGGCCGGTAGTCTCGTTATTATTCTAAATTACTTCTTTTTGGCAGTGACCGTATCCCTGGCCTCCGATAAGGCAGCGCAGGGAAAAACCGAGGAGGCCCAAAAGATGATCCGTCTGTCCCCGTTGGTGCGGTTGGTGGTTATGGCTGCGGCCTTGTTTGTTGGCATCAAGGCCGGTGGCAATGTGATCGCACTGGTGCTGCCGCTGGTATTCCTGCGGCCGGTGCTGATGGTTTCAGAATTTTTCAGAAAGAAGGGTGATCAATGAACATATCTGTTGACGGTGCGCAAACCCTGTTTATGCTGGGCCCTGTCCGGATCACGGAGACCATTGTATCCCTTGTTGTGGTGACACTGCTGCTGGGTATTGCCGGCGTGCTGTTGGGAAGAAACCTGACGAAGCGGCCCGGGAAGCTTCAGGTACTGACGGAAAAGGGCGTTTCCATGATGCGCAGCCTTGTGGTGGACACTATGGGTGAGCACAATGCCCGTTGGACGGCCTATATCGGCACCATCTTCCTGTCATCCATGATCGGCTCGCTGATCGGCTTGACCGGCTTTTTAAGGTCCACCACCGCAGACCTCAGCGTGGTGCTGACCTGGTCGGTAATGACCAGTGTGATCATTTGGTATGAGAGCATCAAGCAAAACGGTATTTTGGGCTGGCTTAAGGGCTTTACCGAGCCTATTTGGGTCATGACCCCCATGAACCTTGTATCTGAAATTGCACAACCGATAGCTATGGCCTTCCGTCATTTTGGCAATGTGGCCGGTGGCGGTATTATTACAACCATTATCTACACGGCTTTAGCACTGGCATCCAATGCCCTCATTGGACTTATCAGTTCTACGGTGATCATTGCGTTTGTGGTACTTGCTATTGGTGTTCTGTTACTGGTTTTCAGCAAAAAGAAGCTTTCAAAAGTGATCTTTGGCGCTTTGTTTGCAGTGTTGGGTTTACTGGGTGTTTTGGAGTTTTACGGTATTTTGACCGGTGTTCCTATTTTACAGTTTGGTATACCTGCGGTACTGAGTATCTACTTTGATTTGTTTTCCGGCTTCGTGCAAGCCTTTGTGTTTAGCCTTTTAAGTATGGTCTATATTGCGGGAGCTTGTCCGCCCCCGACAGAAGATACCACCACCGAAACCTCGTAGCCGTTCCGGGACAGACAGGCCGCATAAATACTGCCGATCACACCAGCACCATAAATTAAAAACCGCATGGGATCATCCTTCTTTTGCGCACTGTTAGTTCGCGCTAACTTGTGGTGAGCTAAAACGCCGCACAAATGCGGCAACTATGTTTCTCTGTGTAAAATTTTAGCACGCACGCCCCTGCAAGTCAATGTGAAGATCAGACTTATTTGTATTGCAGGGATTGCATCTTTAGCTGTATCCTGTCCCAAATTGACTGGTGTTATCACGACGTAAAAAATGAAAATAGGAGATGAAACAAAAAGATGCAAACAGACAAAATCGGCCCTTTTGCGTCTTCAGAAAAGTTTGTTGGTTCTGCGACCTTTGTCCATGATTCTTCGTTGCTTCTGGTGAATAGCTTTCCTTCTGCTTCTTCGATATACTTGCCTTGCAAATTACATGAAAGGCGGAATCCCGATGGAAGAACGCAAA
>CAYMPY010000140.1:0-5438 GCA_964392535.1 uncultured Oscillospiraceae bacterium
AGCCCGGACTTTCCTCACCTGCGGCCTTTCGGCCTGCAGCCGCGGCTGTCCAACCTGGTTGCTTCCACATTGTACAGCAAAATAATCCGCTTGTCAAATGTCTTGCAAAATTCCTTTTGAGGGAGTATACTATAATAAAATACTATGTTTTTGAGGTGCCGTTATGGGAAATGCCTTTACACAATATTTCGAGAGCTTGAAGGATAAAAACATTTTGGTGCTGGGTCTGGGTGTCAGCAACCGGCCGTTGGTACGGCTGCTGCTGTCCTTTGGCTGTCAGGTAACCGGCTGTGACCGCACCCCCCGGGAAAAGCTGGATGCAGAGGTGCTGGAGCTGGAAAAAGCAGGCTGCACCTTGCAGGTGGGTGACGGCTACTTAGAGGGCTTATCCGCTGATATTATTTTCCGTACCCCCGGTATGCATCCGGAGAATCCCGCTTTGCAGCAGCTGCGCCGGGCAGGCGGTCAGGTCACCAGTGAGATGGAGGTATTTTTCGAGGTCTGTCCCTGTAAGATCATTGCGGTCACCGGCTCTGATGGCAAGACCACAACCACCACATTGATTTCTGAGCTGTTAAAGGCCGCAGGCAAGACCGTGTGGCTGGGCGGTAACATCGGCACGCCGCTGCTGCCCTCCGTACCCCAAATGGAAAAGGAGGATGTGGCTGTTGTGGAGCTCAGCTCCTTCCAACTCATGGATATGCGCCGCAGCCCCGCTGTTGCGGTGATCACCAACTTAGCCCCCAACCATTTGGATGTCCATAAGGATATGGATGAGTATATCGAGGCAAAGACCAACATCTTTAAATTCCAGGGCAGCACAGACCGTCTGATTCTCAATGCCGACAACGGCATCACCGCAGGCTTTACCGGATGCGGTGTGACAGAGTTTTTCTCCCGACAGGGTAAAAATGTCCGCATCCGTCAGGAGGGGGACTGGGTCCTTCGTGACGGCGAAAAGGTATTGGATGTCAACACCATTCTGATCCCCGGTGTCCATAACATTGAAAATTACATGGCTGCCATCGGTGCGGTGGAGGGCCTTGTGGCCGATGAGATCATCCGCAAGGTGGCTGCCGAATTTGGCGGCGTGGAGCATCGCATTGAGCTGGTGCGTATAAAGGGTGGCGTGCGGTATTATAATGACTCTATTGCATCCTCGCCCACACGCACCATTGCAGGCCTCAATAGCTTCCCGGAAAAGGTGCTGCTGATCGCAGGCGGCTACGATAAGCATATTCCCTATGATGTACTGGGTCCCCACATTGTAAATCACGCCAAGGCCGTATTCTTAAACGGCGCAACTGCGCCCCTGATCCGTCAGGCAGTGGAAGACCTGCCCGGCTGCCCGGAGCTGATCGATTGCGAAAACTTTGCCGATGCGGTGAGAAAAGCGGCGGCCTATGCAAAAGCGGGCGATGTGGTGCTCATGAGTCCTGCCAGTGCGGCCTTTGACCAGTTTAAAAACTTTATGGAGCGGGGCGCATTTTTCAAGAAGCTTGTAAAGGAGCTGTAAGCATGAACATTCAAAAGGTGACAAAGCCTGCACGGAAGCTATTAAAGCTGAAGCGGTGCGGTGCGGTGATCGTGGCTGCGGGCAGTGCCTCCCGCATGGGCGGCATCGATAAGATTCTGGCCGACTTAAACGGCGTGCCTGTGATCGTCCGCACGGTGCGGGCCTTTCAGGAGTGCCCCGCAATTTCCGAAATCGTGGTGGTCACCACTGCCGATAAAATGGAAAGAATCATGGAGCTGTGCCGTGGCTTCGATAAATTAAAGGCTGTGGTTGCAGGCGGCAGCAGCAGACCGGAGTCGGTCACAAACGGCTTAAACGCACTGTCCGATAAAGTGAAGCTGGCAGCCATCCACGATGGCGCACGGCCTTTGGTGACCTGGGAGGTCATTGACCGCACGGTTCGTGCCGCCAATACCTACGGCGCAGCTGCCCCCGGCGTGCCGGTAAAGGATACCGTGAAGGTGGTGGCCGGTGGCATCGTCAAGTCCACCCCGGACCGCTCCACCTTGCAGGCTGTGCAGACACCCCAGGTGGTGGATATCGATCTGCTGCGGGGCGCACTGAAAAAGGCCAAAGAGGCTCAGGTGGCTATTACCGATGATTGTTCTGCGGTGGAGTATATGGGCATGAGCGTGAAGATGGTACTCGGTGATGAGGAAAACATCAAGATCACCACACCCTTAGATCTGCAGATCGCAAAAGTGATCCTGGAGGGACGGCAATGAGAATTGGACACGGCTATGATGTACACCGCTTAGTGCCGGATCGGGACTTGTATTTAGGCGGTGTGAAGATCCCTTATGAGCTGGGACTTTTGGGGCACTCCGATGCAGATGTGCTGCTCCATGCGGTGATGGATGCCCTTTTGGGTGCAGCGGCGCTGCGGGATATCGGCTACCATTTCCCGGATACCGCCCCTCAATACAAGGGTGCGGACTCCCGGGTGCTGCTCCGTGCGGTGGGTGAGAAAATTAAGGCTGCAGGCTATCAGGTGGGCAACATCGATGTGACCATGATCGCCCAAAGACCCAAGCTGAAGGAATACATTCCTCTGATGATCGAAAATATTGCTGCAGATTTGGAAATTTCCGTAAATCAGGTCAATGTAAAGGCCACCACCGAGGAAAAGCTGGGCTTTACCGGTGAGGGCTTGGGCATGAGCTGCCATGCGGTATGTATTCTTCTTTGAAACGACACAAAATAAGCCTCCCGGGCATAGTCTGCTTCGGGAGGTTTTATTATGGGGACTTTGATCATCACATTTCGGTCGGTGACACCGGCTCAGCGGGCGGACCGTGTGCTGCGGGGTGTGGGTCTGCGCTGTTACTTGGGCAGAACACCCCGCTGGATGGAGGAGCAGGGCTGCGGCTACAGCCTCCGTGTCCGTTTTACGGATCCGGAGGATGTGGTGGCTTTGCTGCGTAGCCACAAGATCGCATTCCGGAAGCTGTATCTGCTGGGCGAAAATGGGGCAATGGAGGAAGTGGCGTTATGATCTATCTGGATTATGGGGCCACGTCCTTTCAAAAGCCCCGGGCGGTTATGGATGCAGTGACCCGGGCCATGGGGACCTGCGCCAGCCCGGGCCGGGGTGGCTATGGGCCTGCAAGGCTTGCCCAGCAGGAGCTGTTTAACTGCAGGAGTCGGGCGGCAGATTTATTTCACTGTGAGCCGGAGCAGGTGGTATTTACTGCAAGTGCTACCCATGGCCTCAATATGGCCATTCGTACCCTGGTAAAGCCGGGGGATCGGGTGGCCATCTCCGGCTTTGAGCATAATGCGGTGGTGCGTCCGCTGTACGGCATGGGTGCCAATGTGCAGATTACAGGCCGCAGGCTCTTTGACCCGGCAGATACCTTAGAGGATTTTGAAAAGGTGCTGCGAAAAGGGGTCAAGGCGGCGGTATTTACCCATGTGTCCAATGTTTTTGGCTATATCCTGCCGGTGGAGGAGCTGGCAAAGCTTTGTAAGCGCTACCATACACCCTTTATTCTCGATGCGGCCCAATCTGCCGGGGCGCTGCCTATAGACTTTGAAGCCTTAGGCGCAGATTTTATTGCCATGCCCGGCCACAAGGGCCTTTCAGGACCACAGGGAACAGGGCTTCTGCTGTGTGGCCGTCAGCCGGAACCCCTGATCATGGGCGGCACGGGCAGCATGTCCCAATCCCGGTTTATGCCGGACTTCCTGCCCGATGGAGCAGAGGCTGGGACGGCCAATGTACCCGGTATTGCAGGTCTCAGTGCCGGTCTTGACTACATCAGCCGTGTAGGGACGGATCGTATTTTACAGCGGGAGCAACGGGAGGTCCGGCGGTGTGTCCGGGGACTTCAGGAGTTGGGACTGCAGGTCTTTACCGGGGAGAATCAGGCCGGTGTGGTGTCCTTCCGTCCAAAATGCGATTGCCAGGAGTTTGCGGACCGGCTGTGGAAGCATGGCGTTGCCGTGCGGGCAGGCCTCCACTGTGCGCCCCTTGCCCACGAAAGCGCAGGAACGCTGGATACCGGCACCGTCCGGGTCAGCTTCGGCTTTATGAGCACCCCCCGGGACACAGAATGCTTTTTGACCGCAGTGGGCAAGTGCCTGTAACGTTTTGCTAAGATTTTGCCATCATGACATCATGCCATCATGATATCATGATGGCAAAGGGGGCGGTTTTTGCGGGCGATGATCCGCCCCTGCTATAAAATATGAGCATTGGTTTGTCTTCGACTGCCGGGAAATAGATTCTTTGGTTACTCCTCAGAATGAAGTGTTTTTTAAGCATCCTCTTTTCTCTTGACAAAATCGAAAAACCATACCATAATGAAGAAAAAATGGGAGAACGGTCCTTATGAAATATATAAAGCTATTACTGATCGCAGTGCTTTTGCTGCTCATACCTGTCCAGGCTGAGGCAGCGGAGAGCTGCGGCACAGACTTAAGCTGGTCATTGACCGACGGCACACTGGTGATCACCGGCTCGGGGGAAATGACGGATTATACCACCTACAGCAAGGTGCCCTGGTACAGCCAGCGGAAAAGCATTCAGGCAGTACAGCTGCCGGAGGGCCTGATATCCATTTCCCGCTACGCCTTTTACGGCTGCACGGCCTTGACGGAGATCACCATTCCGGACTCTGTTCAGGATATCGGTGCCGATGCCTTCTATGATTGCACGGCCCTGGCGGAAGTGAATCTGGGCACAGGTCTTTCCTATATTGGAGATGAGGCCTTTTTCGGCTGTACCGCACTAAAGGAAATTTACATTCCTGCCGGTGTCACGGAAATTGGCTACTATGCTTTTGCAAACTGTACGGCGTTGGAAGCACTTCTGGTCAGTGCCGAAAACCGCAGCTTTTCTTCTGACGAAGCCGGCTGCCTCTTTGATAAAAATAAGACCGTTCTGCTGTTGGCACCCTCGTTGCTCTCCGGGTTTTATGGGATCCCGGATGGGGTGGAGGAGATCGATATGGAGGCCTTTTTTGAATGCACAGGCCTGACGGCCCTGTATGTGCCTTTGAGCCTGACTACGGTGGGCAGCGGCGCATTTTACCTCAGCCAGGACCTTGCACATATCAGCTATGAAGGCACAGCCACCCAGTGGGATATGATCTCCATACACGGTGACAACAACTATCTGCTGCAGGCCGCAACCTGGCATTTTGAGGCAAAGGGTGCGGTGTACCACCATGAAAACTGCATCAGCAGCGGTGTGTTCTGCGGCCTTTGTGATGCCTTTATTGTAAAAGACCGGGCCGATTCCGGCAGCCACAGCTACAGCTCCTATGAGGACCTTTCCTGTAATAGCTGTGATGCTACTCGGGCGGTGTCTGCCATTTCCATGAAGGAGCTGCCGGAGACCACCTATACCTTAGGCCAGCAGAATATTCTCACTGACGGCGGCGTACTGGAAATATCCTATACCGATGGCTCGTCGGAG
>CAYMPY010000141.1:0-5291 GCA_964392535.1 uncultured Oscillospiraceae bacterium
CGCGAAGGATGGTAACGACTTCCTTCTTGGTGGGCAGCGGGATGGGGCCGGAGACAGCAGCGCCGTTACGCTTTGCGGTCTCGACGATCTTGGCCGCGCTGGAGTCGATCAGCTGATGATCGTAAGCCTTCAGCCGGATGCGGATCATTTCCTGGTTTGCCATGTTTTTGTTTCCTCCTTGATTTTGACGTACTCAGTTTTCGTGGTGCCTGGGTACGGTCGAACATAGGCTTTAGGGTATCGATCCACAATTGCCCTACAGCCGTCCTTTTCGATTATTTCAGGCTTATCCTCCTTGCCTTGCACAAAGCAAGCCTGCGTCGTCTGCACCTGAAATTTCTCAAAAAATCCAGGCTGTAGGGTGCTATGCAGTTCTCGTGCCTTGCCGCTTGTCAAGACAAGCAAAACGCCGCAGACAATACTCGTCAGTATTATCAAGGTGTTTTGTGCCGTATTGGCAAGTGGCAAGCCACGAGAACCAAATGTGGTTCGATGCCCTAAAGCCTGTATCCACGCCGTCGTGCGTATCATTCCGAGCCAAGAAAAATGGCCGACACAAGGCCGACCTTCTCCCCCGTCGCGGCGATATACGCAGCGCAGAAAGAACAGTTCAGCCGCCCGATGACCGGACATACTCCGCGGAAGTTACCGTTTTTTAGACGCAATCTCCCGCATCATCGCAGTACGCGCATAGTATCCCTACACACGCCCAATTATGATACCACCATTATAGCCTTTTGTCAAGCATAATTTTCGTTATTTTTACAGAATTTTTTATATGATTTTTGTATACCTTGCGAACAAATAATATCTCTTATCTATTCTCTGTTATAAGCGATAATAGATATATTTTGGCCCTGCCTTTCGGCAGGGCCAGGTATTACGCTCGTTTTGTATAGAAGAACATTCCGCAGTTTTCGCAAACAGGCATCTCAGAAGTGTGTTCGCTGTTGCAAATCGGGCAGATCTGCTTACCTTCTTCGTTAATCATAAACTGCACCATCTGGCCTCTCTTGAGCATTTGCACCTGCTTCCAGGTCGGCAATTCTCTGGGGTCAATCTCCGCTTCGGGCTCAGCCTTCTTCTTCTCTTCCTCGCTCTTCATCATTTCCTGCAGAGCTGCCAAGCATTCAGTAGATTTAGATGCAGCCTCAGCCAGCGCAAAGGTAGGCAGCGAGGACAAATAAATCAACAGAATCGTAACCACAACAATTAACGGAACAAAAATCAGGCTGAGTAAAAACGAAACCAGTCCATCAATCCAGGCAAAGCCGATAGCAAACAAGCCGCCAACCAGCAACAATATCACATCGATAATGAACAGAACCGAACATATTTTCCGAAGCTTATCTCCGGCGTTATGAAACCATGAACCAAACAAAACTTATTCCTCCTATATCTCTTTGTGGTCACGAGCAGCCCTACTTCTTACGCAGCACATCAACTACTCTTCTCTGCTAAATTATAATCTACTTCCGTAATTATATCAAGAGACAAATTTACCAAAAATCTACTTATGTAATTATGCACTTTTGATAATACTTACAGTAGTATATCATCAAGGAGTGTGATGATATGGCCCGATATTCCGATGCACAGAAGGAAGCAACCGCACGATACAACAAAAAAGCCTATGACCGGATCGATGTGGTCGTAAAAAAAGGCCAACGGCAAATAATCAAGGATTTTGCCGCCAGCCAGGGAAAAAGCTTAAACCGTTTTATCTTAGATGCGATTGAATACCAAATGAATATAGACAAAAAGTGAAGTTGCTTTACAGTGAAGTCTCTTTGCAATGAAGTTCGTACTGTCGCACGAGTGAAGTAAAGTTTACCCACTTTGCCGAAGGCAAAACTTCACTATCCAAAGGATAACTTCGCTTACACAGTAAACTTAATTGGCCCTGCCTTTCGGCAGGGCCAGTAATATTTAGTTGCCGTAGTAGGCATCCAGGAACATCTGCTTGATCTCGCTCATCAGGGGGTAGCGGGGGTTTGCGCCGGTGCACTGGTCGTCAAAGGCCTGCTCCACCATATCGTCCAGGCGGGCCAGGAATTCCTTTTCGTCCACGCCGTACTCCCGGATGGTCTTGCGGATACCCACCCGCTCCTTCAGCTGCTCGATGGCTTCGATCAGGTTATCCAGCTTTTCCTGCGGGGTCTTGCCGCCCAGGCCCAGGTAATCGGCAACCTCTGCGTACCGCTCTAAGGTATGGGGGTGGTCATACTGGGAGAAGGTACCCATCTTGGCAGGAACTTCGGCTGCGTTAAAGCGCAGGACCTTATCGATCATCAGAGCATTGGCAACACCGTGAGGCAGGTGGTAGAATGCGCCCAGCTTATGAGCCATGGAGTGGCACACACCCAGGAAGGCATTGGCGAAGGCCATTCCGGCCATAGTAGCGGCGTTTGCCATGTTCTCTCTTGCTCTGGGCTCCTTGGGACCGTTGTCGTAAGCCTTGGGCAGGTTCTCGAACACCAGCTTCAGACTCCGCAGTGCCAAACCATCGGTGTAATCCGTAGCCAGCATGGAGGCGTAGGCTTCCAGTGCATGGGTCACAGCATCGATACCGGAGGCAGCAGTCAGGCCCTTGGGGGCATCCATCATCAGGTCTGCATCCACGATAGCCATGTTGGGCATCAGCTCATAGTCAGCCAGGGGGTACTTGACACCGGTCTTTTCATCGGTGATAACTGCAAAGGGGGTAACCTCGGAGCCGGTACCGGCAGAGGTGGGCACTGCCACAAAGTAGGCCTTCTCGCCCATCTTGGGGAAGCCGTAGACACGCTTGCGAATATCCACGAAGCGCATTGCCATATCCTGGAAGTCTGCATCGGGATGCTCATACAGCACCCACATGATCTTACCGGCATCCATTGCAGAGCCGCCGCCCACAGCGATGATCAGGTCAGGCTGGAAGGCACGCATAGCCTCTGCGCCTTCTCTTGCGCAGGCCAGTGTGGGATCGGGGGCAACATTATAGAAAGCAGTATGGGTAATGCCCAGCTCATCCAGCTTTTCCTCGATGGGCTTGGTATAGCCGTTCTGATACAGGAAGGTATCGGTAACGATGAAGGCCTTTTTCTTGCCCTCCAGCTCATCCATTGCAACAGGCAGGCAGCCCTTTTTGAAATAGACCTTTTCAGGCGCACGGAACCACAGCATATTTTCCCTCCGTCTTGCCACAGTTTTCACATTCAGCAAATGCTTGATGCCCACATTTTCGGAAACCGAGTTACCGCCCCAGCTGCCGCAGCCCAAAGTCAGGGAGGGGGTTAGGCGGAAGTTGTACAGGTCACCGATACCACCCTGCGCAGAGGGGGTATTGACCAAGATACGGCAGGCCTTCATACGCTGAGAGAACAGCTCCATCTTTTCCTTGGCCTTGCGGGTCTCCAGGTACACAGCAGCAGTATGACCGAAGCCGCCGTCCTCCAGAAGCTTCTGTGCCATATCCAGGGACTGCTCAAAGGACTTAGAGCGATACATAGCCAGCACAGGAGACAGCTTTTCATGAGCAAAGGGCTCAGATACATCCACGCTGTCCACCTGACCGATCAGCACCTTGGCTGTCTCGGGCACTTCTACGCCAGCAAGAGCCGCAATGGTACAGGCACTCTGACCGACGATCTTGGCATTGACAGAGCCGTTTACCAAAATTACCTGGCGAACCTTTTCGATCTCCTCGGGGCTCAGCAGATAGCAGCCACGGGCTTCAAATTCATCCCGCACCTGATCGTAAATGGAATCGGCTACGATTACAGATTGCTCAGAGGCGCAGATCATACCGTTATCAAAGGTCTTGGAGTGGATGATGGAAGAAACAGCCATCAACACATCAGCGCTGTCATCAATAATGGCAGGCACGTTACCGGGGCCAACGCCCAGAGCGGGCTTACCGGAAGAATAAGCAGAATGGACCATGCCGGGACCGCCGGTAGCCAGGATCAGGTCCACGCTGGTCATGACCTGGGTGGTCATCTCCAGAGAAGGCTCATCGATCCACGCGATAATACCCTCAGGTGCGCCGGCCTCCACAGCAGCCTTCAAAACGATCCGTGCAGCCTCGGTAGTACACTTCTTTGCACGGGGGTGGGGGCTGATGACGATGCCGTTTCTGGTCTTTAAGCACAGCAGTGCTTTAAAAATAGCAGTGGAAGTGGGGTTGGTGGTGGGAATGACCGCACCGATCACGCCGATGGGCTCTGCGATCTTGGTCACACCATAGGCCCGATCCTCTTCAATCACGCCACAGGTCTTTTCATGCTTATAGGCATTATAGATGTACTCAGAAGCATAGTGGTTCTTAATAACCTTATCTTCCACAATACCCATGCCGGTCTCAGACACAGCCAGCTTTGCCAGGCTGATGCGGGCCTTATTAGCAGCAGTAGCAGCAGCTAAGAAGATCTTATCCACCTGCTCCTGGGTATATGTGGCATATTCCTCCTGTGCCTTACGGCAGCGGTCCAATGCCATTTGAAGTTCCTCGGGATTTGTTACCTGATTGATTGTCATATAGATCAAGCTCCTTCCAATTTTCGGTAATTGGTTATCAGTTATCCTGTATCGATAATATATCACTGAAAACGCAAAATAGCAATACGCAATATCTCATAATATGCTGTGTTAATAGAAAAAGTTTTTGTGCAATATAAACAAAAAAACACAGGAGGCAGCCTCATAAAAGCCGCCTCCTGTATCGTATTTCATTCGATAAATCAGGTCAAATCGTCGAAATCGAGAACGAAATCGTCTCCTCCGTTGTCACTTTCGGTATCACCGGTGACTGCATTTGCGAATACAACCGCTGCAGCACCGTCGCCCACAACAGATGCCACAATGGTATCACCTGCATCACTGACCGCCAAGTAGTAATTGGTTCCGCCTACGGCTACAGCGTACACACCGGATGCATCGTAAGTAAACACGGAGCCAGTAGTGCTCAATGCGCAGACACCGCCAGCCTTAATCTCCAGGTAGGTCTTAACATTATTCTTCATGAAGAAAATCTTAATACCCTTTCCTTCCACCTTTTCAATCTGCAGCTTCACGGCAGCCGTCTTTGCGCCGGTATTAAATACATCATTAGCTGCGGTACCTGTAAAGAACAGATCCTTGCCGGAAACACGGATATTGTAGTCAGTTTCACTCTTCAGCGGGCCGTATACATCGGCAGCTGTGCCGGTATTACCGTTGCCGGTGTTGCCCGTGTCCTCGTCTACCTCAATATCGACATTTGGTTTCCCTCCCTCGCTGGGATCGGTGCTGTCCATGGCATCGGTAGGGTC
>CAYMPY010000142.1:0-5218 GCA_964392535.1 uncultured Oscillospiraceae bacterium
CACCGGCAGCGCAGGGGCGCTCCGGCCCCACGGGGAAGGTAAAAATGCCCTCCCCAATGGGGAGGGCCTAAGGCCTGCTCGTTTGAGCAGGCCCTTTGGGTTTATTTAAGACTCTGTAGTCTCACCTTGCGTGGTGTCTTCGGGAGTCTCACCTTGCGTGGTGTCTTCGGGAGTCTCACCTTGCGTGGTGTCTTCGGTTTCTTCTGTTACCTCAACACCCCACACAACGAGCTCATACAGTTTTTCACTGTTGGCCGCCTCGGCATATGCTCTGGCGGAATAGCAGCCATAGACCTTTGTTTCATCCATCAGCAGGTAGATCGCGGGTGTGCCGCCGGTTACGGATACGCCTTCTCCAAGGGTGACATTTGTACTCTCACTGAAGAACATACTGCCGCCCAATTCTGCCGTACCGCCAATAAAGGTACAGTTTTCCATGTACAGATTACCGCCGCCGGAGATATAGACCTGACCGCCGATTTTAGCATTACCACCCTCAAAGGCGCCGCCGTAAATATTGACATAGACATTATGCCAGGTGTTGATGATACCGCCGCCGAAGGCCGTGATGGAACCATTTCCGGATACATCTGTGTAATTCAGATCGCCACCCTCAAAATGGCCGTTATAAATAGTCAGGGAGGTTGTACGCTTCTCGTCGTACATGTAATCTCTGTACTTCTCGACCTCGGTCATGTCTGCCGTAGCATTCTGATCTGCCTCTGCACTTTCCTCCGCGGTCAGCGCATACTGAACACCGTCATTGCAGACGTTGAAGATGCCGCCGGAGCTTGCGTAGCCGCCCTCAGCACCGTAGAAGTTGCCGCCGTAGACGGTCAGGTGTGCATCTGCACGAATGTTGACGATACCGCCGTAGGAACGGGCCTTGCCGGTCGTGTTGCCGCTGACAGAGCCACCCCAGGTCCAGTTGCCCTGTTCATCCTGCTCACCGGAGCAGTCACAGAAGGTAATGTTTGAACCTACGTGGACGTTGCCAAACACGGAATCTGTAGAGGTGGTGATATTATAGCCGTTCAGGCAGAACTTCACATTATAATCGCCGGTGATGGATTTTACAGTGGTAATATTGATGTCGCTGATCAGATAGTAGTTGCCATCCTCCAGCGCAGAGAGGTCCGTTGTATTCTCAGGCAGGGGCTGCCACTGGATCGCCTCATGGGTGTGGCCGTTCAGGTCCACGCTTTCGCCGCACTCACAGTGGTCCTCGTGGGGGGTATAGATCATATTGATCACATTACCATCGCGCGTAAACTGCATTTCAGGATTCAGCGCAGTCAGGCAGCTGACAAGTGCTGCAGCAGCTTCTTCAGATGTACAGGTCATGACCGGCTTTACCTCATAATTTGCCATCACGGAAATGACAGAGGTCTGTTCCAGGCCCAAATCCAGGATGGTACCCGGAACGGTCTCGCCGGATGCAATGCCCATGTACACATTCCGAAGATCTACAGCACCGCTGAGCTGCATGGTGCCCGCATTGTAAATATTGGCGCCGTTGGCTGCAGCCGTACCGCCGGTGATGGTACCGCCGGAGATAACGATATTGTTGCACCTACGATAGTTATAGATATTACCGCCATGGCCGGTAGTTGCTGTACCATCCTTGATAACACCACCGGTGATGGTCAAGGTCCGCTCAGTGGCGGTAGTTGTATCACCGCCAAAGACGATGTTACCGCCATAGGGTGCGCTGCCGTCCCGGATAATACCGCCGCTGATGACGGTTTTGGGATTGGAATACAGGGAGATATTGCCGCCGTGATTGGTTGCAGTACCGTGGTGGATATCCACCGTGCCGGTGATCTCACAGTTACCGGGACCGTAGAGGTTACCGCCCTTGGCTGCAGAGCCGTAGGCGATCTCACCGCCGGAGAGGTACAGGGTCGCATTGGTGGAGTAGGAAATGTTTCCGCCCTCGCCGCCGGAGGTTACGGTACCGCCTGCAGGATTGCCCTGATCGTCAATACCGATGGAGCCGCCGGTCATGGTCAATGTACCATTTCTTGCGCAGATGGAGCCGCCGATAACATCGTAGCCGTGCTCCAGGTTGGGGCCGCTTGTCAGAGAATCATTGGCGTTGGCCTTACCGCCCCAAATCTTGCCGCCGCTGATATTCACATGGCCCTCCGTGTAAATATTACCGCCCCGGAGGCCGTCTGCCAAACCGCCGTAAAGCTTTGCAGTGCCGCTCATGTTGAATGTACCGGACAAATCTACACTGTTTTCTGTGACATGGATAAGGCATACATTACCGCCGCTGCCCACACCACTGTTGACGTAGCCTACATCGCCGGTAACACCTTCCGCACGCTCGTTCTCCACAGGATCTCCGGCTGCATGACCGTTATAGATCTCACCACCGCTGAAATTAAAGGTCACCTGTTTACCAATATTCAGGTTGCCGCCCATAGCACCGCTGGTCTGATCTGCAGCCATCAGCTTTGCAACACCGTCCTTGATCACGCCGCCGGTCATATCAAATGTAGTGCCGTATACCAAACTGACATTGCCGCCAAAGCTGGCTGTGCCGTCAGAGATGGTGCCGCCGGTCATAGTGACCTTGGAGAAGGTGGAAGCGTACATTACGCCACCGAATTCCGCCTCACCGCCGGTGAGGGTACCGGCAGAAATGTTGATTGTGGTGTCCGAATCCATTGCAAAGAACACGCCGCCTCTGTTCACTGTACCGCCGGTGAGGGTGCCGCCCTTAACGTTGAACGTACCGCCCTCAATGAAGGCCAGGCCGCCGGATACGGCTTCCGTGCCAATGAGCTCGCCGCCGTATACATTGACAACACCGGAGTACATATATATGACACCACCGGCATTGCCGGAGCGCTTGGCAGTAACAGTGCCGTCATAGATATTCAGCACTGCATTGGAGCTGGTCACACGCAGAGAACCGCCGTTGGAGGAGGCATCGCCGCCGGAAATGGTGCCGCCGTGAATATTCATAGTTCTGCTAATAACACCGATATTGCCTCTGTAGCCCTGGCCCTGAGAGGTCAGTGTGCCACCAAACATATTAAATTCCGCATTTTTAACATCCTGCACGAAGAAAATATTACCGATGACCGCCTTGTCACTGGTGTTGACATAGGTGGTAACAATGCTGCCGTCGGTACCGGAGTCCATCAGGTTGAGCTTGCCGTAGACATTGATCATCCGCCCCAGGGTCGTCGCACCGGTGATGCTGTTGCCGCACAGGTCCAGGCAAACCTGGGTATCCTGGTAGATCATCAGGGTTGCATCCAGGGTATGGTCATCAGCCAGGTAATAATGAGCAGGCAGGAGCTGGCTCTGTCCGTCCCACAGGATCCACAGGGGATTTTCCGCACCACAACCGGGACAAACCGCGTTCTTGGTTTCTACATCCGTGGAAATAGTGATGCTTAAGGGGATGCACATGCTGTGATCCGTAACGGTCAGCTTGCAGGTGCCGGTACCGCTGAAGACCAGTGTGCCCTTGGTCCAATCGGAGGAATTTGCTGTAAATACTGCTGTTGCGCCGTTTTCCTCGGTGACAGTCAGCTCAAAGTTTTCGCTGTTGATGTCCAGCAGCTTATTGTTGCTGTCAGCCTTAAACAGGTCACCCACATTGACCGTAAGTCCTGAGGGAACCTTGGTCACGCCCCTGGAGAGGAACTTGTTGATGGGCTCGGTCACATCTGTACGGATGTTGACTGTGATCACCGTGGGCTCACAGTAGTAATAGTCATTGACGGTAATGGTAGCCGCACCGTTACCGCTGAAGGTCAGGGTGCTGTTGGTCCAATTCAGGGTATCCATGGTAAAGGTTGCAGCTGCCGTGCTGTCCTGCTCGGTAGCGGACACAAAGGCATGGACATAGGCATCCTGAATAGCCAGAGAGCCGGTAACACCTGCATCCTGGAACAGCTCGCCCAACGTCATGGAGGAGCCGGAGGGCACATCAATACCGTTTACCTTGGCATTAAACTTGGTTACAGACTCTGCGGCGCCGATGATGGTAACGCCCTTTTGCAGGTGTCCGTTACCGCCGTAAACGCCCTGGCCGCCGCCGTAGAGCTGATTAAAGACGATCAGAATGTTATGTGCCTCGCCTTCCTTATGATCGCTCTCATCATGGGTGCTGCCGATCACAACGCCCTCTGCATTCTTGGGACGACCGTAACGGGGGTTGGAGTAAGAATCATTAAACAGGCCGGCCTCCACGCGAACGAAGGGATAACGCTCATTGCTGAACTCGCAGTAATGATACTGTGCCCAATCACCATAGTAAACCGTGCAGTCGACGGTCGTCAGGAAGCTTGCTGCGCCTTCATGTCTGCCGGTATCGGTAGTAGTATCCTCCTCAGTTTGACCGATCAGCATACCGCAGCGACGGTAGGAATACCAGCGGTATGCGGAGGTTACGTCGTTAAATACGTCCAGCGTACAGGCAACGTCACACTTTTCCATGTAGACCGTTGCATCGCCCCACTTACCGCCGATGATGCCGCCAATAGAGGGATCGAAGGTGCCCCACAGGGCAGAAAGGGTGGTGCCCTCATCCACGTCAACGTTGACAAAGCGCTGATCGCCGTTGACCTCACCGACCACACCGCCGGTGTAGCGGTTATAGTTGGCAATAGTGGAGTTGCTGATAATAATATTGGTATAGCTGCAGGTGCCGTAGGAGTAGCCAACCAGGGTGCCCATATCGACACATTCCATGACCACATAGGCATTTTCCATGGTCAGGTTTTTGAAATGGGCATCCACAACGGAGGCAAACAGGCCGCCGCCCTCGGTAGAGTAGCTCAGGCCCAGATCCCAGCCGTTCTGATAGAGATTCTTGATGGTATGGCCGTTGCCATCGAATGTACCGGAAAATACGATGTTATAGCCGTAGCCAATGGGATCAAAGGAAATGCGGCGGGTGCCCTCATCGCTGTCCTCTTCGCCAAAAAGCTCAATATCCGCACCTAAAATGATGGTCTTATCCTTGAAGGTATTGGGTGCAACAACCACATCACCTTCTCCGGTATAGCCATCTACCAGCTTGCCGAGGCCGGCCAGCTGCTGGGCGTTGAAGATCTTGTAGGTGGTGGCCTCAGGATCGTACCAGCTGAGATCTGCAGTGCCGTCCCAGGGGTTGGCAATGTCGGCAATGGTCAGTATCTCGGAGAAGGTAGCCAGGGCCATGGTGACGGTACCGGTTTCGATGTCGTAGTAG
>CAYMPY010000143.1:0-5124 GCA_964392535.1 uncultured Oscillospiraceae bacterium
CATTTCTGGAATCCTCCGTCTTTCGTTAGGCTGTTATTTTACAGCCCCATTTTTTAATACTTTTTTCTACCGGGTGGTGCCAACAGGCTTCAGGTATCTATCATGTAATTATTTGTGCAGGGGGCACTTTACGATACACTTTTCGCCGGTGACCGGGCGGAACTTGAACACAGGATCGTGCTGGCGGAGGGCGTCTGCCAATTTTTCTGCGGTGATCTCTTCGGGACAAGGAACATAGGTATTGTTTCCAACGTAGATGTTGCCTTCCTCCGGGATCAGGGCGAATTTTGTTGCCCAATCACAACGGTTTGCGTCAACGGGAAGATATGTAACCTTCTTACCGGCGATGGTAAGCGCGGTCAGGCGTTCTTTTTTCAGGGCACCGGTGGGACAGACAGTCAGGCAGCGCTCGCAGTCTGCACAGGCATTGGCCAAGCCCGCCTTCACCTCGTCGGCTTCCAGGTCCGCATTGGTGACGATGGCCACAAAGCGCTGATGAATACCGTATTCCTCGGTCACCACTGCACCGTTCAAGGCCATTTGACCGATACCGGCGGCAACGGCTTCCAGCGCATTGCAGGAGGCATCCTGGAACTGTCCGCGGGGGCTGCCCACGGTGGAGCCTGCGCCGGTCAGGTCATGGGAATAGACGGCCTGATAGCCCATATTATTCAAAGTCTGACACAGGGAATAGGCCGCATGACCGATTTGACGGTTGACTTCATACTGGGTAAATACATAGGGACCTACAGCCTCTGCGGGGGGCTGACCCACACGGGTAGCGGCAGTGTCGGGGTAGTGCATACCCATGACGATGACAGATTTTGCACCGGGGATCAGGTCGGTTGCTTTGATGAAATGGCGCTCGACCTCTGTGACCACGGGATCAAAGGGTTCCATGCGCAAATTCTTGTCTTCTACCACGAACCGGGTCTCGCCCTTGCGGATCGTCCGGAGCTGATCGGCAATGCTGTCGATGGTCTGTGCTGAGGCTACGCCGAACAGGTCGATGCCCTTTTCTGTAGCCAGCTTCTTGAGTTGTTCCTTGGTGTTCTCTTCGGCCTCCACCTTGCAGATCTCGGTAAATGCTGCATCGGCAAAGGGGGCACTGGTAAAGATCAGTGCCGTACGGATCTCAGCATTCTTTTCGGTGGAAAGGGTGCACAGTTCCCGGTAGGGAACATGGCTGACAGAGGTCTTCGGCAGAGCGCTGTAGCCCATGGCTTCCAGGTCCCGGCAAACATCCAGCTCTGTGAAATCCAGACTGCGCTGGGCAACGCGGCCGTAGCTGTTCAGGGACTCGTCACGGTAATTATGACGGGTGGAACCGGCTTCGCCTTCGGTATTGGAGATACTGGTTTTGTGGTTGATCTCTGCTTCCTCCGGCAGACGATAGCAAGCGGTGAACAAAATAGCACTGACACCGTCAGGCAGTTCTGTAGTGATGTCGATGCCGGCATTTTTCAGGGTCTCCTGAGAGAGGAAATGGACACTGTGCAGGTCCCATTTCCGGGCATGGGTCAGAACCTTGTCATAAACCTGGCGGTGTACCGGCAGGTCAGAGGGGGTCACATGCCGCTTGCGGCGGGTGGTCTTTTTGCAATAATCCTCATCCCACACACGAAGATTTTTGGGCAGGCAGACCTTCAAACAAACGCCAAAGGCACCCACTCTTGCGCCGTACTTTGCAATGTGATCCAACAGTACCTGCTCGTCCACCTTTTCGGGAATGGGAAGATCCAGATCCAGATTGAAATGCTCGCCCCAAGCGCAGCGCCACAGGTTTTTGTTGCAGAAAATATGATCCTTGCCTTCCACCACCACATTTTTCTTGCCGTTTACCTCTTTCCGGTAGGCATTGGTGGGGCACTTGCGGATGCACTCACCGCACATGTCGCAGATCTTGGGACCGTTATACAGAGGAGTGGGGGTCAGCTCCGCATCTGTGATGATGGAAACAAAACGATTTCTGGCACCGTATTCCGGCGTAATGCACAGACCGTTCCATCCCAGCTCACCCAAGCCAGCACAAACACCGCTGTAAATGTGACTGATATCCGGCGCAAAGGTGGCATCCAATTCCTTGTAGCCACGGTAACGCCAGATGTTGGAGCTGGCAATGGGCACCGCCTTGTGACCCAGTTTATCCAGCATCCGGGCGATCGCAAAGGACATATAGTCCAGCTTGTTGTTCATGGAGTACTGCACCCGGTAGGGTCCGATGACCTGCGGGTGGATCTCGCCGTCCAGCTCGATTGCGGCATCCGGGTGGTGGATCGCGCAAACAATGACGGACTTCGCCGTAGGTAAAATTCCCTGGGGACTCATTTGGATGGGTGCATTGGCATACCGCTCCACATTGGCAATACCAACCAGGTCTGCACCGATGCTGTAGGCAAACTCTTTTACTTTCAGGGTCAGGTTGTTATCCATAGAAAAACTCCTTTGTCTTTGATTGCCTTCCCATTATAGCGCTGCTCTTATTGAACAGGAAGGGGCAAACAATCCGTTTATTCGTAAAAAACGAATGCGATCAACGAATGAATTGACAGCCTTTTTACGGGGTGTTATAGTAAAAAGGAGGTGAAAAGATATGAAAATGACAGATCTGGCACACGCGTGTATCAGCCAACTATCCCTGCTGGAGCTGCGCATCACACCCTATGCGCGTCCGGCGAATCATCAATATATCATGCAACCGGCTCCTGTTGAACGGTTTGTCTATATCACGAAAGGGGCAGGACGCTTTTTCTTAAAAGATAAGCATCTGTGCGCAGGCGTCAGGGATATGGTCTATCTGCTCGGAGAAACGGCCTACCGCTCCCACTGGCCGGAGGATTCGGAATTTATGGTGATCGATCTTCTTCTGCACAATGCCGAGGGGCAGCCCATTCGGTTTTGCGAAGCGCCCGACATTCTGTTCAATGACTCCCATGGGACATACCGGGGACTGCTGGAGGAATTGTCTGCAAAATCCGATTCCTCTGGCCCATTTGACTGGCTGGAGCGGCTGTCGTTATCTTTCAAGCTTCTGTGCGAAATGGCACGGGATACAAACCGCTCGGAATTGGATGAACAGCATCGGAAGATCAAGGCAGGTCTGAGCTATTTGCAAAATAATTATACAGAGAATTTTTCTGTGGACCGGCTGGCACAGATGTGCTGCCTTTCCACAGGTCGTTTTCGCTGGATCTTTTCGGAATGCCTGGGAATGACACCGGTGGAATACCGAAATAAATTACGGATGCAAAAAGCAGTCATACTCCTGAAGACCGGTGACTATACCGTTGGCGAAGTGGCAGAGGCAATCGGCATATCGGATCTGAAATATTTCAGCAAGCTCTTTAAACGCCACACCGGTGTGACCCCCAGTGCCATGAAAAAGCATGAATATTAAATAAAGCGAAACGGATGTTGTCTTCAAATAAAAACGCACGGCGGGGACAAATCCCAGTGTCACTAAGTTAAGAAAGTCTGGGTCTCGCAGAAATGCGGGGCCCAGTTTTTTTGCAACTATTTTCAAAATATGTTTGCAACTATTTTCAAAATAATGCTTGACAAACAAGGTAAAATGTGCGGCCTTTTTGCTAACTGCGGTTAGCAAAAAGGCCTCTGTAATTAGAGGTGTACCTACCGAAAATTACAAGGAGGCCTAATCATGTCAAGTCAAATCCAGAATGTAAAAGAAAAATTGAATCTCGCAATTAACCAATTATGTAGGACATCGTGGATGTTTGTAAAGGATCCTAATCGCGACTTTACAAGGGAGCGGAAACTTCCTCTTCGCGAGGTCATATCCGTTTTGCTCTGCATGGAGGGTGGCAGTCTTACCGGTGAATTGCTGCGTTATTTTGGATGTAGCCAGCATACTGCTTCCAGCTCGGCATTTATCCAACAGCGTCAGAAAATTAACGAATTTGCTTTTCCTTCTCTTTTTGACCTTTTCGTAAAAAATACAGATAACACCCAGTTATATAAGGGTTATCGTTTGTTTGCTGCCGACGGGTCAGATGTTCAAGCACCAACCAACTCAGAGGAAAAGGATTCTTTCTTCCCTGGATTTTCTGCCCAGAAATCGTATAATCTTTTACATTTAGATGCTCTGTATGATTTGCTTGGACATACCTACATCGATGCCGAGGTTTCCGGCAAACGTAATATCGACGAAAATGGTGTGTTATGCAAAATGGTAGACCGCTCCTCCTTTGAAAATGTACTCATTATTGCAGACAGAGGATATGAAAGCTATAACCTGTTTGCTCACATCCAGGAGAAAGGCTGGAAATACCTGATTAGAATTAAGGATATTCATTCTTCCGGCATCGCTGCAGGCTTGAATTTGCCAGATCGTAACGAATTTGATACTTGGTTTCATTTCCATTTCACAAAAAGACAGACGGCAGAAGCTAAGTTGTTATTAAAAGACAAGCAAAAATACAAGCTGCTTCCTACCACGGCTACCTTTGACTATCTTCCAGCCAGTAGTCGCAAACACGACCCACTATCTCTTTACTACCTTCCGTTTCGAGTAGTTAGATTCAAAATTTCGGATACTTCTTATGAAACGGTTATTACCAATCTGAACGAAGCGGAGTTCCCACCGGACGAGTTGAAGCGGTTGTACGGAATGCGCTGGGGAATTGAAACATCTTTTAGAGAATTAAAGTATACGGTAGGATTGCTCCATTTTCACGCAAAAAAGGTGGAGAACATTACCCAGGAGATTTTTGCCCGGCTGATTATGTACAACTTTTCTGAATTGATTACCTCGCACGTAGTCATTCAAAAGTTCAACAGAAAATACCCTTGCAAAGCAAATTTCTCTGTTGCTGTACAGGTTTGCAGACAATTTCTTCTTGGTAATATTTCTCCACCAGATGTTGAAGCTACCATAAGCAGGAATGTTTCTGTCACTCGCACTGGCAGAAACAATCCCAGGAATATGGTTGTGAAACACGCCGTTAGCTTCCTCTATAGAGTAGCATAATTTCTTCTTTTTGAATAGCTTTTTTAAGCGGATTTTTCAATCCGCTTACTTGTCATGCCTATTTTACAGAAAAAGGGGCTGTAAAAAAGTCCCTAAGAAAAAAAGCAGGCTGTGCCGGAAGGTGCAGCCTGCAAAAT
>CAYMPY010000144.1:0-5123 GCA_964392535.1 uncultured Oscillospiraceae bacterium
CATCGAGGTCGACTTCTCATCTTTATTTGGTTCACATCATTTTAGCACATACATTATACGAAGAATTTTCCATGATCCGCATGATTTTTCGAAAGAACAACCTGAATTTCAGGGAATTGCTTCTGTAATTTTTCGGCAAGCACAGCACACACCGGGTTTTCAGTGTGGAAATGACCGGCATCGATCAGGTTGATGCCTAAATCATAGGCGTCACGGAACATATTGTACCGCAGGTCAGAGGTAATGAATGTATCGCATCCGGCCTTGGCAGCAGCCTTCAGCTCACCGCCGCAGCCACCGCCTCCAACACAGACCTTCTGAACAGACTTTCCGCTGCTGATGTACTTAAGACCAGGGCAACCGAGTGCGTTCTTTACATGACCTAAAAACTGCTCCAAAGATTGTTCGTTGATCGTGCCCATGCGAAGCAGGCCATATTCCTGATCATGTTCATTTTTGCCCACAGGGTAGGGGATGGTAATATCTGTTAATCCCAGTGTTTGCGCCAAAACATCATTGACACCGCCGGGGGCACAATCCAGATTGGTATGGGCGTTAATATGGGCGATTCGGTTTTCGATTAAAAACAGGGTGTTCCGGCCTTGCTCGGTTTGGTCAGTAACAAAGCCCTGCTCCCAAATGAGGGCGTGGTGAGTCACAAGAAGCTGTACACCCAGTTCCTTTGCCTCCATGCAGGCTTCCTTAAACGGATCAAGCGCCACCAGAATTTTGGTGACGGGCGCATCCATGTGACCGCAGTTCAGGCCCACGCGGTCCCAGCTTTCCTTCATATAGGATGGTGCAATGGACTCAATATACTTTAAAACATCTCCTACGGCTTGCATATTTCTTCCTCCTTGAAGGTGCTTGATAATGCTTCCAGATTTTGCAGGGTATCTTTTAATTGAGGATCGTTCCGGTGTTTTGCCTGAATACGCAAGCCTTCAACGACCCAGCTGTAATAAGCGGCCAGTTCCTCTGATTCTGTGCGCAGTAAGGCAGGCGGGAAGTGATACTCAGCTGTTGACAGTGCTGACTTGTCCGGGGCATAGTATACATTCATAACGGTATATAAAAATCGTCCGTCACGAAGTACTCGTTCTTCGCTGATATACCATCCATTCTCAGACAGGTATTGACGAAGCATTGGTGTTTTGGATTGGCACTGCAGGATCAATCTGTATTTCTCGTCTTTGAGCCAGGGTGCGGCGGATAAAATAGATATAATCGTATCCGCACCCATTCCTGCGCAGATCATAGTATCAAATTCATGGGGAATATTCTGCACACCATCGGACAAGTGAAAAGATATTCTGTCACTAAAGCCATATTTTTCGGCGTTAAGCCTTGCACTTTGCAGCGGCATTTCATTTACATCTGCAGCAATAGCGGAGCTTGCAATACCGCTTTGCAAAAGAGACAGAGTCAAATAGCCATGGTCGCAGCCGATGTCGGCAATGCGGTCACCTTTGTTTACAAATTCAGCGCAGGCCTGTAATCTGGGAGAAAGTGGAATTTTCATAGGTATCCTCATAAAGAATGCCATCCCTTTTATGGGGATGGCATCAAGGTTTAGTTCTGTGCCTTCTGAGCCTGATCAGCCTCGTAGGCCTCCAGGAAGTGGTTCAGCTGAGCAAGAAAGGGCTCGCACTCAACGCCGTGAACAGCACAAGCTTCCTCAACGGTCTCACCTCTGGAAGAGGGACAGCCCAGGCAGTGCATACCGATTGCGAAGAACAGGGGAGCGGCCTGAGGAGCAACGTCCAAAACGTCACCGATGATGGTATTCTTTTCGATTTTAACAGCCATTGTAATGACCTCCTATTTCATTTCGTGCTTATTATAACTGGTTATACGAAAAAATACAAGAGGAAAGTATAATTTTTATGAAGTTACTTTGGGTGTAATACGAAAACGATGAATTGAAGGGCATGAATTAATCGTCAATTTTTTGAATAATGAACAGATTTAACAGATGGGGTGCAGATCGCACCCCATCATTTATGTTCTCCAGTTCTTTTGCATATAGCTGACTAAATTATATTTCTGATCTTCTTCCCTGCGGGCGAGAATAGGCGCAAGGATGGCAGCGTTTTGCGGTGTGATTTTTACATTGTCAAAGCTGGCGAACTTCCTCCGGTGTAGGTGGGAGTGTTTTATCCCGATAGATGGTGATCTCCATATCCAAGTCATCCCGAGTCTATTTGGTACAGAGGTACTCGCGCATCCGCTCGTCTATGTAGTCTAATCTCGGCTCAGAACTAAGTTCAGCCCGCTTTAAAACGGTGCTGTGGCTCTGTCTTGTTTACAAAGACCATACCGCAAAGCCACGCAGCATACATTGCTGGATTGTGTTCCACCTGATCCGGTGTGCCGACCAGCATATACGCACTTCGGTCAACACAGGCAAAATTAGTGATTACATCATCCACAAAGCCGTGGGTCGTAGCAAAGATATACGGTACACCTTTTTCCAGTTTCGGGTAGGCTTCCATATGAATTTTGCGCCCGGCTGCTAAACGCAATATAGGCCGCAGGGCGGGCTTAATAAACCTTCGGAACTTGAACCCAAAGGGAGTTGCAAAGGTTTGCACAGTGGATTTCTTTACTCTTGTTAATAATACATTTTTCCACATTGTATATTATCCCCATATAAAGAATGTATTAGTATCCTGTTTTCGTCAGCTGCATTTCTACTTCTAATGTAACTACTGATTGATTCTATATAAGGATCGTTCAGTGCCTTAAATCGTGCAATGTATCCGCTTGAGATGATAAAAAACGCAATGGCCATAACCATTCCTATGCCAGGGAATAGCCAGGTTGGCAGAGCTTTCGGTAAATGCAGACCCCGTATATCGGCAAAAGGAAGAATCATGACTACTAAGGCTGAAAAGAAATACGTAATGATCTCCTTAAAAAACAGATTGTCCCGATGCTGCCACGCTGAAAGGTAGATTTCCATTAATGTCAGCAGCTGATCGGTGTTTTCGATTTCAAACTGTTTCGTGATTCTGTACACGTTTACTTCTCTGCTTTTTTTCGAGCGCTCTGTAATCGACTTTGTCAATGGGTGTTAAAGGCAGAGCATCAACAAATCGGAATGCAACAGGCTGGACATATTCGGGCAATTCTATATTACATATTTCAAACAATTCTTTCCTTACGATCTCAGGATTGGTGCCATTCTTTAGTACAGCAAAAACGATAGGCAAATCCCCTTGTACTTGTTCCTTATCTGTCGTTCCAACAGCGCAGCAGGTTTCTACCGCTTTGTGCGTGGCCACCACATCTTCAATGAACGGTGGAAATACCTTAAATCCATCAAAACGAATGATCATTCTCTTTAATCTGCCGTTAATGTAAATACAGCCATCCCCATCAACATAACCCAAGTCACCCGAATGGATCCACATTCTACCATCCGAGTGCCTTTTGATTACCTTGTCGGTTTCTTCTTGTTTGCCATAATATCCTGCCATCATAGTAGGTGTGCAAATGCACATCTCACCGGATTCGCCAAAAGGTAATTCTTTATCCGTTTCCGGTTCGAAAGCAGCAACAATTGTTTGAGCGAAAGGAATACCCGCACTGCCAGGTTTGTTGATCTCCTCAAAGGCAAAGGTTGCTGTTGCGCTTGCCTCTGTCATGCTATAGCCTTTGCTCAGATGAATATTCGCGTTGTGTTCAGTAAAGAAAGCATTAACTTTCTTTTCAAATTCAACTAGCGCCTTATCGCCACCAACAAGTACAACTTTGATGCAGGAAAGGTCTTTTCCCTTGATCTTCGGCTCGTCCATTAGGCCCTCAAAATATGTAGGAACACCCATAATGCCTGCAGGTTGATACTTGAGAATTAGATCGGCAAAGTCCTTGGGATCAAACTTGGGAATGATGATGGATTCCCAACCGCGCGTCAATGCAATATGAATACCTAACACCATACCATAGGCAATAAAAGGTGGCATAATGTTCAGGAATCTGTCTTGCCGTTCCAGTCGTAGAGGAGAATTCTTGATCTGTTCTGCGGCTGAATTGAAATTATCATTGGTCAGCATAACACCCTTGGAGGCCGGTTGTTCCTCCGGTATGCTCAATCACACAGCATACATCCAGCTGATATGCAGCTGTTGTAAAGTTGTGACCTTGCCAGCAGAAAGCATATCGGGCCAAGTAATACAGTTGTTCCCTAACTTCGGAACGCTGCCTTTAAGTTTGTTCAGCATATTGAAAAGGAACTTCTTAGGCTGGGGCAAAGAATCTGCCGGTGAAGCAATAATAATCTTCTCAACGGTTGTATCGTCAATGGCTTTTTCGATTTTGGGATATGCCACATCAATGCAAAGCACATTCTTTGCATCTACTTCCGAAATGTACTCTTTGATGCCTTCTACGCTTGTCCGGGGATCGATCATGTTTGCAACAGCCCCCAGGCGGTTCAAGGCATAAACAGCATAGATTGTTTCAGGTGTAGTAACAGTTGCCATAACGACAATGTCGCCCTGCTTTATTCCTGCAGCCGTAAATGCTTTTGCTGTTTTCTCAATATTATCGAACAACTCACTAAAGGAGATTTTGCGATCAAAATACCACAGAGCAGTATCATTAAGATGATCCTTATTGCTCTCCCATAGGTACTCGTATATCGTGCATTCCGGCATCGTAGCATTGATTGCTTCCTTGGAATAATATTTTAGCCAGGGTTTATCTATAGAGGGGTAGCCTGTCAGTTTCTTTTCTTCCATTTTATTTCTCTCCTAAAAATAAAAAGTGCGGCTACCGAAGTAACCGCACAAAAAACGCAAACTCCGATAGTCGCCAAACCAATTCAATATAAGGGCATAGTTAAACACCAACACATTGATGGAATTTGCATTTTTATCAAATTCATTATGTGTTGGAAAAGGGTACAGTATCCCTATAGGAATACAAAAAAAGAAAATGCCCCTATCATATATTAAATTGGTTTGGCATAATCAGTTCAGCACATCTTTGTATGGAAATCAACAAAAAAATCCCGCCTAACTCTATCAAAGTTAGACGGAAGATGGGGGGATGCCGGAAGGGACTCGTTACCATTTCTACCACCGTCGGTGATAGAAATGTAAGGTGGCGATGGGGCC
>CAYMPY010000145.1:0-5112 GCA_964392535.1 uncultured Oscillospiraceae bacterium
AGCATCAGGCTCAGAAACCACATGGTCGTTTTGCGCATAGAATCAATCCTTTCTTGTATAAATCTTTATTTTTTGCCAACTGAAATACTATCACAAAAAATACCTGTTTTCAATTGTAATATAATCCAATAATATACTATCTTTCCAACAAAATGTGACATTTTATACAAATGCCCTTTTAGGGCGGTCATCGGTCACCGATACAAAGACAAAAGGATCTTGTCTCCACAGGGACGGATAACCATATCTATGTCATTGGGTTATGATTCATCGTAAACCAGTGACCATTTCACTGGTGTGGTAACCTTCTGTGTTCGTTACACCGGAGATTTCCGTTTGCACGAATACTTTGGTAAAATCGACCCCCCCAATGCCTTCCCCTCCGGGAAGCAAATAGGCCCTCCCCAATGGGGAGGGCAAAATGGCCTTCTCCTTTGGAGAAGGTGCCCCAGTGCGCACACTGGGGCGGATGAGGTCATACCTCGCCGTTCTGCGCCCAGGGTCATTCATATGCCGCAACGCCCTACCGCCCTCATCCACCGCTTCGCGGTCCCCCTTCCGTTTGCGGTTCCCTGTGTGCGCCTTGGCGCGAACGCCTGCGTTGCACACAGACCGCTGCACACGAAGCACCCCTGCTTTATCTGCCACCGGCAGCGCAGGGGCGCTCCGGCCCCACGGGGAAGGTAAAAATGCCCTCCCCTTTGGGCGCAAAAAAGCCCTCCCCTTTGGGGAGGGTGGCACGAAGTGCCGGGTGAGGGCGGTACAGCCTTCATTCACATATCCACTTAAGGCGAATCCGTACCGCCCTGAAATCTCCGCTGCACATCCATATGAATCTGATCGCAAACCCCACTAAGATTGTTCCAAATCTCATTATTGGGAATTCTAAGAATATAAATTCCCTGCTCATTAAAAAACGCCGTACGAAGCTGATCCTTTTCAACATTCTCTGGATCAAAATGCTGAGAACCATCCAATTCCACCGCATATTTTGCCTTCGCACAATAAAAATCCAATATGTACCGCCCACAGGTCACCTGTCTCCGAAAACGAACCGGATACTCCCGCAGAAAGCTATACCACAGCTTCCGCTCTTCTTTCGTCATCTCTCTGCGCAGCTTCTGAGCCAGTTTCGTCAATTCCTTGTTGTGCAGCATAATACGCCTCCTTTTTCCTTTATTATAACATACCCCTACATCAACCTTCTGTCAAGCTACAAAATTCCTTCCCATTGAGAAAGCAAAAGGCCTTCTCCTTTCGGCGTAAAAAAGCCCTCCCCTTTGGGGAGGGTGGCACGAAGTGCCGGGTGAGGGCGGTACAACGCAGCATCATCTCCCACCCCTCGGCGAATACCATCCACGTCAAAACCTCATCCACCGCTTCGCGGTCCCCCTTCCCCAAAGGGGAAGGTAAAATGGCCTTCTCCTTTGGAGAAGGTGCCCCAGTGCGCACACTGGGGCGGATGAGGTCATACCTCGCCGTTCTGCGCCCAGGGTCATTCATATGCCGCAACGCCCTACCGCCCTCATCCACCGCTTCGCGGTCCCCCTTCCGTTTGCGGTTCCCTGTGTGCGCCTTGGCGCGAACGCCTGCGTTGCACACAGACCGCTGCACACGAAGCACCCCTGCTTTATCTGCCACCGGCAGCGCAGGGGCGCTCCGGCCCCACGGGGAAGGTAAAAATGCCCTCCCCTTTGGGCGCAAAAAAGCCCTCCCCTTTGGGGAGGGTGGCACGAAGTGCCGGGTGAGGGCGGTACAACGCAGCATCATCTCCCACCCCTCGGCGAATACCATCCACGTCAAAACCTCATCCACCGCTTCGCGGTCCCCCTTCCGTTTGCGGTTCCCTGTGTGCGCCTTGGCGCGAACGCCTGCGTTGCACACAGACCGCTGCACACGAAGCACCCCTGCTTTATCTGCCACCGGCAGCGCAGGGGCGCTCCGGCCCCACGGGGAAGGTAAAATGGCCTTCTCCTTTGGAGAAGGTGGCACGGCGTAAGCCGTGGCTGAGGGGTTTGGAGTACGGATTCTTCGTCGTAAACTCCTCAGAATGACAGAGAAAACCCGAAACCATTCACCGTCATTCTGAGCGCAGCGAAGAATCCGTTCCCCTTGCAACCCCCCACACAAAACTTTGCAGCCTGTACCAAAACGGTACAGGCTGCATTTTTTAGATCATTCAGGACATCTCAACGATCAGGCCAGAAAACAGAACCATTTCTGTTTTCACGATTGAGATTTAGCTCATAGTGACTTCAATCTTGCTCACTCTTGTTTGGTCAGAAGCAGTAAATGTTATCTCCGTTTCACCCTCCGTAAGTGTCACAGTAACAACATTATCGCTAACCTCTGCGGTGTAACCGGCAGTGTCAAGGGAAGTTTGCATTGCCTTTGCGTAGGAAGAACTTGTACAAGTAATCACAACTTTAGTGATCTTCTTGCTATTTGCAGAAATCGTTACCGTGCTTTTTGCATACACTCTGTAATGGTCAGAATCACTTGTACGAATAGCAGTTGTGCTGTCAGCCTTGCTGTTAGAGAAGGTCACATTCCCAGATACCCATGTAATAGTCTCTCCAGAGAGAGTGCCCGTGTTGCCATAGATATTCATCGCTACAGTTTTCTCTGTGACCTCGCCGCCTACATCCTCTGTTACGTCACAAACAGTACAAGTGCCATTTTCGTAGCTATGTCCAGTAGCCTCATTTTCTTTGGTACTTACCGTTGCGCCGCAATCATCACAGGTAACAACGTCAGAACCTGCCTCGGTACAGGTAGCATCAGTAGTTGTAGTAGTGGTGTTCACGTGACCGGTGGCAGCAACCGTCTCCACATTGACGGTCATTCCGCAAGCATCACAGACAGTGGTAACCGAGCCCGCCTCAGTACAGGTTGCATCTACAGTGTTCGTCGTAGTGTTCGCATGTGCACAAGGATTGGTGGTGTAGTAAGTAGCAGTACCAGCTGTCAGAACATAGAAGCCCAGGGTCTGATCTTTGATATTGCCAGTAGTATTTGTATAGCAACGCCAGTCGGGATTCGAGGTGTAAACACCCAGGTAGCGGCTGGTGTCGGTGTGCTTCAGGTAACCGCTGGTTGCATCAACCGTAAATGTATTTGCGGTATTTGTACCCACACGGACACCGTTGTTGTCGCTGATACAGTACAGCCAGGTGGAAGTAGAACCGTTGGGGTAGAAGATATAGCCGGTGGAATCACGGCCAACATTCCACTTAAGTGCTTCAGCAGGCTCTGCGGAAAGCTTGCCATTTGCAACAGTTACAGTGGTCGCAGCAGGAGCCGCAGACGTACCGTTGCCACTATTCAGTGCATAAACGGTGCTATCCTTTGTCATCGTGATTACAAACACATCTTCAGCTTCAATCTTTGCCAAATCGGTCAGAACATACTCTGCTTTGCTTATATCTTCTTTCTTATAGGAATACAAGGCATACAGAGTAATATCTTCAGCAGTAATGTATGTTCCGGTCAGGATCGTGGGCTCTACAGAAGTATCCTCGGTCAGATTCACTTCAACCCAACCCTTGAACTCATAGCCCTCTACTGCTCCAGCAGTGGGCAGGGTGATGCCGGTGCTATCGCACTCCATGTCCTCAATAGCAGGCACGCCGGCAGGCACGCTGAAGGACACGGTGCAGCTCTGACCCAGTGCGGGTGTGTAGCTATCCACATAGGAGTTGCCACAAGCAGAACAAGTGTGGGTGGTGTAGCCCTGTTCGGTGGCAGTGGAAGGAGTAACTACAGATTCATAGTTATGACCGGTAGCTGCAACTTCCTCGGTGTAGGAATCATCGCAAGCAGAACAGGTATAGGTCTTAGTGCCGGTGGTTTCACAGCTGGGTGCAGTGGTCACTTCGCCTACATAGCTATGACCGTTAGCAGTAACCTTGTTATCGGTGTAGCTATAGCCACAGTCCTCAACAGTACAGGTATAGGTGGTATAACCTGCCTCGGTACAGGTAGGATCAGTTACAACGCCCTCATTGTAAGTATGAACATGGAAATTATCAACCGGAATCAAAGATAGATCCTGCCGCTGGGTGCCCTTATAGAATGCAAAGTAATTGTAGCCGGAATTATTATTCAAAGACAGGTAACGCTCGTCTTCACCGGCAGTAAAGTGAATGTTATACAGCCCAGCTTCGGTAATATCCACTGTCAGCTTGGTACCTTCGGCAGAATAAGTACCTGAATTATCGCTATCCCAAGCAAGATAACACTCACCATCAACACCGTTTGCATTAATGAGATATGTGCCATCGGCCTGTAAAGCAAAGGTAAATGTCATCTCTGCATCGGCATTATCAATGATATCAGGCAAGGTAGTCAAGCCGGAATCCACAGCCTGATACCGATCGGTGGAAGCAGTGCCCAAGTCGTTGGTCATATACCAGTAATTGCCGGAAGAACGAATTGCAGCAATATAGTAATTACCAGACAGATCAGGCGCAATGGTAACATCAATGGTAACATCAATGGTCGTGGGAACACAGTAGATATAGTCGGTGATGGTGATCTTGGCAAGACCGGTGCCTGTGATGGTCAGGGTGCCGTTCTCCCAATTAGTTGCATTTCCGCTATATGTACCAACAACCGTACTTGCATCATCAGCCGGAGACACAAACACCTGAACGGTAGACTGGCTGATTTTATCTGTAACAACCTTAGCAGAGAACAGATCACCAATACTCACAACCGTACCAGGAGTCAGTTTTTCAACAGTCTTGCCCTCAAACTTCTCAATAGAAGTAACAGTGCCGGACTCCAGAACCTTAACGCCTTTGAAATCATCAGACATGGTAGCGCCCCAGCCGTAGCCGGTGAACAGCTGATGGAAGGGAATGTAGTAGTGCTGGCGGTTTTCCTTCAGGTCATCCTGACCGTTGCCGTCCACATCATAGCCTACATCATAACCGGAGTCTTCGTGATTATGCTGTACGAAATTGCCGTCAGCATTCTTAATAACGTGATAGCAAACTGCTTCTTCCTCGTTGGTGGCAGGAATCACAAAGTTACCGGCCCGCTTCCAGGTTACACCATTATCGTCAGAAATATCTGCAATGGAAGAGATCTTTTCCAGACGGCTGAACT
>CAYMPY010000146.1:0-5037 GCA_964392535.1 uncultured Oscillospiraceae bacterium
ATAAGCATGACCTAAAGGATCACCCTCTGTTACTCCACAGACCGTACAAGTCTTAGGGGTCGTGCAGGTTGCAGCTTCCCAGCTGTGGCCCTTTGGTGACACATAACTGTCTTTGTAACTGTCATTGCATCTGCTACAGGTGTGGGTCGTATAGCCCTGTTCTGTACAGGTAGGTGCAGTAACCACTGCATCATAAGCATGACCTAAAGGATCACCCTCTGTTACTCCACAGACCGTACAAGTCTTAGGGGTCGTGCAGGTTGCAGCTTCCCAGCTGTGGCCCTTTGGTGACACATAACTGTCTTTGTAACTGTCATTGCATCTGCTGCAGGTATGGGTCGTATAGCCCTGTTCCGTACAGGTAGGTGCAGTAACCACTGCATTATAAGCATGACCTAAAGGATCACCCTCTGTTACTCCACAGACCGTACAAGTCTTAGGGGTCGTGCAGGTTGCAGCTTCCCAGCTGTGGCCCTTTGGTGACACATAACTGTCTTTGTAACTGTCATTGCATCTGCTGCAGGTATGGGTCGTATAGCCCTGTTCCGTACAGGTAGGTGCAGTAACCACTGCATTATAAGCATGACCTAAAGGATCACCCTCTGTTACTCCACAGACCGTACAAGTCTTAGGGGTCGTGCAGGTTGCAGCTTCCCAGCTGTGGCCCTTTGGTGACACATAACTGTCTTTGTAACTGTCATTGCATCTGCTACAGGTGTGGGTCGTATAGCCCTGTTCTGTACAGGTAGGTGCAGTAACCACTGCATCATAAGCATGACCTAAAGGATCACCCTCTGTTACTCCACAGACCGTACAAGTCTTAGGGGTCGTGCAGGTTGCAGCTTCCCAGCTGTGGCCCTTTGGTGACACATAACTGTCTTTGTAACTGTCATTGCATCTGCTACAGGTGTGGGTCGTATAGCCCTGTTCTGTACAGGTAGGTGCAGTAACCACTGCATCATAAGCATGACCTAAAGGATCACCTTCCGTAGCGTTGCAAGCAGCGCATATTTGGGGAGTCGTACAAGTGGATGCTTGCCAACGATGTCCTAAAGCGTTTCCCTCCGCCTCACCACATATTGAACAGAGCTTTGGCATTGTACAGCTCGCTTCGCTGAAGTTATGATAATACCGAGTCGCAGAGGTTAAGTATGAGTTTCCCGAGCCAATAGAAATACTGTTCCACTGTTCTTTCGTACCGCAATAGGTCACCGAGGTCAGGCCGTCGCAGTCAGCGAACGCATAATCATCAATGGTGGTCACGCTGTCTGGGATCGTCACCGAGGTCAGGCCGTCGCAGTAAGAGAATGCTCTATAGCCAATGGTGGTTACGCTATCCGGGATCGTCACCGAAGTCAGGCCGGTGCAGTAATAGAACACATAATCACTAATGGTGGTCACGCCATCCGGAATCGTCACCGAGGTCAGGCCGTCGCAGTAAGAGAATGCATAATCGCCAATGGTGGTCACGCTGTCTGGAATCGTCACTGTGGTCAGGTCGGTGCATTTATAGAACGCAGACTCTGCAATACCCAATGTGCCGTCCTTGATGGTAATTGTTGCAGGACAGGCACCTTTATATTTATAAGCTACTTCACCTGCATATACAAGACCGTCAGGCTGATTGTTATACCAGGCAGTATTATAGAACGCAGAACTGCCAATGGTAGTCACACTGCCCGGGATCGTCACCGAGGTCAGGCCGGTGCAGTCCTCGAACGCGCTATAGTCAATGATGGTCACACTGTCCGGGATGGTCACTGAGGTCAGGCCGGTGCAGTCCTCGAACGCCCTATAACCAATGGTGGTCACAGGATAGCCACCTAATGTGGAAGGGATCGTAATTGCGCCGCTGATATTGATACTACAGTCCGTAATGGTAGCTTTGCCATTAGAAAGAGTATAGGTAAAGTAGCCGCTCATGTATGCCTGGGTTTCCATGGGATTTACCAGGATCAGCACCGCAAGGAGGGCGCAGAAAATGGTGAGTAAACCGAAAAACCGTGATTTTTTCATGGTTCTGCCTCCTGAAATAAGTTGTTTATGGGGTTTATTATAGCAGACTGATGGATAAATGCAAGTATTTCCGTAAATAAAAACGGATTCTTCACAGGAATCAAGGTATGCTTGCCACCGGCAAGCATAAATATTATAGATTCGCTGCGCGGAGCACCACATTCAGAATGACACTGTAAGTCTTCAAGTTTTCTCTGTCATTTCGACAGAGCGAAGCAAGTGGAGAAATCTATTTGCTTTGAGCATTCGAAAACGGATAGATCCCTCGACTACGCTCGGGATGACAGCGTTTCATATTAACCAAATGGCAGTGGAACTTACCGGTCTGTGATTTATAAAAGGGATGTCGTATACTTTACACGACATCCCTTGAAGGTAATACTGTCAACTTATAGGAATCAAAGCCTTCTCCTCGAGGAGAAGCCATTTTACAAGTTTCCAAAGTATATTTATAATTGTGAGAATATTTCGCCGAGAGAATCATGGTATACAAGATCTGCACGGTGGTCGAAGGGGGTTTTATCACGGTTAATGAGGACCAGGCGGTCGCCGTTATAGTAATCAATGAGACCGGCGGCCGGGTAGACGGTCAGGCTGGTACCGGCTACGATCAGCAGGTCGGCGTTACGGATGGCATCCGCAGCCGCCTGTGTTACAAAACCGTCCAGGGGCTCTTCATAGAGTACCACATCGGGCTTGATCATGCCGCCGCAGGTACAATGGGGCACGCCTGCACTGTCCCGTATGAAATAGCCGTCATAAAACTTTCTGCAGCTTTGGCAATAGTTTCGGTGAACACTGCCGTGAAGCTCCAGAACATTTTCAGAGCCTGCCTTCTGGTGCAGACCGTCAATATTTTGGGTGATCACTGCCAGCAGCTTTCCCTCCTGCTCCCACTGGGCAAGCTTTTTATGGGTAATATTGGGCTCAAAGTCCAGGGGCAGCATTTTTTCTTTATAAAAGCGGAAAAAGTACTCCGGGTCTCTTAAATAAAAGCTATGGCTGATAATGGTCTCCGGGAGATATTCAAATTGCTGGTTATAGAGGCCGTCCACACTGCGAAAATCGGGAATTCCCGATTCCGTGCTTACGCCTGCGCCACCAAAAAAGACAATACGCCGGCTTTCCTCAATCCACTTTTTCAGTTTCTGCGGCACGGTCCTCTTCCTCCATTTCCTTCAGTAGCTTTTTATCCTGCTTGGAGCTTAAATCCAGCACTTCATACATATCCGGTCTACGGGCCTTTGTCCGGCGCAGAGATTGCTTTCTGCGCCACTGGCGTACCTTTTCATGGTTGCCGGACAGCAGGATCTGAGGCACTTCCCTGCCATGCCATACCGCAGGGCGGCTATACTGGGGATATTCCAGCAATCCGTTAAAGTGGCTCTCATCCTCGAAGCACTCCGGATCAGCCAGCACACCGGGCACCATGCGACAGATGGCATCGGTCATGGCCATAGCAGCGATCTCACCACCGGTGAGCACAAAATCACCCAGTGACAGCTCTTCATCCACACATTCATCAATGAATCGCTGGTCGATACCCTCATAGTGGCCACAGACAAAAATCAGATTATCCATTTTACTGAGCCGAATGGCATCGGCCTGTTTAAAGGTTGTACCACAGGGCGACAGATAAATGGTATGGACCGGACCGCCTGCCTGGTCACAGACCGCCTCCCAACAGCGGTACAAGGGATCTGCGGTCATCACCGCACCACGACCGCCGCCGTAGGGGTAATCGTCTACCTGATTCTGTTTATTGGCGGTATAATCCCGAATCTGGTGTGCCTCTATACGCAGGATACCACGATCCTGGGCTCTGCCCAAAATACTGTCGGACAGCACATCTCCCACAGAATCCGGAAACAGTGTCAGAATATCAATTCTCATCTGTACGCATCCCCTCGATAATCCGGACCTCCATGCGGTTTTCATCCAGGTCCGTAGACAGCACAAAGGCCTTCACCGCCGGGATCATATAGGTATACTGACCCTTTACAACATAGACCTTATTACCGGGATAGTCCAGCACCTCAGTGATCTTTCCGATCATTTCTCCGTCAGCATAGACCTCCACGCCAACAAGCTCTGCCACAAAGATTAGATCCTTGGGGGCATCCTGGCGAAAAATCTCAACGGTCTTACCCCTCATAGCCTGAGCAGCCTCCATGGTATCCACGCCCTGCAGCTTCAAAAGATTACAGGTTTTCTGAATGCGGCAGGACTCCACTTTATATTCTGCGCCTCCGATGCGGACACGCTTAAAATCCACAAGAAAATCCGGGCCGTCTGCCCAGGGCAGAACCTTCATTTCACCGCGGACACCGTGGGTCGTGACGATCTCGCCTGCTTCTAAAAATTGGAGTTTCATCACTATTTCTCCGTTTCTTTGAGATTTAGTACATAACCGGGTTTATAGGATTTACGAGCGCTAATGTCGAGAGATTTTGCTTCGCATCCGTTGTTAAAAGCCGCAGACATACTTTGTGTATTTCAAGGCTTTTATAAGATGGAGGCGGAGCAAAAAATCCGACAGCAGGCGAAGCAAATTCTATAAACACGGTTATAAAAAAAGGAAAATGCGTGGCGCCAAGCGTCACGCATACCCGTTAATCCACGATATCGACCGTGATTTTTTCGCCGGTGCGCTGGGCAACGGTTTTCACGATGGTGCGAATTTCTTTCGCGATCCGTCCCTGGCGGCCGATGACTTTGCCCATGTCGCCGGAAGCAACACGGAGTTCCAGAATCTTACCGTCTTCTGATTCGACTTCAGTAACAGTAACTGCCTCAGGATCGTCCACCAAATTTTTTGCCATATACAGCAAAAGTTCTTTCATAGTGCGCTTACTCCTTTGGACAATTACAGCACGCCAGCCTTCTTCAGCAGGCCACGAACGGTATCAGTGGGCTGAGCGCCGTTCTTGATCCAGGTCTGAGCCTTTTCAGCATCGATGGTGATTGCAGCGGGCTCGGTCAGGGGGTTGTAGGTACCGATCTCCTCGATGCAGCGGCCAT
>CAYMPY010000147.1:0-5023 GCA_964392535.1 uncultured Oscillospiraceae bacterium
ATACTGTTTACCAAAAGTAAAGTTTTAGTATTAACGATATAGTAGGGGCGATTCACGAATCGCCCCTAAACCATATATCCGCCCGTAACACCGCACCATAAAACATCAAGCCAGCAGCAGATTGCCGCCCCTGCAATAAACATAAAACCGCCTCTCGCGCAATGCGAGAGGCGGTAAAAATCAGCCAAGAATCAGTGCATTAAATGCTTCCTTCAGAAGTACCACATCTTCACGCAGCACCAGCATGGGTGCATTGTCATCCAGCTGCATGATGCAGTTGGTGCCGTCATGGCGGTAGAAGGTCAGCACCACCGGGTTATAGGTCTCGGTGTTTCTGTGGATGGTCAGCTTCAGCTCTGTTGTAAGTCCGTTTACGGACAGATCCTCACCGGGAGTTGCAGGCATTTCGTTGATGGCCTCCAGTACAGTCATCGCTTCCACATCCTTACTGCTGATGGACCATGTTCCATCATTGTTCGTGATGGTCACAGCCTGGCCGTCCAGCTCCACATCTACAGAAGTAACCGTATTCCAATCCATTTTCAGCACATCGGTGCACTCCAGCATATCAGCACTGATCGCATCCAGCACCTGCGCCGTGGTCACATCCAGCTGATAGACCCGATTCTCCCCTTCCACAGCAGCATAGTAGCCCTGGTCAGCCTCGCCACCTACATAGAAGGTATAGCTGCCACCGTCCCACTGAGCTGTGCAGGTAACGATGGGGGCATCCAGGCCGTAATCGGCCAGGTTCTGCGGATTGGCATCCAGGCAGCTCAGCCACTCCATATCCTCCAGGTAAGCCACAATGCCGGCCACTACATCCTGAGAGATCATCTCCTCACTACCGGCTTCGAACCAGGCGTAGTGATCGGAATAGGTCTTGCCGGACTGCTCCAGCTTTTCCAGTGTAAACGTACCGCTTTTATTCTCAACGGTAATGCGGTTAAGCCCCGGCATATCCGGAACAGCATTGATCTGCACCAGCTCTTCTCTGGTAAAGGTAAATGCGAAATAATAGCTATTTTCAACCATATACACCTTACCGTCGCCCAAGGACATATAAACGGTGGAATTGAGGGACGATTCATCACCGAAGCTGATCTTCACACCGTCCACGGTAACAACACAGCTGGGGTTTTCCAAACCGTAAACACTCAGCGGCTGAGGCTCGTTGATGATCCGCTCCGCGCGGATATCCTTTAGATTCACCAAAATCCTGGCCATACGCTCTGCATCGGGTACATAGTCCGGCTGGATATTACAGGTCCAGCCCTCAGCGGAGAAGTTAAAGTCATACTCCGCTTCTCCATAAGTCCACTGGAGCCGCTTCATATTGGCCACATCGATCTGCAGCACAGACTCACCACTGACAGTGGAAAGGGGAATTATCTCCGGCTCATTGAGCTTCACGATGAGGATCGTAGCCGCAATGACCACAGCCAGCACAGCCAGCAGAATTAAAAGCTTTTTGCCACGATTCATCTCTTTTTCCTCCGCGTGTAAATACTGATACCGATCACCAGGAAGCCCAGAGGCACGATTGCTACCACGATCCAGGTCATGGTGGTTACCGCATCCTCATTCATGGTCAGGTACTGCTGGGTCACATCCTTGCCACGAATGGAGATCAGCTCCTCCTGGTCGCACATCCAGTTGACCGCATTGAAAAACAGATCCTGAGCTGCACCGCAGTTGGAGTCCAGTATATAATCAGAGCTGAACCAAACTGCCTTTGTACCCAGCACTGCATCTTCTACAGCAACACCCAGGCTAAACGGGCCGTCAATGTCTCCGGTAGCCTTATCTGTGGAGGTCCAGTTTGTGCCGATTTTAGAATAGCTCTGATCTGTAGTAACCAGCAGTTCCGTGACCACTGTCGTCACAGAGCCGGTCTGTGTCACCTTTAAGCCCCTGGCCTGCGGGATCAGCACATTGAGCCGATCAGAAAGCACAGGATCGGTGATGGCATGGGTTTTCGGCTCGGGCAGCAACCAGTAGGGGTACTGGGAGTAGTAATTGCTGTTGCCCTCCAGCACCATACCGTCCACAGAGGTAACGCCATATGCAGCCATGATGCTCTCTAAATTCTCAAGCTTCTGCTCCATATAGCCTGTAACCAGCAGGAATTTACCACCGGTTGTCACATACTGCTTCAAGACCTCTGTTTCATCGGCGGAGAAATCCGCAGTGGGCTTATAGCAGATGAGCATATCTGCATCCTCGGGTATGGTCAGCTCACCAACCAGCTTCAGCTGTGCAAGGTCGATATTCTCGTCCAGGAACACATTCTTCTGCTCATCGGTAAAGCCGGTCTCGCCGTGGCCGGTAATATAATAGGCCTTGGGCACATCATCGGTTGCAAGATAATAAATGCTGCGGGTCAGTGCATCCTCACCCTGGAAGATCCACTCCTCCTCACCGGAAGCATAGTACTTTTCGTAGTCCATCACATAGATATCGGTGTAGGACACATATCTTGTGCGGTCACCACAGGTGATCAGCACAGAGTTATCGTAATACTCGTCCGTATACTGCTCATAGAGACCGGGATTCACCGCCGGGTCCAGCTTCTGCAGCTTGATGTGGCCGGATGAGGATGCGTACTGATTCAGCAGTGTCTCCACAACCGGGTCCTCCATGCCCTCCTGGCAGAGCCAGTTAAAGGTCAGGTCTTTATCCAGTACCTTCAGTACATTTTTGGTTTGATCAGACAGCGTGGTCAGCTTGGACTGGGTAGCATCCAGCTTGGTCACGGTAGTGGGCAGCGCATTCATGATCACATTGACAGCCACCAAAAAGGCCAGCACGATCAGAGCCGCCAGGAAGCTGTAGCCGCCTGCCCGGAAGGAACGGGTACGGAAGGAATTCATTTTGCTCATGCACTCCACCTCCGCTTCTCCATAGATTGAACGGTCAGATAGACAAAGAAGAAGATCACAGACAGGAAATAGACAACACCTGTCAGGTCACAGAAACCGTTAATAAACACATAAAACCGCTGGAAAAGGCTCAGCTCTCCAATCAGCTTCTGAAATGCGCCCTCAAAGAAGGACTCATTCAGCAAATACCAGCACAGCAGGCCGCACTGGGTCACCGTGCAGGCAATCAGGGATACAAATTTATTCTTGGTCATGTACCAAAACAGACCTACCGCCAACAGCAGCAGGGCCGCAAAGGCAAAGTAAGAGGCAATGGCCTCGGTGGGCAGGAAGCCGGCCAGCGTTGCCAGGAAGTAGTTGAGCAGCATCACCGCAAAGCACACACCGGCAGCAACAGCCTGGCTATCGGTCACACTGGAAATAAACAGACCAATAGACATCAGGGCAGCACCCAGCAGGTAAAAGCCCATCAGCGCATTATAGGCTGTCACCAAAGATACCTGACCATAGCTGCTCAGGAGCAGCGGGTACAGCGCAATGATCAGCACAGGCAGCAGCATGGTCACAAGCAGAGCCAGGTACTTACCAACGACCACCTGGGTCATAGTAATGGGCAGTGCATACAGCAGCTGGTCGGTCTTATTACGCCGCTCCTCCGCAATGACACGCATAGTCAGAATAGGAATGGCAATGAGGAACACCAAAGTCATATCGCTCAGTGCATACTCAAAATTGGCGTACATGGTCTTTAAATTATAGAGCATTGTAAAAATGCCACAGAAGAACAGCAGAAATGCGCCAAATACAAAGCCGGTCATGCCGGAAAAATAGCCACGCAGCTCATGCTTAAACACAGAACGCATATCAGCGCACCTCCTTTTCCTTTATACTGGCTTCCGCTGTCAGGCGGATAAATACATCCTCCAGGGATGCGTGGGCAGGATTAAGCTTCAGCAGCAGCACACCCGCATCCATAAATGCTTTGCTGATTGCAAAGCACACAGCCTCTTCGTCGTCGGTGGTCATAGTGATCTCTGCGCTGCAGCGGTCCTCCCCGACAGCCTCCAGCTTCTGCAGCTGAATGTTTTCCACCTGCTCCAGGAGACCTTGCGCACGAGCACAATCGGTCATGGCTGTCAGCTGGATCACCGTATCACCTGCAAATTGCTTTTCCAGGTTTTCAGGCGTATCCATAGCAATCAGCACGCCACCGTTAATGATCATGATGGTCTCACAAACCGCCTGAACCTCAGACAGAATATGGCTGGACAGAATAACCGTATGATCCTTGCCAAGCTCCGTGATCACACTGCGGATCTCCTTGATCTGCATGGGATCAAGACCAACTGTAGGCTCGTCCAGAATAATGATCTCCGGGTCACCCAAAATAGCCTGGGCAATACCAACACGCTGACGGTAGCCCTTGGACAGGTGGCCGATCAGCCGATCCTGCATGTGGGTGATCTGGGTAACCTCCATGACACGGCGAATCTCATCCTTCAGCTTTTTGCCGGAAAGGCCCTTACAGTTGCCCACAAAGGTCAGATACTCCATGGGCGTGCGGTCCATATACACCGGGGGATGCTCCGGCAGATAGCCGATAAGCCGCTTGGCCTTATCAGCCTCTTCAAAAATATCGTAGCCGTCGATCAGCACCTGACCGCCGGTGGCAGCCAGACAACCGGTCATAATATTCATGGTTGTGGATTTACCTGCGCCGTTGGGGCCCAGGAAACCGTAGATCCGGCCTTTTTCAATGGTAAAGGAAAGGTCCGACACCGCTAAATTGTTGCCGTACCGCTTCACCAAATGCTTTACTTCAATCAAAGCCTGCTCCTCCTTTTAGGGTTTTCGATCATTATAGCATACTTTTCTTAAATTGTACTGAAATTTTTCAAAAAGCCGTCACTTTTTTGTGACGGCTTTAACTTTTTTTCAGATATTTGCCAGCTTCTTCAGCTCGTCGGCAATATCGGTCTGCTCCCAGGGCAGCTCCTCCACACCGAAGTGGCCTTCCATGGCGGTCTTGCCGTAGATGGGACGGCGCAGCTGCAGCTTGTTGATAATACCTGCGGGGGTCAGATCACAGGTCTTGCGCAGCAGAGCGGTCATTTCCTCGTCGGCGATCTTGCCGGTGCCGT
>CAYMPY010000148.1:0-4897 GCA_964392535.1 uncultured Oscillospiraceae bacterium
ACTATGGATATTTTTTGTCACTATTGCAGGTTCATTTTACAATGCGCCAAAATTTAAAAGCTTTAATTTTAGCATCTATTGTGATTTTGATTCCTGTGGTGGCAGGCATTATTATGTGGGATAAGCTACCGGAGCAGATCCCGACCCACTGGAACGCAGCCGGAGAGATCGATGGCTGGAGTAGTAAGGGCTTTGCTGTATTTGGTTTGTCCGGCATCCTGCTGGCTGCCCAGTGGCTGTGTATTCTTGGCACACTTGCCGATCCCAAGAGCAAAAACCACGGCGGAAAGATCCTGCAGCTGGTCTTCTGGATCATTCCTGTTTTGTCCCTTGTGCTTTATACGGCCACCTACTGCATCGTTTTTGGTGTAGCGGTACGAATCGAGATCCTTATTCCGGTGTTTATGGGTCTGCTGTTTGTGATCATCGGCAACTATATGCCCAAATGTAAGCAGAATTACACCATCGGCATCAAGATCCCCTGGACCCTTAACAGCGAGGAAAACTGGAACAAGACCCACCGCTTTGCGGGCTGGCTTTGGGTCATCTGCGGCTTTGCGATCATCCCCGCCAGCTTTACCGGCTCCGTTTGGATCTTCATGTCTATTATGCTGCTGATGGTCATTGCGCCCTTTGTTTATTCCTATATTCTGCACCGTAAAGGTGTATAAAAGCACAAGGCATGTCTCACTAAAATATCAACTCGTAGGGACACTCCTCCGGAGTGTCCGAAAAAAGGGTAACCGGTACAAAAATGTACCGGTTACCCTCTTTTTCTACGGTTTCCTCGGACACCCGAGGACGGGTGTCCCTACGACTAATTATTTTGAGACAGCTTCTTCTTTTTCTAATTCTTTCAAAAACTGTTCCATCAGGCTGTGACGGGCTTGGGCGAGGCGTTTGCCTTCGGCTGTATTCATTTCTAAAAATATACGGGCGTTTTCGTTATTTTCCGTATGAAATAATTTGTGGTCGTCCGCACCGTGGAGCAGTGCCGCCAATAAAACAATAAAACGATCGCAATCCGGTTCTGTGTCAGCAATCAAAGAGGCATTGCGATAGACCCTCATGGAATGCTGTGCATCATGTCCGCCGCAATCGTCTGCAAACAATGCTTCAATATATTCAATTGCAGAATCAATGATCTGCTGCTCGTTCATGAATCTTCAGCTCCTGTTATAGCTTTATATTCAATTTTTATGTGCGATGATCGTTAACCCACTGCAGAAGTGCATCATAATCCATTTTTCCGGAAGCAATTGCCAAACCGGTTTCGGCTACATCAGCGTTGGTGCAGTCCATGTGGATGCCGTTAACCTCTAAAAAGGTCAGCATTACATACATGCCGATGCGTTTGTTGCCGTCCACAAAGGCGTGATTGGAAATCAGATTATACCCCAGCCTTGCGCCCTTTTCTTCTTTGGTTGGGTAAAATTCTTTGCCGCCAAACCCGGAAAAAGCAGCCTCTAAAGCAGATTCCAGCAGGCCTTCGTCCCGCACGCCGATGCTGCCGCCGGTCTCTTGGGCAATCAGCTTGTGCAGTAAAAGCACTTTTTCTTTTGAAAACTTGATCATTTGGCAAGCTCCTCAAAGGCAGGCTTAAAACGCTTCAAAATTCTTGCAGCCACAATGTCAATTTTTTCATCATCAGTCAGCTCTATCATAGGGGAGCTTTCCAAATCGATGACCATATACTTGGGGCGGTTGTTCTTAAAGATCACCGCTTGACCGTTTTTTTCTGCGATCCGGGTGACCCGTGAAAAGTTTTGATTCGCTTCCGTTACGGATACGATGGTGTTTGTATTAATTTGCATATAATCAGCTCCTTCTGCCTTTAGTATATGCAAAAAATAGGTAGAAGTCAACCTATAATTCGTTGGAAACAAACGGTTTTGTTGACTTCTTTTCTTAAAAGGATTACAATTAAAAAAATCGGAAAGGGGTGGTGCTTCATGAAATATATTGAGGATGTGCATTGGATTCTTGATAAACAAGGCATAACGCGTCAGAATAAAGAAGAGGAATACAAGGAGAATATCGCTTTTGTTCATTCCTTGGGAAAGAAATGTGATTGTGTGGGCTGGAGCAGCTTAAAAAAGGACGATCCAAAAGCGGAAGAAATTCTCCGAAAAATCACCGGTTTCTGCAAAGAAAACGGCTGGACTGCCCGCGGTTTGTATACCAGGCAATACACGGACTTTGATACAGACTGGTACGAAATTGACAGTGCATTCTTCAAGGATCAAACAGTGGGTGACTATGTAAATATCTCCACGCAGGACGGTGATCCGATCAAGCTCTGCACCATTAAGGCCTATCGGGAGCTGGCGGCTGCCCCCAAACGCTGTGGCTATAACATTTGTGTGCCTGAACGCTTTTATAAAGCATACCGGGAAAACGCAATGACAGGCTTGGATTTCTGCTGGATCAGAGATACGGGGAAATATGCTGCGCAACAATATTTTGCAGCTTTTGGCACACAGCGTATTCCGTTTGTGGCGGTAGCATGGGACTTGAAAAACCAAGATCTGCGGAACCTTGGGCCTGACGGCGGCTGGCTGCCACGGTTGGGTGAGGTTTTCAGCAAATGGATACAACTGAATTTGCCTTATTGCTATAGAAAAGAGGATATGCCGGCCGGTGGGATCGTCTATGGCTATATTCCAAGGACGTTTAGCTGCTGCGGCTTGTATCAGATTCTTATTCATAAGGATGTGGCACAGCGGCTTCTGCAAGAAAAAGCAATCCCTGCCGGTGCGTTGAAGCCGGTGCCGGTGCTGGATCGTATCCCTTCCGGATATACCTTGCTCGAAACAAGTGATTGTCCAAGACCTGCGAGGACATATATGGAGCAAAGCCTTTTGGATTGCGATGCACTGAAAAGAAAAGAACGGCCACTGTGGCAGATCTCAGAAAAAGAAGCCTTAAAGATTTTGCGTAAGGCCAAGACGGACCGCAAAGAAGATTTCGGCAAAAAGCTTTCCAAGAAAAATGCAGAGGTGTTGGCTGAAACAAAATACGTACCGATGTTGCCCTATTATTCCGTTGCCGATGGCGGTTATTTATCGGATGAATACTGTCTTCTTTCTGTGGAAAAGAGTCAGGCAGAAACGGAAGCATTCTACAAATTACTGGAAAAAGAAGAACTGCTGGAAGTAAAGCCGGATGGCATTGTGATCTGCACCTGTGCCAACGGCGATTGGGTTTTGCTTACACAAGCCGGCGCAGTGGTTCGGTTCAGCCATGAAGCACCGGAGATCACGGAGCAGTGGCCGAGCTTGGCACAGTTTGTTGTAGATGCGCTCAACGAGTAATAAATCCGGCGGGAGTGTCCCGCCGGATTTTGTTATTGCTCTGTAGGGTTAGCCAGGGATGCCACAAGGCTGTACATTTCCGTATCCGAACGGACATCCCGGGCCTTGCCCAGAATATCCTGCTTTTGCTCTTCAGGTAAGTGTGCAAAATGATTCATGGCTGCAGTGTTGGCAGATAGTGCCAAACCAAAGCCGATGGGAACAGCATTAAAATCCATAGTCTTTCTCCTTGTTGTGCGCATTTTTGCACAGAATACAGCTTCTGTGATGGACAGTATTATTTTGTGCGATTTGTGCGATTTTTATGCGTTTTTACAGGAAAAAGGCAGGCTCCGGTTGTATCATGGCTGTGATCGGGAATTGCCAACGCGTAATAATAACTGCCAAGGGCAGACCGATATTGCGGTTTCCGTGTGGACAAGCTGAAAAGAAAAGCATTTGCAACATCTTTGGGAGATATTTTATTCAAAACAGTTCGAAGCGCCCGAAGTGTTTCGTCATACGTAAGTACCGGTGCAGAATCAAACATATAGCCCTCGGTTTTGGTTTGTTCGTAATCTTCGGCAGCTGGTGCTTTGTAGCTCTACATTCCGCCGTTCCAGTATGTCGTAAGCAGTAGTTTTAATCCTTTATCCATGAAATCACCGTTTTTTCTTTGATTATAGCACAAATAGCAGAAAGTTATCGCCTACTGCTGTTTACATGGTCTTTTTATTTGGTCAATGAATTGGTATAAGCTTCGAAAATAAATCTCCTTTCAAAATTTATTTTACTGCTTTTCTTTTTCTGTCCACGACAGTCAAGGTAATCACTGCGCCGCCGCTTACGAACAGGAGTGCAACCCACAGCCAAATATTGCTGTTGTCGCCGGTCTGAGGAGGAGTGGTGTCGGATGTTGTATCATTCTCGTCGGTATCGTTGTCTGTTTGTGTATTATCAGAGGGATTGTTTCCATCATCTGTTGCAACAGGCACCCATTTGGCATACAGCCAAAGGTTATCGTATACCGCCTCGTCAAAATCGTAAGATTCCGTGAATGCTTCGTCGGTGTACCATCCAACGAAGGTGTAGCCGCTCAGTGTCGGATCGGCAGGTCTCTCAACTTTACCGCCCGCAACGATTTCCTGATATTCGATATAGTCCATACTCTCGCCCACATCGAAGTAGATCATATATCCGGGCTCAAACTTAACTGTTTTTGCAGGGATGAATTTATACTCATCGTTCTCCTCAATATAGGTACCGTAGGTAGTATGATCTTCCTCGCCGACACTGCCCATCGCATAATTCTTCGGGACAGAAACAATAATATTGTCCGTTAAAATGCCATCACGTACTGCAAGCGCACAGTTTTCAGTACCGGTCATTTCAATAACCGAGCCGGATGTAATAGACAGCATTCCGTCAACATAGATGCCGTAGGTACTGCCGGCCACGCTGCCGCTGCCATTGATGGTCAGATTTCCCGTTGCCTTGATTCCAATGCCATCTGCATTGCTGATAGCGGCATCGGTCAGGGTCAGGGTAGCTGTTTCGGCATCATAGGATATCTTGCCGTCGCCTAATACGTCACCGGCGTTGGC
>CAYMPY010000149.1:0-4873 GCA_964392535.1 uncultured Oscillospiraceae bacterium
GTAGATGGTGATCTTCTTGCCATCGACAACGATGTTGTCCTCGCCAGCCTCGACAGTGTGAGTACCGAAGGGAGCAGCGTAAGCGCCCTGGGTGGAGTCATACTTCAGCAGGTGAGCCAGCATCTTGGGAGAGGTCAGGTCGTTGATAGCGACAACCTCGAAGCCCTCTGCACCGAACATCTGACGGAAAGCCAGACGGCCGATACGACCAAAACCGTTAATAGCAACTTTTACAGACATGGTTATTTCCTCCATTTTTTCTTACCGACAAGCGGCAATTAAATATAAAATATTGTGGATTTGTTATAAACCCAAACAAAACAATTATACAATAACATTTTCGACTTGTAAAGTAGTGGAATTGTCAAAATAAGACCCATTTTGCCCAAAAGAATTGACACACATCACAAAAAATGAAATTCAGAAGCCCTGTAACTGCAAAAATTGGGTGATTTCGGCACGGGCGGCCTTCAAGCTGCCCTGAAATGCCTCGGGTTTGCCGCCACCCCGGCCATTTAGTGCCGCCGCTGCTTTTGTGCCCAGCTCTTTTGCGCCTTGACCGATGATACAAACACTGTAGCCACCTTCGTCACTACCGGAGCAGACCACTGCTGTTTTGCATACCTTGCCCATCTGATCAGCCAGCTCCCGCACACCGGCAGGTGCCAGACCGTATTCAAAGTGCAGAACAAACTCTTGGTTTACATAACTTTTTGCGATGGTTTCAAACAGCCGTTTTTCAAGACCGGCGGCACGGAACTTTTCCGCTGCCAGCTGGTCACTGAGCCGCTTTGCGGCAGCGGCGGTTTCCAAGGGCTTTGCAGACAGCAAGCCGGAAATTTGCTTGTTCTGTTCGGTGGTGGCAGCCACATATTCATAGGCCCGCTTGCCGCACAGCAATTCCAATCGAACGCCCTGATGGAATTTCACCATAGAGACGATTTTGATCAGGCCCACCTGGCCGGTATGCTTTACATGAACGCCACAGCAGGCACAGCGGTCATAACCGGGCACCTCCACGATCCGCACCGGGCTCTCCAATTCTTTTTTGGAGCGGTAGACCCCCGGATTTTCGGGGTAGTCGCAGATAACAGGCAGGTTTTTCCAGATGGCTTCATTGGCGGCTTTTTCCAATTCGGGCAGGTCCTCTGCCGGGATGGGGCCGGAAAAATCAATTTCCATGATCTGTGCGCCCACATGGAAGCCCACATTGGAAACGCCGTATTTTCCGCAAATAATGCCGGAGAGTATATGCTCACCGCTGTGCTGCTGCATAAGATCCAGCCGCCGGTCACCGTCCACGAAACCGGAAACCGTTTCGCCTGTGGTCAGGGGCCGGTCACACAGGTGCAGGACCTCTTCGCTCTGCTCAATAACCTGCAGCACCTTAGCTTCTCCCAATTTGCCGGTGTCCCAGGGCTGGCCGCCACCCTCCGGGTAAAAGGCGGTCTGATCTAAGGTCACCTCGTAGCCGCCCTTTACGGCCTGGCAGGCGGTGACGGTTGCTTCAAATTGCAGCAAGGCACTATCTTCATAATATAACCTTTGTGTCATGATATACCTCTCGAATAACGGATTATGTAGGGACCGGCCTCCCGGACGGCCCTTTTAGGCGTTTTTGTCAGGACCGTCGAGGATGTCGGTCCCTACAAATATTCTGTCGATGAGTTTTGTGAATGTCGGGTGTTTGTTCGTGTTTTTTCTAATCCTGCCGGTTTTACAATAATGGCACAAATACTTAGGAGGAAGCCTATGCAGTGCCAAAAACTGAAAACCTATATGCAGACCGGGCGGGTGGTTTTTGTTCCCGCAAGTGCCATTGCCCCCAATCCCGCCCAGCCACGGAAAATGTTTTCCCCGGAAAAATTAGAGGAGCTGGCCGCCAGTATTCGCCGTCATGGGATATTACAGCCCCTGTCTGTGCGCCGTGTGGATGGCGGCTATCAGCTCATTGCCGGGGAGCGGCGGCTGCGGGCCGCCCATTTGGCAGGACTTACGGATGTGCCCTGTATCGTCATGACCATGACCGACAAGGAATCCGGCATGGCGGCACTTCTTGAAAATCTTCAGCGGGAGGATCTGGACTACATCGAACAGGCCCGTGGCATCTGCACCCTGATGGAGCAATGGTCCATGAGTCAGGAGCAGGCTGCGGCGGCCATTGGAAAAAGCCAAAGTGCCGTTTCCAACAAGCTGCGGCTATTACGCCACTCTGACCCGGTGTTGGATGCCCTGCGGGCGGGTAAGCTTACGGAACGGCATGCCCGTGCACTGTTGCAGCTGCCCACAGAGGCAGACAAGCTGCAGGTGATCGCCGCCGTGGTGCGGCAGGAGATGAGTGTGGCCCGCACAGAGCAATACATCCGTTCTTTCCTGGCTGGCAAAGCCCCGGAAAAGCCGGATGTAAGTGCTTTTTTAAAAAATGTCAGCAAGACCCTGGCCCGCATTCAGCAGTCCGGTATCCCGGCCATCTCTGAGCGAAAGGAAACAGAAAGTCAGATCGTATTAACAATTACGATCCCCAAAACCTCGTAGGGAATGCATTTATGCATTCCGGAACGGATAAATCCGTTACCTACATCGCTTCGTCCAGGACCAGCTTAAATGCGCCGTATGCGCCGGCATCGTTGCCTAAGGTGGCCAGGCAGAAGCGGACGTTTTTACAGGCGTGGAATACGGCTTTTTCAAAGTAGGGCTTTATGCCGTCGATCAGCTGCTGTCCTGCTTTGCTGACGCCGCCGCCCAACAGCACCGTGTCCGGGTTCAGCACACAGCAGATATTTCCAAGAAATTCGCCTAAGTAGCGGTAAACCTGGTCCAGCACGGTTTTTGCAACCTCATCCCCGGCGGCATCAAACACATCCTTGCAGGTAAAGTCCTTGCCCCGCAGAACGGAGGGCGCGTCCGTGGCGGCGAGGGCTTTTTTTGCCAGGCGCACTACGCCGGTTGCGGAGCAGTACTGCTCCACACAGCCGTGCTTACCGCAGCCGCAGGCCTCGGTTTCAGCCCGGTTAATGACCATATGACCAATTTCGCCGCCTGCGCCGTGGACACCGTAAAGCAGCTTGCCATCAACGATGATGCCGCCGCCAACGCCGGTACCTAAGGTGGCCATGACCATGCTCTTGCTGCCCCGGCCGCCGCCCAGCCAGTATTCGCCCATGGCAGCTACGTTGGCATCGTTGCCTGCACGGACCTTAAAGCCGGTAAGCCGGGAAAGCTCCTTTGCAATATTAAATACGCCCCAGCCTAAGTTGACACACATGTTTACTGTGCCGTCATCGCTGACCGGGCCGGGCACACCGATACCGATACCAATGATCTGATCGTGGGGGATCTGTTCTTGATTCAGATAGCTTAAAATCGACTCTGCAATATCGGGCAGAATGTACTTGCCACCGTCTTGTGTGTTGGTGGGAATTTCCCATTTGTGGAGCATGGTACCCTCGCTGCTGAAAAAGGCCAGCTTGACGGTGGTGCCGCCAAGGTCTACACCAAAGCCGTATTTCATAGGTGTGTCCTCCAAGTTTTTTCTTTTATTATAATCGTCAGTTGTAAAAAATGCTACAGATATTTTCAGAAATTATTTTTTCCTCTTGCGTTTGGAGGAATTTTAATGTAACATAAGATGAAACACTATAAAAAGGAAGGACCAAAAGCAAATGATTAAAGTTGATATTTCCAATGTTTGGGGTCAGCTGAGCCTGCCGGATCTGCTGGCAACGGAAAAGGATGTATTTGAAGCACACCAGACTCTGACCGAGGGTACCGGTGCAGGCAACGATTTCTTAGGTTGGCTGAACCTGCCTGTGGAGGAAGAGACCGAGGAAATTGTCCGCATCCGTGCAGCTGCAGAGCGCATCCGGGAGACATCCGATGTATTCGTGGTTATCGGCATCGGCGGCAGCTACTTAGGCCCCCGTGCCGCTATCGAGCTGATGCAGGGCTGTAACCACAACATCGGCAAGGGCAAGGGTAACCCCCAGATCTACTACGCAGGCAACGGCCTGTCCACCCGTGCATGGAACGAGCTGCAGCGGCTGTTGGAGGGCAAGGATTTCTCCATTGCCATCATCTCCAAGTCCGGCACCACCACCGAGCCTGCCATCGCAACCCGTGCGCTGCGCTGGATGCTGGAGCGCAAGTACGGCACTGACGGCGCAAAGAAGCGCACCTATGCCATCACCGACCCTGTCAATGGCGCACTGCGTCAGATGGCCAACGAGGAGGGTTGGGAGACCTTCGTCATTCCTCCCAATGTGGGTGGCCGCTACTCCGTGCTGACCGCTGTTGGTCTGCTGCCCATGGCAGTTGCAGGCATTGACCCTATGGAGGTTATGCGTGGCGCAGCGAAGGCCAAGAAGGAGTACGACCTGCGCAGCTTTGAAAACCCTGTGTGGCTGTATGCCGCAACCCGGAATCTGCTCTACAGAAACGGCAAGTGCATCGAGATCTTAGAGTCCTTTGAGCCTGGCTTCAAGATGATGGGCGGCTGGTGGCAGCAGCTCTACGGTGAGTCCGAGGGCAAGGACGGCAAGGGTATTTTCCCTGTTACTGCTGAGTTTACCGCAGATCTCCACTCCCTGGGTCAGATGATCCAGCAGGGTGAGCGCAACATCTTCGAGACCATGGTTCGCTTTGATGCACCCGCAGAGGTCATGACCATCGGCGGCGACTACAAGAATCTGGACGGCCTGAACTACTTAGAGGGCAAGACCCTGGACTTCGTGGATGAGAAGGCATACCTGGGTACACTGGCTGCCCATGTGGATGGAGGCGTGCCGGTTATCACCATGGATATGGGTGAGCTGAACAATGAGAAGCTGGGCGAAATGTTCTACTTCTTCGAGCTGGCCTGCGGCGTTTCCGCTTA
>CAYMPY010000150.1:0-4872 GCA_964392535.1 uncultured Oscillospiraceae bacterium
CCCTACCTGGATTGTTACTTGTCAAAACTATTGCAACTTGCTATTGCAATTTCCCGCTTTTAAATTTTTACGGATCATTGTGCTTCTCCTTTCAGGCCTGTAAGCCACAGCATTACTTCCTCTAAAACAGAGGTGTTCAGCTCATAGAAAATAAATTTACCCTCCCGGGCATCCCGAATGAGATCCGCTTCCTTTAACACAGACAGGTGCTTGGATATGGCCGCACCGCTAACAGGGAATTTTTCCGTGATCTCACCGGCTGAAAGCCGTCCGCCCCGCAGTAGCTCCAAAATGCTTCTTCGTATCGGATCGGACAAGGCCTTCATGGTTTGTTGAAATCCCATAAGTTTGCCTCCTTTTATATCATTTAACCTTTCGGTTAAATATACTGTACCACAGCAATTGCCCTTTGTCAAGCATTATTTAACCAAATGGTTAAATAATGCTTTAACTTCTCATATTATTCGTCGAGACAACCTCTTTTTGTTGCATTTTTTGTGCTTTGTGGTAGGATAAAACAAATCTTCTCCCGGAGGCAGGACATGATTGGACTGGGTACAATCGTCAATACGGCGGCAGTTATCGTAGGTGGTTTGCTGGGCATGGCGCTGAAAAAAGGTATTGCACAGCGGTTTGAAAAGATTCTTATGCAGGCGCTGGGCCTTGCCACGCTGTTTATTGGCGTTGGCGGCGTGCTGAAATATATGCTGATCATCGAAAATGGGGCTGTTTCCACCCGTGGCACCATGCTGCTGATCTTCAGTTTGGTGATTGGTGCCATATTGGGTCAGCTCATTGACATTGAAGCAAAAATGGAAAAGCTGGGCATCAAGCTGAAGGCCGCTGCACGGATCAAAAACGATAATCATTTTGTGGAGGGCTTTGTAAACGCCTCCCTGATCATCTGCGTAGGGGCCATGGCCATTGTAGGCGCAATGCAGGACGGTATTTCCGGTGATAGCTCCACCCTCATCGCAAAAGCGGCGCTGGACTTTGCCATCGTTGCCATTATTGCCGCCACCTACGGCGTAGGCGTGGTGTTCTCTGCGCTGCCGCTGTTTATTTATCAGGGGATCATTACCCTGATCGCCGCCCTGTTCGGCTCAGTAATCAGTGAGGGCTTAATTGCAGAGCTGTCCTTTGTGGGCAGTGCCCTGATCTTCTGCGTCGGCATCAATTTGGTCCGTGAGAAAACCTTCAAGGTGGCCAATATGCTCCCCGCACTGCTGATCCCCATTATCGCAGAGCTTTGGCGTGTATTTGTTTCTTAATCAGTTATTTATTTAATTTATAATATATTTTCACAGCAGTAGGAGAAAATCTCCTGCTGCTGTGCTTTTTTGTAAGGTAACTATCACGGTGCGTTTTCAGATGCACCGTGTAAGAATATATTTCCAAGCCATTTTTAACACTGCTGCATTTCTTGCCCACATAACGAATCAAATAATAAGTATAATCTTCTCACATTTACAGATACTAACAGCGTAATTTGTAAAATAAGGAGATAGATATATATGAAAGCCACAGGTATTGTACGCCGTGTTGACGACCTTGGTCGTATTGTAATTCCGAAAGAAATTCGCCGCACCTTAAAAATCCGCGAGGGCGACCCCTCTCATACAACATTGACACCGCAGGAGCAGTTCTGCTTTGCCATGATGCGCTTTCATGAGCGTGTATATGCCAAAAAACCGTAGAAATAAGCTATTCGTGTCGAATAGTGTGATTCCTTCGACAAACTTCGTGCAGTTTAGTGTTAAATATTCAAAATAATACATTGATTTTTACACAAACTTATGCTACACTGTATTCAAACCTTGTTAGGAGGGATGTTTATGGATAGAAAAATCATGGGTTATCTGGAGTCCTGGAAGGAAAATCCCCACAGAAAGCCTTTGATTCTGCAGGGTGCCAGACAGGTGGGCAAGACTTGGTCCATCCTGGAATTCGGACGCACCCACTACGATAATGTGGCGTATTTCAACTTTGAGACCAACCCTAAACTAAATGAGACCTTTGATGAGAATATCAGCCCGGATTACCTGATTCCCATTCTGTCTCACGTAGCCGGTCAGACAATCGTAAAGGGCAAGACCTTGATTGTCTTTGACGAGGTGCAGCTGTGTGAGCGAGCGCTGACATCACTGAAATACTTTTGTGAGGACGCACCGGAGTACCATATCATCGTTGCCGGCAGCCTGCTGGGCGTCGCGGTCAACCGGGCGAAGTTCTCCTTCCCCGTGGGTAAGGTGGATATGAAGACCTTGTATCCCATGGATGTGGAAGAATTCATGCTGGCTATGGGCGAGGGCGCGCTGGTAGAGAGAATCAAAGAGTGTTTCCGGACTGATTCCCCGATGCCGTCTGCTCTGCACGATGCAGCTATGCAGCTGTACCGGCAGTACCTGGTCGTTGGTGGCATGCCGGAGTGCGTGATGCAGTTCGTGCAGACCAAGGATTATATCCTGGTGCGGCATACCCAGGACACCATCCTGGCCAGCTACCTCAATGATATGAGCAAGTACAACAACCTGAACGAAATCAAGAAGACCCGGCTGGCTTACGATAACATCACCGTCCAGCTCTCCAAGAAGAACACCCGCTTCCAGTACAAGCTGATTAAAAAGGGCGGTCGTGCTTCCGAGTTTGAGAACGCTATCGAGTGGCTGTGCCTGTCCGGTATCGTATCCCAGGTGTACCGGGTGGAGCAAATCAAGAAGCCTTTGGAGAACTACCGGGATATTGATGCCTTCAAGATTTATGTTTCTGACCTGGGTCTGCTGTGCGCCAAGAAGGACTTGGCTGCAAACGATGTGCTGTATATGGTCGAGGAGCTGAACGACTTTAAGGGCGGCATGGCAGAAAACTACGTCAATGTGCAGCTGACTATCAACGGTTACTCTACCTACTACTGGGAGTCCGACCGAGGTGCTGAGATTGACTTCGTTATCCAGAGAGAAGGTCAGCTCATTCCTGTTGAGGTCAAGTCTGCAGACAATACCCGCGCCAAGAGCCTGAAAGTATATATGGATACCTATAAGCCCGCATACGCCATCAAGCTCTCTGCTAAGAACTTCGGTTTTGAGGACGGCAAAAAGATAGTGCCCCTCTACGCTGCGTTCTGCATTTAAATTTCATATTGACAAGGTAACGCTCACAGTAATGTGGGCGTTATTTTTGGTTGAAGTAACAGAAAAAGCGTAGGGTTTTGTGCCCTACGCTCTGTTCTTATTCAGTGCATCAATCATATCGTTGACAATCTGCAGTTCGGCTTCTGTCAGCTGGGTTAGCTTATCAGCAATCACATCAACAGTGGTCTGTGTGTCAGCTCCGTACAAGACGAAGTCTGCGCTCAAACCCAGTGCTTTGCATACTTTGGCAAGATTATCGGGCCGGATAGCCTTTTTGCCTTGTTCCAGATTTGAAATCATGGGTGGCGTTACACCAATCATCTCCGCCAAATCATCCTGCGTCAGCCCAAGGGTTTTTCTACGCGCCAGGATGCGTTGCCCCATACTTTTTAAGAAATTGTCTCCGCTCATGGCGCATATCCTCCTACGGTTTATTTATCATAATTATATTAACCATAGGAAAAGTAATGAATGCTCCGGAGTTAAGTTTAGTTGACTTCTATATCCCATAGGATATATAATGAAGAAAAACTTTTCTGGGAGGTGGCGCCGTGGAGCGAACATGCACGTTCTTTGGGCATAAGGATACACCGGAATCCGTGAAGGCGGACTTGTATGCTGCCATCGAAAATCTTATTGTAGAGCACGGTGTCGAAACCTTCTATGTCGGCAATCAGGGCTATTTTGATTTTTATACACGAGCAGCGCTGCGGCAGCTGCAGCAGAAATACCCCATCCGGTATGCGGTAGTCCTGGCCTATATGCCTGGTGAGAATACTGAGTATGGTGACTATGGTGGCTATGGTGACACAATGCTTCCCGAGGGCATTGAGGAAATCCATCCCAAATTCGCAATTTCATGGCGTAACGATTGGTTGCTCAGACAGAGCGATTATGTAATTTCGTATATCCACCATGGTTGGGGCGGTGCTGCCCGGTATGTACAAAAGGCATACCGGCAGGGAAAGACCGTTATCAACCTGTGTCCCAATTCCTATTTTCAGGGAGGTAAAACTGAATGAAACGAATTTTATGCACAACGATTGCTCTGATGGTGCTGCTGACGGCATGCTCCGCGCCGGCTGCAACGGATGCGAAACCTACTGAATATGTACATACCCCCTATGTTTCCACCATTACGGCAGAAGAGTGCTTCGTTTGTGGAGAGCAGGAAGGTTCCCTGGCAAAGTTGTACTGGGGTCAAGACAATATGGGCATTCTAAACCTGAACACATTTGAATGCATGCGGCTGGAGATTAACCGGTACGATGATACCGGCAGCCTTATCGAGGAGCCTTCAGGGTTTATGCAGCGGCAGAGCATAAAGTCTGGGGAGAGCTACGCACACGCATCCGTACATCCGGACAGAGGATATGCAGATATCCAAATCCAAGGTGAACGGAAGCCTATTGATGCCGCTGCCATCCAGAGCCACCTATGCCAGGCCTGTTTGGATGCCATCAATGACACATATTTTGGCGACTACCCACCCGAGGAATATGCTGTAATCAATTTCTCGGACAAGACAATCCGTCCGCTGATTAAGCACACTACCTTCTTCAGCTCCGAAGATTATTGCGTAGACTGTGAATTTAAAGAGAATGGTAACATTGACCTCCTGATTTTCTACTGCCCGCCGCGCTACGAATAACCGGCGAATTTCGGATTTATACACAAGCAAAAAATTAACCCAGGCTGTTGGCGCAGCCTGGGCTTTTTGCTGAGAATTTGGTGGTGGTTC
>CAYMPY010000151.1:0-4727 GCA_964392535.1 uncultured Oscillospiraceae bacterium
TGGGGTTTACACGATTTCCAATCGTGCGCGCTCGGCCAGCTACGCGACTTCTCCATATGCGCTTCAGCAAGCCTAAGTATATTAACGCATTTTATTCCATTTGTCAAGTACTAATTTTTCGTTTTATCAGGTTATTTTACATTTCTATATTTTTGATGCTTGACGGCTCAATTGCGCAATGCTATGATGAATTAAAAGGGGGGGGCGTAAATGTATCAGCTTAGTCATGAAGATATTTTAAATCTGCTACCTGACCGTAAGAGAAATGCACATAAGGGGGATTTTGGTAAACTTCTGCTGATATGCGGAAGTCAAAACTGCACAGGTGCACCTGCTCTTGCGAGCATGGGTGCACTTCGTTCCGGAGCAGGCTTGCTGTATCTTGCAGTACCTGCGTGTATATATGAAATTGAGGCCGTTAAGCTTACCGAGCCTGTGATTTTTCCGCTTCCTTGCCATGATGGAATGTTAGCAGAAGAAGCGTGCTTAAAGCTTGTGCATTTGCTCCATAAAGCAAATGCAGTACTGATTGGCCCGGGACTCGGAATTTCTCAGGGCACGGAATCTGTTGTATGCAATGTTCTTGAAGCTTATGATGGACCGGTAATTGTAGATGCTGATGGAATAAATGTGTTAAATAAGCATAAGGATATTTTGCGGAGAAGAACAGCTGCAACCATCTTAACGCCACATGAGGGTGAGTTTTTGCGCTTTGGAGGTAGCTTGGATCATGGACGTGCAGCAGGGGTAAAACAAATGGCTGCAGATCTTGGCTGCATTATGGCGCTAAAAGGCCACGAGACTATTATAACCGATGGTGATGTTCAGTACATAAACTCAACAGGTAATCCGGGAATGGCGACTGGAGGCAGCGGTGACGTTCTTGCGGGTATCATTACAGCTTTAGTTGGACAAGGCATCCTACCGATTCAGGCAGCAGCTGCCGGTGTTTGGCTTCACGGCGCAGCCGGCGATCTGTGCGCAGAAACTATGGGGCAATATGGCATGCTGCCAACGGATATGATTTCAGTTCTTCCCCGACTATTAAAATAGGGTGGAGTTTTATGAAAAGAGTATTGCTGTTAATTCTGTGTCTGGTGTTTTTATGCGGGTGTTCATCAGGACAGGCTGCTCTGGATGCCGGGCATCGTCTCAGAAGCAATATTCTTAACGCCGATGGTTGTTCGTTTACCGCCGGCATTACCGCTGATTATGGCGATGAAATTTATAAATTTGATTTAAAATGTGAGTTTGATAAAAATGGAGCACTTCTGTTTACAGTATTAAAGCCTGATTCCATTTCTGGGATTACCGGTAAAATTGATGAACAGGAGGGAGCACTTACATTTGATGACCAGGTTCTTGCCTTTAAAATGCTGGCAGATGGTCAAATTACACCTGTTTCTGCCCCCTGGGTTTTAATGAAGGCAGTCAGAGGCGGTTACATAAGCGCCTGTGCCAAGGAAAAGAACGGTTATTACCTTCAGCTGGATGACAGCTACGAACAGGACGCATTGACAGTGGATCTGTGGATCGACCAGAGCGAAGCTATTACACGTGGTGAGTTTTTGTGGGATGGACGCCGAATTTTGTCTGTTGAGGTTTCTGATTTTAAGCTTTTGTAACATCTTGTCAGTATATGGCATAGGATAATGCAAAGGCGCTTCCGTATAAAACGCCCAAATATGTGGGACAATATCATAAACCGCGTTACATAAGGATGAAATTCCGGTAGCGCGAATAATGATCTCTCACGGAGTGTGAAGCCAATGGACAGCACGGTTAAACGAGGCGATATTTTTTACGCTGATCTATCACCGGTTGTTGGAAGCGAGCAGGGAGGTATCAGACCGGTCCTGATCGTCCAAAATGATACAGGTAATAAACATTCGCCCACTGTTATAGCTGCTGCTATAACAAGTCAAACAAGTAAGGCGAGACTTCCAACGCACATAAATATTGCAGGCGGCAGTGTGGGCCTGTCAAAGGATTCAATCATTTTACTTGAGCAAGTTAGAACGATTGATAAACGCCGTTTACGTGAGCATATGGGTAAACTGGATGATGCGCATATGGCCCTTGTCGATGATGCGATTGCGGTCAGCCTTGGACTTAATAATCATAGAAATATGTGAATTTTTCGCCTCCATACAGCGTTTTATGCTATATGGAGGCGAAAACTATAAAATGATTCAATTATCATCTTTTACAGTGATCATGTTTTTTAGCTCCTCGAAGGTCTTCTCACCAATGCCTTTTACTTTAAGAAGTCCTCTTTTTGTTTCAAACGGTCCGTTTTTCTTGCGGTATTCGATTATTTCCTCTGCCATTGCCTGGCCGATCCCAGGAAGCTCCTGCAGCTGTTCCGAGGTTGCAGTATTAATATTGATCAGACCGGCGGGTATGGTAACTTCTTCATCTAATGTTTCGGTTCTTACGGATTTATCGGTATGTACTATAATGCTTCCGTCTGTTGTCATGCGGCCTATAAATAACCCCAGTGTAGTAAACGCAAAAACACCTGTAATGATGATCATTATAATGGCGGCTTTTTTCATTTGTTCATCTCCTGATCATTGACTACTTCAAAAAAAAATGATATAATGCCATTACATTATACTATATAAAATAAATTTTCTCAAGTGCTCCTTGATATATACAGAGGTTTAATATGAAAAAAATCATTAGTTTACTTATTTTATTGAGTATCCTGTTTGGTTGTTTGCCTGTATTTGCAACAACAGAAGAAACGGTCTTCAATTTAGAAAACGAACCAGCTGATGCATCGGTTACCGAGGGCTGTCACACAATTGAGGCCCAGCGTGGCATTCTCGGTGAACGTCAGCTTATTACCAATTGCACAGCGGCGTTCTTATATGAATACAGCACCGATACACTTATGTATTCCTGGAATGGTGATATGCGGATCATTCCTGCCAGTCTTGTGAAGATCATGACGGCCATGATTGCAATTGACCAAGGTGATTTACAAGACAAGGTTACGGTTAATACAAGTTCTTTTGCTTCATTGCCTCATGATGCGCAGATGATAAAACCCGAGCTGAAGGATGGGGAAATTTTAACTCTGGAAGATATGTTGAATCTGATGTTGCTTGCTTCCGGTAATGATGCTGCTATTGTAATTGCAGAGCATATTTCCGGTTCTCAGGCGGCGTTTGTGGAAGAAATGAACAGATATGCCCAAGAGCTTGGTTGCAATGAAACCAATTTTGTCAATGTTCATGGCATGCATGATTCGAATCAGTACTCCACCTGTCGTGATCTGACCCGCATTCTCGATAAAGCAATGGAATACGAAAGCTTTCGCAAGATATTCGGAGCAATTTATTATACGGTCGATAAAACCAATTTGACCGACGAAATTCGTTCTCTTACGACCGTCAACTTTCATTTAACCAGTGATTCTAACGAAACTTATTACGACGGTCGTGTGACCGGCGGCAGAACAGGTGTTGGTCTTAATGACGAACGCTGCATTGCCTCCACTGCATCTAAAGACGGTCTTGATATGATCTGTATCATTATTGGTGCTAAAACGGTCTATGATGAATACAGATATGATGTCTATAGTATGGGTGGATATAAGGAAGTATCCAATCTGCTGGATTATGGATTTGATGGGTTTAAAGCTGTACAGGTATTACATGAGGGACAGATTTTAAAGCAGATGGATATTGAAAATGGCGAATGTGATCTTACTGTTGGTTCTAAAAAATCTGTTTTGACAATTGTTCCAAAGGATGTTTATTTGGAAGATCTGAGCTTTGTTTATTCGGATGCCTCTGTTTCTCATGCGGCGCCGATTGATAAAGATCAGTATGTTTCCTCAGTTCGTATATCTTACGGAAATCTTTGCCTTGCGGAGGCAGAGTTATACGCTATGAATTCTGTGCAGACAATTCAGAATTCTTATACAATCAAGGCCAGTAACCCCAAATCCAATGTGCTGGTTACGATTTTGATAATTGTTATTGTTGCGGTTATAATTGCTGGCGTTGCATTTTTTGCATGGCCACGAATTCGCTATATGCTGCGTGCAAATAAGAAAGCAAAAAAACGGAGGCAAATGCAAAGGAGGGGCTGACATGGTCGATTGGACCGAGCTTGAACAATTGGTAAATCAATGCACCCGCTGTGGTCTTTGCACAACCAGAACCAATGTTGTTTTCGGTGTGGGCAATAAGAATGCTGACATTTTGTTTATTGGTGAGGGTCCCGGTGAACAGGAGGATTTGAAGGGGGAACCTTTTGTCGGGCCTGCCGGAAAGCTGTTAGATGATATGCTGTCGATCATTGATCTCAATCGTACAAATGTCTACATTGCCAATATTGTTAAATGCAGGCCACCCAACAACAGAGACCCCTTTCCTCAGGAGCAGGAAGCTTGTATGAACTTTCTTCGTGCACAATTTATGCTTTTACAACCCAAAATTATTGTGTGCTTGGGGCGTATTGCGGCCCGCAGGATCATTGATGGACGGTTTTCTATTACAAGCGATCACGGTAACTGGCTTTGCATAAAGGGGATTTGGACTACTGCAATCTATCATCCCTCGGCACTGCTTCGTGACCCTGGTAAACGTCCGGAAACTTTTACGGATCTGCTTTCAATCCGGGACAAGATGAAAGAGGTTCATGCTGAAATATAAATAAGGGGCTGTAAAAAAAGTCCCTAAGAAAAAAAGCAGGCTGTGCCGGAAGGTGCA
>CAYMPY010000152.1:0-4690 GCA_964392535.1 uncultured Oscillospiraceae bacterium
CTCATCCCGCCAAATTGGATCCAGGGGCCGGCCCGCAGCCACATCGTCGATGCAATGGCGGTATGCGCCGGTGACGATGGCGGCATAATATGCGGATTTTGCCCGGCCCTCGATCTTGATGCAGTCAACGCCCGCGTCCTGCAGAGCTTTCAGGTGATCGATGGTGCACATATCCCGGGAGTTTAAGATGTAAGTACCCTTTTCGTCCTCAAAGACTGGGAAGTATTCTCCCGGGCGCTTTTCTTCCATAAGGGCATATTGATAGCGGCAGGGCTGGGCGCAGGCACCGCGGTTGGAGTCTCTTCCGGTCATATAGTTGCTTAAGAGGCAGCGGCCGGAGTAGCTGACGCACATGGCGCCGTGGCCGAAGGTCTCGATTTCCAGCTCCTTCGGGGTCTTTTCCCGGATGGTACGGATCTCCTCCAGGCTCAGCTCTCTTGCCAGCACCACCCGCTGTGCGCCCAGGTCGTACCAGGCCTTGGCACATTCATAGTTTGCAATGGACTGCTGGGTGGAGATGTGCCGTTGACAGGAGGGGGCGTATTTTCCGGCTAAGGTAAATGCACCCAAATCTGCAACGATCAGCGCATCCACCTTTGCGGCTTCCAGCCGCTCCAGGTATTCCGGCAGTGCCATGACCTCCTCATTGCGGGGCATGGTATTGACGGTCACATGGACCTTAACACCGTGGCTATGGGCAAATTCCACTGCCCGGGGCAGCTCCTCCGGGGAAAAATTCCCCGCGAAGGAGCGCATACCGAAGTCTGTACCGGCCAAATATACCGCATCGGCACCGTAATGAACGGCCATTTGCAGCCGTTCCATGTCCCCGGCAGGGGACAGAAGCTCAATTTTTCTCATTTAGTGCCTCAATTCTTCAGCCAGCTTGTTATGCTCGGCCTCGGTTTTGCTTAAGATATGGCACTTCTGCTCTGAGTCGTATATATAGTAATAATAGTCCGTATCGTTGGGAGACAGGGCGGCGTACATACTGTAGCTGCCGGGGTTAGTGATGGGTCCGGGAGGCAGACCTGCGTACTTTCTTGTATTATAGGGGCTGTCCGTATTGAGGTGTGCGGCGGTGAGCTCGCCGACCTCACCAAAGTAGTCGCCTATAGCATAGTAGACTGTGGCATCACAGCCCAAAATGGGGACGTCCCAGTTGGCAAGACGGTTATAGAAGACAGAGGCAATATTATAGCCCTCAAAATCACCACTGGTCTTGGTGGCACCGACAGCCTCCTCTTCCACCATGGATGCAATGGTCAGCACCTCATGGAGGGTCAGGCCGTAACGGCTCTCAATGGAAGCCAGGTCGGTTTTCATCTTGTCCGTAAAGCGGGCATCGAAGTTCTGAAGTATTTTGTTCAACACATTGGCGGGGTCTTCACTGGTATAGAATTCATAGGTGTCGGGGAACAGGTAGCCCTCCAAACAGTACTTTTCGCCCCAGGGGATCTCATCGGTCAGGAACCAGTACTCGCCCAGCTCCGTATTACCGGCGGCGGCGCAGGCCTCCAGCTCTGCGGCGGTACAGACACCGTTTTCCTCCAACAGCGCAAACAGCTGTGCGCAGTTGTAGCCCTCGGGGATCACAACCGTCACGATGGAACGGGCTTTTTCATAGGCGCACATGCCGTTGATCATGGCGTTATAGTCAAAGTAGCTGTTGAGGGTATAGTCACCGGGGACAATGGACTGATCCTTGCCGGTGATCTGCGCAAACAGCTTAAACAGGGCGGGGTACTGGATCAGGCCGGCATCGCCCAGCTTCTGAGAAATGGCATCAATATCCACTTCCTTGGTGCCATCGGGCAGAACACGGACATCCTCAGCGGTGATGGTCACCGTGATCTCCCGGTCGGGCTTACCGAAGGCCATCAGGTCCGCACAGCAGACCCACAGCATCCGTCCCAGGGACACGCCAATGATCAGGATCAGCACAAGCCAAATGACGGTGCTGACGATATGGGGGATACCGAACAGGCCGTAACCCTTTTTGGAGGCGGGGCGGCTCTTGGCGGGGGGTGTGGGAGATTCGGTTGCCGGTGCGGGCGATTCGTGAATCGCCCCTACGGGGGATTCCGGTTGCGGGGCATCGGGGACGTCGGAAGGACCGTCCGGGAGGCCGGTCCCTACAGGGGTGAAGAATTGGGTTTGGCCCATTGGTTGCTCGGGGGTGGGATCAGCAGGACCGTCGGGGACGTCGGAAGGACCGTCCGGGAGGCCGGTCCCTACAGGGGTGAAGAATTGGGTTTGGCCCATTGGTTGCTCGGGGGTGGGATCAGCAGGACCGTCGGGGACGTCGGAAGGACCGTCCGGGAGGCCGGTCCCTACAGTAATTTCAGGGGGTGTAAAGTGGATCGTGGATTCTACCGGGGCTTCCTCCAGGGGGATCACAGGCAGCTCACTTGCCACATACTGCTGAATTTCCGTGATGGTCTGGGGATCGGTTTCCCAATCCACCAGCGGCTCCAGCTCGGAGGGGGTATTCAGCAGGTTCTCATTTTCGTTTGCCATAGCTATCGTAACCTTTCTAAAAAGTCAGCGCAGCACGATCTGCTCTTCAATTGCAGCTGCGGCGTCTGCACCCTTCAGTGCCCGGATCAGCTCCAGGCCAAAGGGGATGGCACACCCTGCGGAGGTGCCGGTGATCACTGTGTCATCGGTGACGGCGGCGGTGTTCAGAATTTCAGCTGTACCCATGCCAGCCTCACAGCCGGGGTAGCACACGGCCTTTTTGCCGTTTGTAATGCCCAAATCAGCCAAAACTGTGGGGCCTGCGCAGATGGCAGCCACAAATTTGTCATTTTCGTAAGCAAACTGCACCGCATCCATGGCCTGCTGACTTGCCCGGATGGAGGCAACACCGCCCAGGCCGCCGGGCAGCACGATCATGTCCAAATCGGTCAGATCCATTTGGTCGATGGTGATATCGGCCTCAATGCCGATGTTATGGCCGCCGTATACGAGCTTGCCGTTAATACCAACGGTCAACACCGGGATACCGGCACGGCGCAGCAGGTCCAAAGGCGCAATGGCCTCGGTCTCTTCAAAGCCTGTGCCTAACAGAATATATACCATTTTTTAGTCCTCCAAGGTGGCTTTTACCAGGTTATAGATCTCGTTATGGATGTCCTCCATGGTCCGCATGGTGCCGTCACGGACACAGTCGATGATCCGCCAGCCGTAGTGCTTTGCGGCCAGGCGGCCTACCTGACGGCAGGTGGCCAGGTATGCGGTATCCTTTTCGTGGATATCTGCGGTTGTATTGGTGCTGCTTTCCCGGGAGCGCAGCAGCTTTTCCGTAAAGTCCGTAGGTACATCCAGGTAGATCACCAGGTCCGGCTTAGGCAGGCTCAGCTTGTCATATTCAAAATCATAGAGCCAGTTTAAAAAATCTGCCTGCTTTTCGGGGGGCTCTTTGGAGGTCTGGTGGACGGCATTGGAGGTGGTATACCGATCCGACAGCACCAGGCCACCTTCCTCGTAGTACTTGCCCCAATCCATTTTATAGGAGGCGTAGCGGTCCACACCGTAGAAGGTGGAGGCGGCGTAGGCACTGACATCGGCAGGATTTCCGCCGAACTGTCCGCCTAAGTACATCCGGATCAGTGCGGAGCTTTCCTCGCTGTAGCGGGGAAATACGATCTTTTTAAATTGCGTTTGGTCCTTTTCCAGGTGCTCGGTCAGCAGACGGAACTGGGTGGACTTGCCGGAACCGTCTGTTCCTTCAATTACGATCAGTTTGCCCATTTTTTCTCTACTTCCTCCTGTGGCTATATCATATCACATTATTTTATATCATATTTTTGTGGGTTTGTCTACAACTTGTTTTGGTATCGGGCGGGCGAGCTTGTAGTCACATTGCCGAAGGCAATATATCGCAATTTTGTGAAACAAAATTATATCGCATTTATAAAGTAAATATATCGTGTTGTGAAACAACATATCGCAAAATAGGCGATATAAATTCCTGTTGGAATTTGCGATATTTCCCTTGGGGGAAGCGATATGTGCCAAGGCACGCGATATGTCGCCTTGCGGCGACGAGCGGGCGGATGGTATCCGCCCGTTACGGCGGCACAATTGGATTGTTGCATATTTAAACTAAAGGTGCTATAATGTAAGAAACTATATATTATTTAAGGATGAAGCGTTATGGAAGAATTGATGTTTAAAGACCTGGGGCTGTCGGAGCAGATGCTCAAGGCCCTGGAAAAGAAGGGCTATGGCTATCCCACCTCCATCCAAATGCAGGCCATTCCCTATTTTATGCAGTGGCGGGACGTGATCGCCAAAGCACCAACCGGCACCGGAAAGACCTTCGCATTCGGTATTCCCATGATCGAGCATGTGGACACCGAATGTGAGGACGTACAGGGGCTGATCCTGGCACCTACCAGAGAGCTGGCCATTCAGATCGGTGATGAGCTCCGGGGACTGCTTACTTACTATAATGGTATCCGTGTGGCGGTGCTTTACGGCGGCACCGGTATTGTGGGTCAGGCAAAGCAGCTGGAAAAGAAGCCTCAGATCGTGGTGGCGACTCCCGGTCGGCTTATGGATCACTACAACAGAAAAAATATCCGCCTGGACAAAATCCGTACTGTGGTGCTGGACGAGGCAGACCGTATGCTGGACATGGGCTTTTTCAAGGATGTGACCAAGATCATTGAAAAGGTGAAAA
>CAYMPY010000153.1:0-4613 GCA_964392535.1 uncultured Oscillospiraceae bacterium
AGTGCGTAGCAGAACCGCCGGCAGTGAACATCAGATAGTTACGGGCGACGATGCCGTGAACATCGCAGCCGCAGATGCCACGGGGTGCCTTGGGGGTAACGCGGCAGGGACCCATGGAGCAGATACGGCAGCAGGTACCTGCCTCGCCGAATCCGCAGTGAGGAGTCTGGTTCTTCGCACGCTGCTGCCAGGTATCGGCGCCAACCTTCTGCGCATTTTCCAACAGAGAGTTAGTAGCGGCTTCCATCTCCTCAACGGTGGTAGTAAATGCCCAATCCTTCAATGTGATTTTCCTCCTATATAACTTGATTCTCGTGCAGGCGCACGAATACACCTGCACATAGTGCATCAGTGTCATTATAGTCTGCGAAGCATCGAAAGTCAATCGCTTTCCATGAATTTCGACTGAAAATTTTTTATCCCCCCAGGGGGGATAAAATTTTCAATTATCAATTATCAATTTCCATAGAAACAATACCATCAAAAACCACGGCAATTGCGACTCCGGTTTTAGCCTTGATTTAGGTACAGGCTTTTGGACATAGGCCTCCCCTGCTGCCACCCGTTTCCACACTCTTGCGGCAAGCGCGTTTAATTCCTGCATAAAAATCACCCACTGCAGTTTATGTCTGCAGTGGGTGAAGTGTGTTCGGGCGGACCGCCGGGGACGGCGGTCCCTACATTATTTGATTCTCTTGCCGTCCAGCACAGCTTCTATCAGCTTATCACCGTCATAGCGGAGCTTCAGGAGAAAAAACGGAGCATCCTGCCACAGCAGGTCCAGGAAAATTTTATCACCCTCCCACTTGGGAAGCTGATCCAAAAAGTCCCGGCTGACCCATTGAAGATCCCCTTCATCACACTGCTTCAGCTCTCCTTCGAAGCCATCGGCGGTAAACAGGTACATAAACTCCCCTTCCCAGGGCCCGTTTGTAAGAAAAGTCACCACGCCACGGCATTTCCAGCTTGTAAGCGTAAGGCCGGTTTCCTCATAAGCTTCCCGCAGCAGGCACTCGTCAGGGCTTTCGACCCCTTCGAATTTTCCGCCGATACCGATCCACTTATCTTTATTCAGGTCCTTTTCCTTTTTGATGCGATGAAGCATCAGCACCCGGTCACCTTTTGTCACATAGCACAAGGTGGTATTGATCATGGTTTCTCCTTTGTCAACAGCTGCAATGCCAAATGGCAGTTTTTAAACCGGATCTCAGAAAGACCAGGCTGGTACTCACCATCCAGTGTCCAATCCACGGATTCATCCATGGTGACCTGAATATCCGAAGCGCTGCGGAAGGTCAGCATTTTGCAATCATAGGTCTTGTTTTGAATGGCCTTGATGCAATCATTGATCTCGGTGAGATTTTTCGGCGCACGGATCAGCAGGACCTCAAATTTCCCGTCCCGCATATCCACAACACTTTTATCCAGCGTCAGCACACCGGCCACACTGGTGCTGTTGCAAACTGCGCCAAACAAAAATTCATCCTCAACAGTTTCGCCGTCCAGCACAAACTTCGCCTTAATTTTGCGGATCTGGGAAATTTCCGAAATACCGCTGAGCAGGTAGGCCGTATGCCCCAAGGCGTTTTTCACGCTTTGGGAGGTGGCATAGCTGGCTCTTGTAAATGCGCCAAAGGATGCCACATAGGAGAAATAACGATCATTAAACAGACCAACATCGTACCGAACCGGAACACCCTCTGTAACATTTTTTGCACAGCACATAATCCCGGTTGGCAACTCTAAGCTGGTGGCAAAATCGTTGGTAGAGCCGGCAGGAATATAGCCGATGGGGATATCTGCTCCGGCAGCCATGATGCCGCTGAGGGTCTCATTAAACGTGCCGTCACCGCCACAGCATACTACCACATCCATTTGGGCTGCCAGCTCCTCTGTCACCCGGGCCGCATCGCCACGACCATTGGTAAGATAAGCCGTCACCCAGTAGCCGGAACGGTTAAACAGCTCCACCAGCTGCAAATAATAGCGGTTTGCCTTCTTCGTACCGGCACAAGGATTCATAATGAAGAGCATTTTCTTCATTATATCGCCTCCAAAAGTATCAAGTGTAGGGAATGGATTTATCCATTCCAATCATTGCCGAGGAAAGCGGAACGCATAAATGCGTTCCCTACAGCTCGAAGCTGTAAGGTAATATCTCTTTGAGGGTTTTGACCATGAAGGTATCCGGGCCGGTGGACATGATCACCTCAAAATCCGGGCCGCAAAACTCACTCATAACCTGACGGCACACGCCGCAGGGGGTACAGGTTTTCGTGGGCTCTCCCTGCTTACCACCGCAAATGGCGATGGCCGCAAAGTCCCGCTTACCGTCATAAACGGCCTTAAAAAAGGCCACCCGTTCGGCGCAGATGGTGGGGCTGTAGGAGGAGTTTTCCACATTACAGCCTTCGTAAACCGTGCCGTCACTGCAAAGCAGCGCCGCACCCACCGCATAGCCGGAATAGGGGCAATAGGAATGGCTGCGGGCCTCTTTGGCCCGTGCCATCAACTGTTCGTGATTCATAAGAGTTCCTCTTTAAAGCTGACACCGGGGGTCTCAAAGGACACGCCCAGCAGGTCGGTGACCGTAGCGGCAATGTCTGAAAAGCTCTGCCGTGTACCCAGATTACCGGGCTTTACAGCCTTGCCGTAGCAAAGTAGCGGCACGTACTCTCTGGTATGGTCAGTGGTGGCGGTGTAGCCGGGGTCACAGCCGTGGTCGGCAGTGATCAGCAGCACATCCTCCTCGCCCATTTTATCCATAAAGCCGCCCAGCCATGCATCAAATTCACTAAGGGCACCCGCATAGCCGTCAATATCCCGCCGGTGGCCGAAGCTCATATCAAAGTCCACCAAGTTCACAAAGCACAGGCCGGTAAAGTCTGTAGCTAAATAGTGGTCTGTATGCTCCATGCCGTTTTGGTTGGAGGTATTATACACATACTTCGTAAGACCAATGCCTGCAAAAATATCGTTAATTTTACCGACACCGATGGAAGCCAGCCCCGCCTCTTTTATAGCCTCCGGCATAGTCTTGCCGGTAGGCTCCAGGGAAAAGTCGTGGCGATTGGCGGTACGCTTGAAGCTGCCGGGCGCACCTACAAAGGGCCGTGCAATGACACGACCAACACCGTGCTTGCCCTGCAGAATTTTCCGGGCGATCCGGCAGTACTCATAGAGCTTTTCCGGAGGCACGATATCCTCGTGGGCAGCGATCTGAAACACGGAATCGGCGGAGGTATAGACGATCAGATCACCGGTTTCCATATGCTGTGCGCCATACTCCTCAATAACCGCCGTACCGGACCAGGGGGCATTGGCCAGCACGCCTCTGCCCGTTGCCTGCCGGAAGGGCTCTAAAACCTCTTCAGGAAAGCCGTTGGGGTAAGTAGGCAGGGGGTCCGGAGACACGATGCCTGCAATTTCCCAGTGGCCGATGGTGGTATCCTTACCCATGGACTTTTCGGCCATGCGGCCGTAAGCACCAATGGGGGCAGCTTCTGCGCCAATGGTTACGCCCTCAATATTGCCCAAACCCAGCTTCCGCATATTGGGAATATGGAGCTTGTTGGAGGTAGCGCAGGAGGCCAGGGTATTGGCCCCCTTATCGCCGAAAGCCTCCGCATCCGGCAGTGCGCCGATGCCAAAGGAATCCAGCACAATTAAAAAAATACGCTTCATTATTTATTCTCCATGGCAACTGCCACATCCAGCGCAATCTTCATCATGGTGGTAAAGGCAGTCTGCCGCTCCTGGCTGGTGGTGACAACGCCCTTCAGGACATGGTCGGAAATGGTGCAAATGCACAGGCCGCGCTTGCCGTAGCGGGCAGCGTTCATATACAGGGCTGCAGCCTCCATTTCCAGTGCCAGCACGCCCATCTTCTTCAGGCCGTACACACTGCCCAAGCCCTCGGGCACACCTTCATGATCACCGTAGAACACATCAGAAGAGTTGACGTTACCCACATGGTAGGTAGCATTGTTTTCCTTGGCAGCGGCAACAGCAGCTTCCAGCAGCTCATAAGAGGCAATAGGCGCAAAGGTGCCGGGAAGGTGGAACTGGTTTGCCCATGCAGAGTCGGTGCAAGCACCCTGGGCGATAACAACATCATAAAGGTTTACATGGTCCTGAATAGAGCCGGCAGAGCCGACACGGATGATATTCTCCACGCCATACCCGTTAAACAGTTCATGGCTGTAGATGCCGATGGCAGGCATACCCATGCCGGAGGCCATGACTGACACTTTCACGCCCTTATAGTAGCCGGTATAGCCGTGGACACCACGGACATTATTCACCAGCACGGGATTTTCCAAAAAAGTCTCTGCAATAAACTTGGAGCGCAGAGGGTCACCGGGCATCAGTACAGTTTTACCAAAGTCACCGGGCTTTGCTTCAATATGGGGAGTGGGGGTTTTTAACATAACGGTTTCCTCCTCGAAAATCTTTGTAGGGGCGGTTTGACCGCCCGCGGGCGACCACAGGTTACCCCTACGATTAGTAGCTTCCGTCGTTTTTGGCAGTCTCGCCTGCCTCCAGGGCTTTGGCAAGCTTGACTACGCGGGAAGTGCCCAGGCGGGTCGCGCCCAAGGTCAGGAACTTCTCAG
>CAYMPY010000154.1:0-4581 GCA_964392535.1 uncultured Oscillospiraceae bacterium
TCTTCTGATCCAGCTTCTTGCCGGTCAGGATAGCCTTGTCGGTGTTGATGACGATGACATAGTCGCCGCAGTCAACGTTGGGGGTGAAAGTGGTCTTGTGCTTGCCGCGCAGCAGGTTGGCAACGGTGACAGCGGTACGGCCCAGGGGCTTACCGGCAGCATCAACAATATGCCACTTGCGCTCTACGGTCTCGAGCTTTGCTAAAGTAGTGGACATTATGCGTTCCTCCAATTAGGTTAAAATATTTTGACAAATTCAGTTGCAGGCGTTACAATACCTGCAAAACGCTTGATTTTTATACCATATGCATTTTTAAAAGTCAAGAGCATTTTTAAGAAAATTTATGAAAACTAAAAGAAACTTTCAAATACTCCTGTTTTCTCTCGAATACTCTTAAATGCTCATGCGCTATTTTTGAAATAAATTGGAGGATTTCCAACATGCAAAGACTGGTTGGCCTTGTTCGTCGCTGCTGCGAGGACTATTCCATGATCGCTCCCGGGGACAAGATCGGTGTAGGTGTGTCCGGCGGCAAGGATTCTGTTGCCCTTTTGGTGTTTTTGGCAGAGCTTAAAAAGTATAATCATATTCCCTTTGAGCTGGAGGCCATCACCATCGATATGGGCCTGGGCATGGATTATTCCGGTATCGAAAAGCTGTGCCGGGAGCTGAACGTGCCTTATAATATAATAAAGACCGAGATCGGCCCTATTATATTTGACTACAGAAAAGAAAAAAATCCCTGCTCCATGTGCTCCAAAATGCGGCGGGGCGCGCTGAACCAGGCTATTTTGGATAAGGGGTTCAATAAGCTTGCACTTGGTCATCACTATGACGATGCGGTGGAGACCTTTATGATGTCTCTTTTGTTTGAAGGCCGCATCAGCTGCTTCCAGCCGGTGACCGACCTGGACCGTACCGGTATTATTCAGATCCGGCCCATGCTCTATATCCATGAAAAGACCATTGACGGTTTTGTCGCAAAACAAGGTCTGCCGGTTATCGAAAATCGCTGTCCTGTGGATAAAACCACCAAACGGGAGGAGACCAAGCAGCTGATCTATGAGCTGTCTGCCAGGTATCCGGATTTAAAGGAACGGATCTTCGGCGCCATGCAGCGTCTGCCCCTGCCGGAATGGGAACCCAAGGGCCGCTATAAACGACCGAAGGATCAATGAATATAACGCTTCCTTTTTGGAAATTATATCCTCAAAGGAGGCGTTTTTATGGTAAAAGGTATTTCACGGCAGGTGCTGGTTGTCCAGGGTGCAGAGCCGAAGCTCTTTGAACAGGCAATCTTTATATTAAAGGATAATGCGCCCGAGGTCACGGAGGATGCACTGTTAAAAGAAGCCCAAAGGCTGATGCAGACAGGAAGTCCCAAACGAAGGCTGTGGCATTATGGTGCGTTTTGGGCATCCCTGGGCGCAGGTACAACAGGCCTTGTGTGGCTGCTCACTATTTTTCTTGCGTAATGGCTCGAACTATGCTATAATCCCCATGTTTGAAGGGAGGGCGGCACATGAAGCTTGGAAAGTTTGAAGTTAATAATCCACTGATATTGGGCCCCATGGCCGGTGTGACCGACTGGGCTTTCCGTACTATTTGTGCGGAGCTTGGGGCGGATATTACTGTTACGGAAATGGTGTCCTCCCGGGCCCTTATTTATAAGGATAAGAAGAGTGCTGCACTGCTGCGTAAAAATGAAGGCAGCATCTGCGGCGCACAAATTTTTGGCAATGACCCGGCCATTATGGCTGAGGGTGCACGGCTGGCAATGGAGATTTCCGGTGCGGATTTTTTGGATATCAACATGGGCTGTCCCATGCCAAAGATCGCAAACTCCGGTGACGGCTGCGGTCTCATGCGTACCCCGGAGCTTGCTCAAAAGATCGTGGAGGAAGTCGTCAAGGCTTTAGATGTTCCTGTTACGGTCAAGTGCAGGTTAGGTTGGGACAAGGGCAGCATCAATGTGTTGGAGTTTTCAAAACGCATGGCTGATGCCGGTGCACAGCTGCTGACGGTCCACGGCAGAACCCGCAGCATGCTATATACCGGCGTTGCCGATTGGGACATGATCCGCAGGGTCAAGGAACAGCTGTCTATTCCTGTTATCGCAAACGGTGATATTACCGGCCCGGAAACGGCGGTCAGGTGCAAAAACTGGACAAACGCAGACGGCCTGATGATCGGCCGCTCTACCTTCGGTGATCCCTGGATCTTTGCACAGACCAGAGCGGCGTTAAACGGTGAACCGATCCCGGAGAAGCTGCCCCTTGCAAAGCGGGTGGATGTAGCGGTCCGTCAGTTTGAGCTTGCCCACGCAGATAAGGGCGAGCACATTGCCTGTTTGGAGGCACGAAAGCACTTTGCCTGGTATTTGCGGGGCGTTGCTTACGCCAATTTTTATAAAGAACAAATCTCCGGCATTAAGACCATGGACGATATGTATCGTATTGCCGAGGGCATCCGCCGGGATTTGAAATAATTACATGGAATGATTTTTCCGCCGTGGCGCAACCTATCTGTGAGGTGATGGGTGTGCTGCGGCGGATGGTTTTTGTGCTGCTTTTGTTTTCTTTATGCCTTCAGCCGGTTTCGGCGGAGACCGTAAAATGGGTGGATTTTCAGGTCCCGTATGAGTCCATGAAATACGCAATGGATACGGATATTGCAACCTTTGACACAGAAAAGCATATCAGCTGGATCGACATACTGGCGTTGGCCGGGTGCAGGACCGGCGGTAAATGCGATCTGCAATCGGTGAAAAGGGCGGTTCAGGACTTAAAAGGAAACAAGTCTCCAAGTGAGCTGGGCGGTAAGCATTTTGGCTATTACCATACGGTTTATGAGGCGGTTTTAGGCGGTTTGTTGGGAAGCTATTCCATCGAAAAGGGTGGAGCGTGGGTTCCAACCTATGGCTTAAAGGCTTTTTCACCCATAGCGGCAGGCTATGGCTACAGCCACTGCTCTGATTTTGGTAACAGCCGCAGCTTCGGCTTTAAAAGAAAGCATTTGGGTAATGACCTTATGGGCGGCGCAGGCACACCCATCACCGCTGTGGAGGGCGGCGTTATTGAGGCAATGGGCTGGAATCGCTACGGCGGCTGGCGTATCGGTATCCGTTCCTTTGACTCAAAACGCTACTACTATTATGCCCATCTGCAAAAGGACCATCCCTTTGCCGAGGACTTGCAGGTAGGGGACATGGTGCAGCCGGGACAGCTCATCGGCTTTATGGGAAGAACCGGTTATTCCGATAAAGAGAATGTCAACAATATTGAAACTGTCCATTTGCATTTCGGCATGGAGCTGATTTTTGAGGAATGGCAAAAGGAATGCAACAATGAAATATGGATCGATGTGTACCCGATTGTGAAGCTGCTGAGCACCCACCGCTGCAGCTATAAAAAGGAAAACGGTGTTTGGTGCCGGGTATATCCGTTTAAAGATTTGGATACGGAAAAATGGCCTGCTGCAAATTGCAGCAGGCCAAATCATGGAGCGAAGCATTAGCTGTGTTATGAATATTCTTTAATAAACTGAAACAAAGATGTAATATCAGATTTTCTATTTTGAAGAATCCGGCGGTCCAAAGTAAAAAGATAGCTGTTTTTATTTTTGCTGTTTTCTACAAAAATACATTCTGATCCGTATATATAGCGGATGGTTGATTTATTTATGAGCAGATGTTTTAGTTGTTCCTCGCGGGAATATATAATAAAGGCTTCACAGGGAAATTCGAAAGTATTCATAACTCGCAGTCTCGCAGAAGTGAATTGAAATTTGAACCCCTGCGCCGCAATTGCTTCCAGCAACGGTGACATTTGGTTGTTTGGAATTATGACCTGTTCATAATCAAACAGTACCGGAAGCGTATGTTTTCCGCTGAGCCATTCATTATACATACCTGGGCCAATATAAAAAGTTTTGGCCTTAGATATGAGGAACGTGGTTTTTATGTGCTTTTTTAATGCGTTAAAGATGTTTTTGCTGGTTGGATCATTCCCCGATACACGAAAAAAACCGGGTTGCATGAAACTGCCACAATAGCTACAGGGTGAATATGTTAAATGAATTGTTTCATCGATGCCAAAACTGCATGGTTTTTTTGCATCAACAGCTTCACCGGTTTTTAATCTAAAAATGCCCTGGAGTGATAAAAAATCAACAATGCCCATAAAGTCTGTGCGATTCAGGTAGAGATAAATACTACTCATGAAAATTACTTCCCTTTTATGATACCAAAAACCATATACTTCACTACAATTATAAAGTACTTTATTTATAAATGCAATAAAATTTGTCACACGCTTGGGAGATTTTGGATATAAAAAGAATATAACTTCTATTTGACAAAATGCGGGGTATATGATATACTTACCAAGATAATGACAACTGGGAAGGGGACCACGATAATGTTTACCGCAGGTAAGATGAAAAATGCTTATTTCCCCATCGACACTATTATTGCCTCCAATTCTTCTCTTTGTGCGGCTGTTTCCCGTTTTGACTCTGATAGATTTGCTGTTTTTCCCGGCTTTTGTGATGTGCATGTGCATTTCCGTGAGCCGGGTTTT
>CAYMPY010000155.1:0-4557 GCA_964392535.1 uncultured Oscillospiraceae bacterium
CTTCGGTCTGGAGACCCTGAAGCTGGTCGTCCGTCAGCCCCTGGTCACCACCGACACCCTGGGCAAGGTTGACATCGTTGTCACCGTTGCCGGCGGCGGCGTTTCCGGCCAGGCCGGCGCTATCCGTCACGGCATTTCCCGTGCTCTGGTCACCCTGAATCCTGAGTACCGCGCATCCCTGAAGGCTGCCGGCTTCATGACTCGTGACCCCAGAATGAAGGAAAGAAAGAAGTACGGCTTGAAGGCTGCCCGTCGGGCTCCCCAGTTCTCCAAGCGCTGATTCTTCATCATGCATTTACGGAGCCTCCAATTTATTTTGGAGGCTTCTTTTTCTAAGATTGGAGGAACTATATGGGTACATTATTTCAAAACTTCGCCAATATAGACTTGCCCAGCGTCGTCATGTGGATCATCGGCGGTCTGCTCATTTACCTGGCTATTGCCAAGGATATGGAGCCCACCCTGCTGCTGCCCATGGGCTTTGGTGCAATTCTGGTAAACCTGCCCGTTGCCGAAGCAGGCAGCGGCGTGCAGGCTGTTATTGATTTCCTGTTTAAGATCGGTATTGACAGCCACGAGCTGTTTCCTCTGCTGCTGTTTGTGGGCATTGGTGCCATGATCGATTTCGAGCCCCTGCTGACAAACCCCAAGCTGATGATCTTCGGCGCAGCTGCACAGTTCGGTATCTTCTTTACCCTGCTGCTGGCAAGCTTCTTCGGTTTCGAGCTGAAGGATGCCGCTTCCATCGCCATCATCGGTGCCGCTGACGGTCCCACTTCCATTTTCGTGGCCGGTCAGTTGGGCTCCAACTACATGGGCGCTATCATGGTGGCCGCCTACTCCTACATGGCCCTCGTGCCCCTGGTACAGCCCCCCATTATTAAAGCCTGCACCACCAAGAAGGAGCGGCTCATCAAGATGGAGTATAAGGGTAAAAAGGTCTCCAAGCTGACCAAGATTCTCTTCCCCATCGTTGTTACTGTCATCGTTGCATTCTTTGCACCTGATGCTGTTGCACTGATTGGCTTCCTGATGTTCGGTAACCTGATCCGGGAGTGCGGCGTGCTCAATTCCCTGTCCGAGACCGCACAGAATGTTCTGGCAAACCTGATCACCATTTTCCTGGGCATCACCATTGCCTCCCGGATGAAGGCTGCAGACTTCCTGCAGGTGGAGACCCTGCTGATCATGGGCCTGGGCCTGGTTGCATTTATCGTGGATACCTTCGGTGGCATCATGATCGCAAAGCTGATGAACATCTTCTCCAAGAAAAACAAGATCAACCCCATGATCGGCGCAGCAGGTATTTCCGCATTCCCCATGTCCGCCCGTGTGGTCCATAAGATGGGCCTGAAGGAGGACAGCTCCAACTTTCTGCTGATGCACTCCATCGGTGTTAACGTTTCCGGTCAGATCGCTTCCGTTATCGCAGGCGGCCTGATCCTGGCCCTGGTCAAGGGTATGCTGTAAGGAGGACTTCACTATGGGATTTATTGAAAAGATCGGCAGTGCCGTACTGGGCTTTTTCCGGAGCATCGATGGCGGCGCAATCTGGAACTCTTTGAAGATCACCGGCATCGGTTACCTGGGCATCTTCCTGGTCACCGGCATCATCATTGGTGCTGTGTACCTGCTCAACCGCTTCACCGGCGAAAAGACCGAAAAAGAATAATACTAAAAATCCTTCCTGTTTGCGCAGGGAGGATTTTCTGTTTGCGCAGGGAGGATTTTTTTGTTGAAAAACACAGAGGGATGCACTATAATAGGAGAAATGTTTTCTTGGAGGTAAATCATGGGTAACAACCAGGATCAGAAGCGACAATTGATGCTTCAGGCACCGATTCCAAAGGTGGTCACAAAAATGGCCATTCCCACCATCGTTGCCTTTATAATTAACGCCGTCTATGCATTGGCCGATACTTATTTTGTAAGCGCTCTGGGCGAACAGGCTACTGCGGCGGTCAGCGTAAACGCCTCCCTTGATCAGCTGATCATGATGGCCGGTTCTCTGCTGGCTGTGGGCGCAAACAGCTATATTGCACGCCTGCTGGGTCAGGACAACAGCAAAAAAGCAAGTCAGGTTTTGTCCACCGCCTTCTTCGTTGCCCTGGGTACAGGCACACTGCTGATGATTGCAGGTATAATCTTTATGGGTCCGCTGGTTGACCTTTTGGGTGCTACCCCCACCTGCAGAGAATACTCCATTGATTATGCCACCTATGTACTGTTCGCTGCCCCCTTCATGACCACCAGCTTTGTGATGAATCAGTGCCTTCGCAGTGAGGGCAGCGCCACCTTTTCCATGATCGGTATGGGCTTTGGCGGCATCCTGAACTGCTTCTTAGACCCCATCTTCATCTTTAATCTGAACATGGGCGTGGCCGGTGCTTCTCTTGCAACTGCCATTTCCAAGGTGGTCAGCTTCCTCATTCTGATCGCGCCTTATGTTTTCCGTAAAAGCCTGCTGCATCTGAGCATCCGCAATGTCCGTTTCCATAAGGACATTTTCAAGGAGATCCTCAGCGTGGGCTCGTCCTCCATGTTCCGTTCGGGCCTTGCAGTCGTGGCCGGTATCCTGCTGAACAAGCTGGCCGGTAACATCTCCGACTCTGTGCTGGCCGGTGTGGGCGTTTCCACCAAGGTGATGAACTTCCCCTTCTTCATTATCTTAGGCTTCTGTACCGGCTTCCAGCCTGTTGCAGGCTTTAACTGGGGTGCAAAACGGTATGACCGTGTCATGGCAAGCTACCGGTTCGCATCTGCCGTTGCCATCATTGGTGCCGTGGTCATGGCCGTTGTGCTGATCGTCTTTGTGGACCCGGTGATCGTGCTGTTTGCAGGAACAAATGAGGAAATGCGGCGCTTCGGTGCGCTGTGTATCGTAACTCAGTGTATTGCACTTCCCATCCATTCCTGGGTTGCTACGGTCAACATGCTCTGCGCCGGTCTCGGAAACGGCAAGGGTGCATTTCTGCTGGCTACTGCCCGTCAGGGCACCTGCCTCATTCCCATTCTGTTCCCCTTAGCCGCCCTGTTCGGCGCTTACGGCATTTGCTCCGTACAGGCAGGCGCAGATGTACTGATCCTTGCAATTGCAATTCCCATTGCCATTTACATGACCAGGAAAATCAAAACCGCAGAAAAAGAACTCGTCGTCCAATAAGCAAAAAACGGAGCTACCTCAAATGAGGTAGCTCCAAAACTTTATTCAAATGCAGGTGTTCCAATCTTGTAGTTTTCTTCTGTTTGCTCCATGGTCCACTTATCCATAGCCTGCTTGAGCATTTCAGAAGATCGTTCAGTGATCATGGTCTGCTGCACCGCCATCTTCCAGAGAGGCTGGCCGCTGACAAAGTACATCACATGGTAGCCCTGGTAATGGTAATCAGCCTTCAAAACAGCAGTATCGCCGGTCTTACGGTTATTATCCATGATCCAGTCATTAAACACCTCCACCATCTGCCCGGACTGTACATCGGTATACAGGCCGCCGGTGGTATTGGAGCCACCGTCATCGGAGTAGGTATTTGCCAGCTGTGCAAACAGCTCCTCTGTTGCGCCGCCCGCCTGCCACTGCTGCAGGATCTGATTGGCCTCATTTTCTGCGGCCTTCCAGCCAGCATCGGTATCCTCATCCACCATAATAAGAATGTGGCGCACATTCACGATATTGCCGGCATCCTTGCCTGCGCCGCCATCTACAAAGGTTTTCTCATTTTCATTGTAGTAAGCTTCCATTTCGTCCTCAGTGGGGGCAGCCGATTCATACCAATTGCCAAAATAGGCGGTGGCACGGTTAACAAACTCCATATACTTCCAGTAATCCTCTGCATTTACTGTACTGCCCACATCCTTACAAAGCATATCAACCACATATTCATCTGTGGTCTCAAAGCCTGCGGCCTGAGCCTCTAACAGAAGATCTTCCTTCATGCTGTCCATGGTATCTGCGGGTAGGTCATAGCCATCCTCATTGGCCATCATATTCATAGCCGCATAGCTTTTCCAGGTGGTCATAGCCTTATTCAGAAAGAATTGTTGCCAGCTCATAGTGGGATTTTCCGTACAGGACTGGGTATCCAGCGGTGCCTGAATATCCAGGGCTGTATAGCCGTAGTAGATACTCTCCTGATTGTTCTCGTAATAGGTGTAGACCTGGAACCAGTAGTTGATCTGCAGGTCCGCCACGGTCATCTCATAATCGCCAAATTTGGCAACTACCAGATCCCGATCTGCCGTAAGCACATCGTCGCTGACCGTATAGCTGGTAAAATCAGACAGCTGGGTATCCTCTGTGGAATCCTCCGTGCCGACGGTTTCATTCTGAGATGTGGTCACTTCAGCGCCGTCCTTGGATGCCCCGGCAGACTTCTTATTTTTAACACTCATGATGATCACAACGGTAAGCACTGCTGCAAGCAGCAGAATACACAGAACCGTAACAGCGATCTTCAAATTCTTATTATCTTCCACTCGTTCGCCGCAGGAGGGGCAAACAGGCAGGCTTTCTTCCAGCTCTGCGCCGCATTTTTTACAAAACATAGCATCCTCTTTCTC
>CAYMPY010000156.1:0-4537 GCA_964392535.1 uncultured Oscillospiraceae bacterium
AATCGTGGACGATACCGCCGTCGGAGCAGATGGGCACATAGATGCCGGTCTCCTTATAGTACTCGTCACGGGCTGCAGCCACCTCGATCAGGGCAGTAGCCTGGCCTCTGCCAATACCCTTGGTTTCACGGGTAATGCAGATAGAGCCGCCGCCGATACCGACTTTAACGAAGTCTGCGCCGGCCTTTGCCAGGAACAGGAAGCCGTCCCGGTCAACTACGTTGCCTGCGCCGATCTTTACGGAATCGCCGTAGTTGTCACGAACCCACTTGATGGTCTTTTCCTGCCAGCAGCTGTAGCCCTCGGAGGAGTCGATGCACAGCACATCTGCACCGGCCTCCAAGAGTGCGGGAATACGCTCGGCGTAGTCTCTGGTGTTGATGCCTGCGCCAACTAAGTAACGCTTCTTGGAATCCAGCAGCTCCAGGGGGTGCTTTTTATGGGAAGCGTAGTCCTTGCGGAATACGAAGTACATCAGGTGATCATCGGCATCCACGATGGGCAGGCTGTTAAGCTTGTGATCCCAAATAATGTCATTTGCTTCCTTCAGGGTGGTCTCTGCAGGAGCGGTGATCAGCTTTTCACGGGGAGTCATAAAGGAAGAGACCTTCTCTGTGCCATCCATACGGGAAATACGGTAGTCACGGCTGGTGACGATGCCAAGAAGCTGGCCGGTAGCAGTGCCATCGGAGGTCACAGCAACGGTGGAGAAGCCGTTTTGTGCCTTCAGAGCCAACACATCGTTGAGGGTGGCATCAGGAGTCAGGTTGGAGGCGGAAACCACGAAGCCTGCCTTGTGGCTCTTGACCCGGGCAACCATGGATGCCTGGGATTCAATGGACTGAGAGCCGAAAATAAAGCTCAGGCCGCCTTCCTTTGCCAGTGCAATGGCCAAAGTGTCGTTGGACACGGACTGCATGATAGCGGAGGTCATGGGGATGTTCAGGCTGATGGCCGGTTCTTCCTGACCCTTACGGTACTTGGTCAGGGGGGTGCGCAAAGAAACACGGTCCGGGATGCAATCCTCGGAGCTATAGCCGGGAATGAGCAGGTATTCACTGAAGGTGTGGCTGGGCTCGGTGTAATAATAGGCCATTGGTGATTTCCTCCTTAATATATTTTTCTTGATTCACCGGTATCGAACAGCTGCCGCTGGGGGATACCTTTATTGTCCAAATTCTTAAAGTTGCCCACAACCTCGTTTACCTGGCTGATAATGGCGAAGGTATCGGGCATTTTCCGGATCAGACCGGAGAGAGTGGCCGCCTGGGCCGGATTGACCACGCACACCAGTACATTGGTATCCTTACCTTTATAAATGCCCTTTGCAGGCATGATGGTGGCAGAATGGTGGATCTGATTGATGATGATTTCCCGCAAGGCATCCGGGTCCTCGGTGACGATCTCAAAACGCACCGCACTGCGGCCGCTTTTGGTCATGGTATCGTTAACGAGAGAGGTTGCAAAGCAGTACAGCACACACAGCAGCACCGGCAGCAGACCGTTTTGGAATACGAAGAAGGAGATGCAGGCCACCACCACGTTCAGCGCAAAGCTGAGCCAGCTTAAATTCAGGTGGGGCTTTTTACAGCGAATCAGGCTACTGATAAAATACACGCCTGCCTGGGTTGCACCGACCTTAATGAGCATGCCGTTAACTGCACCGGAGACGATGCCGCCTACCAGTGGTCCTAAAATGTGATCCTGCACTTCCAGTGCGCTTAAATCCAAAACCTCCCGGAACAGGATGGAGAACAGAGAGAAGCACACCGTATAGATCATGGCCCGGACAGCCAGAGGCTTACTGATCAGAAAGTAAACCGCAATAGCCAGCGGCACATTGATCAGCAATGTCAGGTAACCGATGTTTACATTTAATAAGTACTGCACCATGGTGGTAATACCACCGATGCCTGCAGGCGCAAACTTATTTGGGAATACAAATAGTCTGTAAGAAAGGGCACAGAGCATACCGTTAAAGATAATAAACAGGTATGTCAGCACCAGCTTGCCAATTGGTTTTTTCATAATCTATCGCCGACCTTTTCCCGACAGTATACCACAGCTTTTCTGTTGGGTCAAGGATTTATTTCGTGCCGAAAATGCGGTCGCCGGCATCGCCCAGGCCGGGGATAATATAGGCATGCTCATTGAGTTTTTCATCCAGTGCGGCAATGTAAATATCCACATCGGGATGGGCCTTCTGCACAGCGGCCACGCCCTCGGGACAGCCGATAATATTCATCATAATGATATTCTTGCAGCTACGCTTTTTGAGAAAATCAATGGCAGCAACGGCACTGCCGCCGGTAGCCAGCATGGGGTCGACCACAAAGACCTCCCGCTTGTCCACGTCCTCAGGTAGCTTGCAGTAGTATTCAACAGGCATATGGGTCTCGGGGTCCCGGTAAAGACCGATGTGACCGATCTTTGCAGAGGGAATCAGGTTTACCATGGCATCCACCATGCCTAAACCCGCACGAAGCACCGGCACGATCGCCAGCTTCTTGCCGGCCAGTACACGGCACTTGGCGGTTGCAACAGGGGTCTCCACCAACACCTCCTCGGTGGGCAGATTGCGGGTGGCCTCATAGCACATGAGCCCTGCGATCTCGCTGACCAGCTCCCGAAATTCCTTAACGCCGGTGTCCTTGTTTCGCAGAATTGCCAGCTTATGCTGGATCAGGGGATGCTCCAAAACATGTACAGTACCCATAATAGTGCTCCTTTTTCTATATAAATTTTATTTGTAAACGCAGAACGCAGAGTGCAGAACGCAGAACGTGGGGCGTTCTGAATACCTATGCTATTTGTTTATAGTTTACATAACGCCGTAAATTGATTACAAGCACGAATTAAAAGAATCGTGCAACTTAATGGCAGCAAGTTGTTCTGCACTCTGCACTCTGCGTTCTGCGTTATAGGAAGTATTTTTTAATTCTTATTTCCCCATTCTTTCGGCTCGTTCCCGTTCGGCCTGGGACAGGCGGAGGTAGTTGGGGGTTAGGGTGGCGGCATCGCCGGGTTCTCCACGGGCCATCATGGCTTCAGCGGCTAAAGCCACACCGGCGGCACGCTGGTGCATCCGATGCTCTGCAGGCAGGATGGTTTCCGAAATATGCTGCTTACAAAGCTTGCTTCCGTCACCGACCAAATATACAGGGCCATCGGGAAGCTCTGCTTTTAACTGCTCAATAGAGATGGCCCGATCCTCGCAAATGCGGGTCAGCACGCCTTTTTCTGCTTTAAACAGGGCGTTATAGACCTGATTTCTGCGAGCATCCATGACGGCGCAAACTGTGCCCTCGTAAATACCCAGGTTCAGTGCCATGGATTCTAAAGTGGATGTGCCGTAACAGGGGATCCGTCTGCCCCAGGCAAAGCCCTTGGCGGCGGCAACACCGATACGGACACCGGTAAAGCTGCCGGGACCTGCGGCCACAGCCACAGCATCAATTTGTTCGACGGTGCAGCCGCACTGCTGCATCAGGGACTCTGCCATGCACATTAAGGTCTGACTGTGGGTAAGCCCTGTATTCTGATAGCTCTCACCCAGCAGAACACCGTCCTGCATCAGGGCAACAGAGGCGGCCTTTGCGGAGGTCTCAAAGGCTAAGAACAGCAAGGAAATCCCCTCCCTCTACAGTGATGCGCCGGGTCTCGTCACCCAGCTTTTCAATACGAACCAGCACCGGGTCTTCCAGCGCATCCCGGACGTTTTCGCTCCATTCCACGGCACAAATGCCGCCACGCTCCAGATAGTCCTCCCAGCCGATATCCCACAGGTCATCGGCACAGGTGAGTCTGTACATATCAAAGTGGAACAGGGGCAGCCGCCCGGAAAGATATTCATTGACGATGGTATAGGTGGGGCTGGTGACCTGCTCTGTGGAGCCCAGGCCCTTTGCAAGGCCACGGGTAAAGGCGGTCTTTCCTGCGCCCAGATCACCCTCATAGGCCAATACCGTTCCGGCTGGTAAAACCTTACCCAACGCCGCACCAACGGCCTCGGTCTCCAGGGGCGAATTGGTTATAAATTCCATAATATGCTCCATTACTGCGCATTTTTAAGCTGTTCGGCCTGGTCGGCGGTAGCGAGGCCATCCATCAGCTCGTCCAATGCGCCGTCCATAATCTGTTCTATTTTATATAAGGTAAGGCCAATGCGGTGGTCGGTCACACGGCCCTGGGGGAAATTGTAGGTGCGAATACGTTCGTTGCGCATACCCGAGCCTACCTGAGAGCGGCGCAGGCCGGTAATGGCCGAATCCTGCTTCTCGGCTTCAATTTCGTAAAGCTTGGAGGCCAGCATCCGCATACACTTTTCACGGTTTTGCAGCTGGCTGCGCTCCTCCTGACAGGCCACCACGATGCCTGTTGGCTTGTGGATCAGCCGCACGGCAGAGGAGGTCTTGTTGACGTGCTGACCGCCGGCGCCGGAGGCGCGGTAGACCTGCATTTCGATATCCGCAGGATTGATCCCAGCGATTCCTATGGCATGATCAACACCTTCAGCTATGGCCGCATCGATGAATTC
>CAYMPY010000157.1:0-4522 GCA_964392535.1 uncultured Oscillospiraceae bacterium
AAGAAATGCGCCATGTGATGCTTCACAGCGGCCCTCATATCCCCTTCTGCCCCTCTCGTGAGGCAGCCAAGATCTGGGAGTTTAACGGTAAAAAGTTAAACGATTGGCGGATGGTGGATGTAAAGACCAGGGACACTTTGCTCTTCCCCCAGTACGCCTCCGAGGGCTTCTGCCACAGAAACCCCGAATTTAAAGAAGCTTATCAGGAATACGCCAAGATGCTGGTGCGGGACACCGGTATTGACGGCCTCATGGCTGACGATGCCATGTACTATATGCACTTAAACGCCTGCGGCTGTGAGCACTGTCGCAAGGAGCTGCAGGAGCGTGCCGGAATCGACCTGCCCCCCGTAGAGGATCAGAATTTCTGGGGCAATTTTGACAATCCCGCCTGGAAGCATTGGCTGGACCTGCGCTTTGACTCCACCAAGGAATTCCACCGGGATCTGCGGGCCGTGCTGCCGGAGGACTTTGTGCTGTGTAGCTGCGGCGCTTCCAGTGCCACCGGCGGCGCATTGGGCTCTGCCTCCGATGCTCGGAAATTCTTAGGTGGATGTAATTATGTAAACCAAGAACTCAGCGGCAACACGCCTCCCTACAAGCATGACCCGGTCACCGTCAACCGCTCCATCCCCCATCATGTGATCAACGCCTCCCACCATCAGGCTGCCGCCGATGAAAAGGGTGTGCGCTGCTATGGCACCGGCTACGGCTTTACAGAACCCTCCGCCAATATCATTTGGGCAGTCAACCGGTTCCTGGATGCGGACTGCCACTTCTCCACCCTGAAGCCCCGCCTGGGACTTTCCGATGCAATTCTGAACACCCTTCCTGAGGAATACGATGTGGTGGGCCGTGCCTACACCTTTGAAAAAGAGCATCCCCAGCTGTTTGACGGCAAAATGTTCGGTCAGCTGGCGGTATACTTCTCCTATGAAACCCGGAATCACACCTGCTTCGGCTACAGTGGCACCGGCTATACCAAGGACTTCCAGGACACTCTGCAGGCCCTGTTCTACGCCGGCATCAGTGCCCATACGATTTTCAATTTCCCCGAAAATACCCAGCAGTATCCTGCTGTGGTGCTCAGCTCAGCGCTCGCCATGACAGAGGAAGAAAAACAGGCTATGGCAAAGTATATTGGCGCAGGCGGTAAGGTGATCGTCACCGGCCCCACCGCTGCCGAGGGCTGCAAACACACCTGGAATATTCCCAACCGCCCCAACGTTGCACCCCTGGACTTCTTCAGCACCATCCGGGACGGCGTATGGCACAAGCCTGCCGCATGGCTCAGTAACCCCCAGCCCCCATGTCCCGACCCCGATGTCTGGACAGAATTTGGCGGTGTGCTGTATAACCCCCAGCGTGTCGGCGATATTAAGGAATCCTTCCTGGCGCACTGCAAGGCACTGTGCAAGCCGTTACCAGTGGAACTCACAAAGTCCACCGGCTACTTAACTGCCATGTATACCTGCAAGGACGGCATCACCGTCCACCTGCTGGCATCGGACTATGATACGGACATCGACCATCACTTGGACGAGATCCGCTTCCATAGAAGCCGTGTAAACTTCGTCAACAAGGTCACTCCCATTGGTATTGACCGTGAGGTGGAATTAAAGTGCGAAAAGAAGCCCACTGTCTACATTCCTGTCAGCGACAGCGAAGCAGAGGTCCGCTTCGAAAACGGCCTCTGCCACATCACCCTCCCCGAAAACTGCTCCTATGCCCTGATTCATATTCCTAACTAAAATAAATATAGACGGATTCTGAGGTATTGTAGGGACCGCCGTCCCGGCGGTCCGTTGCAACTGCCCCTCAACTCCCGGACCGTCGAGGACGCCGGTCCCTACAAGGAACGGATTCTTCACTCCGCTCAGAATGACACAAAAACCTGAAAGTCTGCTTGTCATTCTGAGGCGTAGCCGAAGAATCCGTTTCTCTTTTTGTATATTCTTTCAAGTTTCGCCCGGATTTTTCCGCCAAATTCTTCTAAAAAAACATCGGATACTACTGGAAAAAAGAAAATATATGTGCTACAATAGACTCTGTATGAACTAAAATGCGAGTTTATGCGATTCGCATAGAAAAAGCAAGGAAGGTGCGGAATTGGAAAACTATACCAAGTATAAGCTTAAAGCAGCCGATGAGATAGTATCTACTCTTGCAAGTGCAGACAATCTGTTCGTCATCGCCTGCAACAAGTGCTACAAAGAATTTACAGACACCTACGAGCCGGATTTGGACGAGTTTCTGAAGCTGGCTGCCGAAATGGGCAAAACCGTGACCGGTACCGCCAAGGCAGACTTCCTCTGCAACAAGACGAAGGCAGAGGGCAAGCTCGTGGAGATGATCCCCGAGGGCACAGAAAATGTGGTGGTCATTAGCTGTGGTCTGGGTATTCAGACCGTTGCAGATATGCAGGGGCTTCCTGTATTTGCCGCCAGCAACACCATTAACTACACCGGCCATCACGGCATGGCCCTGACCAAGAAGGCCTGCGATGCATGCGCTCAGTGTTACTTAAACATCACCGGCGGCATCTGCCCCATCGTGGATTGCTCCAAGAGCCTGATCAACGGTCAGTGCGGCGGTGCAAAGAACGGCAAGTGTGAGGTTTGTGCCGATAAGGACTGCGCATGGGAGAAGATCCAGCAGCGGCTGGCTGCCCAGGGCAGACTGGGTGAGCTGACTGCACAGCCTGTGCAGGTCCGTAACTGGTCCAAGGTCAATTTCAAGGTTATTAACGACTATGTAAAGGCTGTTCGCGAGGAGCGTTTTGCCGGTTACTACGGCGGTGTCCATCCCAGCGAGAAGAAGGAGCTTTCCGAGCACACCGGCCTGGTCCGCTTCCCTGTTCCTGACACGGTTGTGATCCCCATGTCCATGCACCTGGGTGCACCTGCCAACCCTGTTGTACAGGTTGGCGACTATGTGAAGGTTGGTCAGATGATCGGTGAGGCCGCAGGCTTCATCAGCGCCCCTGTCCATTCCTCCGTCAGCGGTAAGGTCATCGCTATTGAGGAGCGCCCCCATGCTAACCGCGGCATGTGCCTGGCTGTGGTCATTGAAAACGACCACAAGGACGAGCTTCACGAATCCGTACAGCCCAAGGGCGACCTGGAGAGCCTGACCTCCGATGAGATCATCGAGGCCGTCAAGAATGCCGGTATCGTGGGTATGGGCGGCGCAGGCTTCCCCACCTATGTCAAGCTGAAGCCCGGCAAGCCCATTGAGTATGTACTGCTTAACGGCTGCGAGTGTGAGCCTTACCTGACTGCTGACCATCAGCTGCTGCTAAACTTCGCAGACGATGTTGTTTTCGGCCTGAAGGCTATGATGAAGACCGTGGATGCACCCAAGGGTGTCATTGTCATTGAGGACAACAAGCCCGATGCTATCGCCCTGCTGCAGGAAAAGACCGCAGACATTGAAAACATCGAGGTTTGCGTTGCTAAGACCAAGTACCCCCAGGGTGCTGAAAAGATGCTCATTAAGCGTGTCACCGGCCGTATGGTTCCCAGCGGCGGTCTGCCTGCCGATGTAGGCTGCGTGGTTGGCAACGTCAGTACCACCAAGGCCATCGCCGATGCCATCAAGACCGGCATGCCGCTGATCGAACGTCTAACCTCCGTCACCGGCGAGTACATCAAAACCCCCGGCAACTTTATTGTCCGCATCGGTACTCCTGCCAGCGCACTGGTTGAGCACTGCGGCGGTATTACCAAGGATGATGCCCTCATTAAGGCCGGCGGCCCCATGATGGGCTTCCCCCAGAAGACGCTGGATGTGCCCATTATGAAGGGCTCCAACGGCATCATTGCCATTGAGCCTGATGTGACCCAGGAAGTGGCCTGCATCAAGTGCGGCCGCTGTGTGGATGTATGTCCCATGGAGCTGAAGCCCCTGTACTTTGCAAAGTTCGCTGATGAAGGCAACTGGCAGGGTGTTAAGGATCAGAAGGTCATGGATTGTATGGAGTGCCGCTGCTGCGAGTACATCTGCTCCTCCAAGATTCCTCTGATTTCCAAGATTCGCGCTGGTAAGGCCGCAGTAAGGGAGATGAAGTGATATGCTGATTACTGAACTGAAAAACAGAGAAGCTATTGAAGCAGCTGTAAGTGGCAAGATCTTCGTCATTAACTGCCACGGCTGTAAGGAAATCCGCTTCCCCGAAAAGGAAGCCGAGGAGCTCCAGAACGAGTGGAAAGAGCAGGGTCGTCTGACCGGCATCATTACCACCGATTACATCTGTAATGTAGAGAACATGAAGTTGCGCCTGGGCCGCTATGAAAAGGAGATCGCCGAAGCAGATACCATTCTGGTATTCTCCTGCGGCGTTGGCGTACAGACCGTTTCCGAGTATTTTGCAAATAAGCGTGTCTGCGCTGCCTGCGACACCTATGCACTGCCCGGCTTCCAGGGCGTGACTCCTCTGCAGTACGATTGCCGTCAGTGCGGTGAGTGCTACCTGAACCTGACCGGTGGCATCTGCCCCCTGACCGCCTGCTCCAAGAGCCTG
>CAYMPY010000158.1:0-4489 GCA_964392535.1 uncultured Oscillospiraceae bacterium
CTTTTCCGTACCGGCAATGACCACCTCAAAGGAGACCATCAGGTCCTCCTGATTGACGGCCTTCCGGCCCTGACGGACCGCACGGAGCGCAGCCTCGTTTACTAAGTTTGCAAGATCTGCGCCGACTGCACCGGCGGTGGCCTGGGCGATCTTCTTCAGGTCCACGTCCTCAGCCAGCCGGATCTTGCGGGTGTGGACCTTCAGGGTATCCAAACGGCCCTGGAGGTTGGGATGATCCACAATGACCCGGCGGTCAAAGCGGCCTGCACGGAGCAGGGCCTTATCCAGTGTGTCGGGGCGGTTGGTGGCAGCCAGGATCACCACACCCTTACTGGAGTCAAAGCCGTCAATTTCGCCCAGCAGCTGGTTCAGGGTCTGGTCGTTATTGGAAAAGCGGGCATCACGGGTGTGACCCACTGCATCGATCTCGTCAATAAAAATAATACACGGTGCCACCTTGGCGGCCTGCTGGAACAGGCTGCGGACACGGCTTGCGCCAACACCCACGAACATCTCCTCAAAATCCGAGCCGGAAATGGAGAAGAAGGGCACATTTGCTTCGCCTGCCACGGCCTTGGCGATCAGGGTCTTGCCGGTACCGGGAGAGCCCACCAGCAGCACACCCTTGGGCAGCTTGGCGCCGATCTCCGTATATTTCTGGGGGTTGTGGAGAAAATCAATGATCTCCTGCAGCGATTCCTTTGCCTCGTCCTGACCGGCCACATCGGCGAATGTGACACCGGTCTGCTTTTCCATATAAACCTTGGCCTTGTTGCTGCCCATGCCGCCCATGGCACCCTCGCCGCCCATTCTTTTCAGCACCGAACGCATCAGCAGGAAGGTGATCACAGCCATACCGGCGTAAAGTACGATGGAGATGATCATGGAATTGTCCTCTACGATCACCTTTTTGACCGTAACGCCCTGGTCACTCAGCTCCCGGGCCAGTGCCAGCACATCACCGCTGGGCAGGCCGGAGTAGCTGCCCTTTTGCTGTGCCTTGGGCTTTTCCATTTCCGCTTTCGTCATATAAATGACCCGGTCGGCGTACAGCTCCACCTCGGCTAAGTTGCCGCTTTGCATTTCCTTTTGGAAATCAGAAAAAGAGGTCTCTTCATACTTGCCTGTGGAAATGGCGTTATAGATCATGTTCACAGCCAGGACAACGCCCAGTGCGATCAAAATGGGCAGCCATATGTTCCTGGGCTTTTTGTTGTCACCGTTTTTAGGCGGTGTGTTTTTCGGTTGTTCACTCATAGTACACGCATCCTTCAAACAATTTTTAATTATCATATCACATTTTTTCACCAACTGCAACGAAAGATGTGTGGAAAAGGAATAAATTTTCTGTAAATAATAGGTTGAGTATTTTGAAAGAATCTGCTATAATAAAATTGCTAAATTGTATGTAGGAGCAAAAAACTATGAAAAATGAACGCTACCGCCGGGAGCCCGAGAATATCCCGGAGGAGAATGAAAACCAGCTGGAGGGCCGCAATGCACTGACCGAAGCGCTGCGCAGCGGACGGACACTGGATAAGGTCTTTATTGCTGCCGGTGATACGGACCGTGGTCTGCAGCGGCTGGCCGCAGAGGCTAAGGAGGCCGGTGCGGTGGTGGTTCCGGTGGACCGCCGGAAGCTGGATGCCATGAGCACCACCCGGGCCCATCAGGGTGTGATCGCCTATGCCGCCGCAAGAGAATACTTTACAATTGAGGATATTTTGCAGGAAGCTGCAGACCGTGGCGAAGCACCGCTGGTGGTGATCTGCGACGAGCTGTCCGATCCTCATAACCTGGGTGCCATTCTCCGCAGCGCAGAGTGTGCCGGTGCCCACGGTGTCATCATTCCCAAGCGGCGGAGCGTGGGCCTGACGGCTGTTGTTGCCAAGGCCTCTGCCGGTGCGGTGGAGTATATGAAGGTCTGCAAGGTCAGCAATATCAATAACGCCATTGCCCAGCTGAAGGAGCAGGGCCTGTGGGTATTCGGTACAGCTGCGGAGGGGTCGATCCCCATGTATCAGGCGGACCTGACCGTGCCTGCGGCTATTGTCATTGGCTCTGAGGGTACAGGCATGAGCCGATTGGTGGAAAAGAACTGCGATGTGACCGTGCATATTCCCATGAAAGGACGGATCACCTCGCTGAATGCTTCTGCTGCGGCATCCATACTGCTTTACGAGGCAGTGCGGCAGCGTATCAACAAGTAAGGAGGAGCCTTATGGAACAAAAGGATAATCTGGTCCCTGAGTTAGAGGACGTGGATCTGCAGCCTGTTCCGCAAGAGGAGCAGGAGGAGGTCTCGCTGGATCTGGACGAGATCCTGAAGGAGTTTTCCGGCCCCGTGGAGGAAGATCCTGTGGAGCAGCTGGCCAGGCTGGAGGAAAACACGCCGATTCAGGAGGATACCATTCGGTTTGAGCCAACACCGGAGCCGCTGAAGGACACGGTGGAGTTTGAGCCTGTGTCTGAGGAAGCTGCGGCAGCGCAGCGGGTAAGCTCGGATACGGTGGAATTTGAGCCGGTGGAGCAGCCTGCGGCAGTTACCGATGATACCCGGCAATTTGAGCCTGTGTCCGGCAGCGAGGAAACGGTGGAGGAAATGGACCGCAAGGACCGGGAGCGGCTGGAGGAGCTGCAAAAGCCCACCGGTGAAGAGCCGTTTTCCGAGAAGTGGGAGCCGGAATATGAGCAGCCTATGGGCGAATATGTCCCCGAGCCTGCCATTATTTATCATCCCCGTTCCCGCCTGAAGGAATTAAAGCGCAAGCTGATCGAGGGCCCGGAAAAGCGGTATTATGCCTTGCAGGACCAGGGCTTTGGAAAGCTTTATTTTGCCATTTTCCTGTGTATTTTAACGGTCATAACCTCTGTGGGTATTTCTGTCCTCAGCGGCGCAGGTCTGATCCTGGAAAACAGACCGAAGCTGATGGTGTTCAGCCAGCTGTTTTTGATGCTGATGGCGGCACTTTTGGGCTCTTATCAGTTGTTGGAGGGCCTGACGGACCTGCTTAAAGGAAAATTTACCCTGGCGACCATGCTGGTGTTGTCCTTTATAGCTTGCTGCGCAGATGCAGTGATCTGCCTGGGCACACTGCGGATGCCCTGCTGCGCTGCTTTCAGCCTGCAGGTACTGCTGGCTATGTGCCGTACCGCCCAAAAGCGGAGCACAGAGATGGGCGTGATGGATACCATGCGTAAGGCGGTCCGTCTGGACAGATTGGCTGCCCAAAAGGATTATTATGAGGGTAAAACCGGCTTCTTGCGTGGTGACGGCCAGGTGGAAGATGTGATGGATACCTATTATACCACCTCCGCTCCGGAGCGTTTCCAGAATATCTGCGCACTGATAACACTGCTGCTGAGCCTTGCGCTGGCAGTGCTGGCCTATATCCGCTATGGTATAAGCACCGCTGTGCAGGTCCTGTCTGTGGGTCTGCTGGCCGGTGTGCCTGCGGTGTCCTATATCAGCATGTCCCGCCCCATGGCAATTTTGGAAAAGCGGATGCATAAGCTGGGTGCGGTGCTCTGCGGCTGGCGGGGCGTTAAGGGTATGAAGACCAAGGCCCTGCTGGTAGTGGATCATCGGGATCTGTTCCCCGATGGCATGGTGAAAATGAACGGCGTGAAGTTTTTCGGCAGCCGGGATACAGACGAGATCGTGGCCTATGCCGCCGCACTGGTCTGTGCCGACGGCGGCGGACTTGCACCGCTGTTTGAGCAGGTGCTGGAAAGCCGTAACGGCCGGCACTATCAGGTGGAGGCACTGCGCAGCTATGATAACGGCGGCATCGGCGGCGAGGTCTGCGGTGAGCCGGTGCTGGTGGGTATGCTGCCCTTTTTGAAGGATATGGGCGTGGAGATCCCCGACGGTCTAAGGGTGGATCAGGCAGTTTATGTTGCCATTGACGGCGAGCTGTGCGGCCTGTTTGCGCTGAGCTATGAGCGGGCCGGTGCGGTGGCGGAGGCCATGCGTACCGTTTGCGGCTGCATGGGCCTGAAGCTGCTGCTGACCAATATGGATTTCATGCTCACCAAGAGTTTCCTCCGTGCCAAATTCGGCATCCGTCCCAAAAAGCTGCTGATTCCCGGCTACGAACAGTGTCGGGTATTGCGGGATAAGACACCCGATGAGGATGCGCTCCCGCTGCTTGTAACCACCAAAGAGGGCCTTGGCCCTGTGGCCTTTGGTGTCACCGGTGGCCGTGCGCTCCACACCGCCGGCTGGATGGGCGCAGTGCTACAGCTGCTGGCAGGCCTTGTTGGCCTGGGCATCGTGGCTGTGCTGGTGCTGAAGGGCGGAATGCATATGCTGACACCGGATAACCTGTTCCTGCTCCAGTTTGCCTGGCTGATCCCCGGCATCCTGATCGCAGAGTGGACGAGAACCATTTAATTCAAAAGAGGCATGGCTTTTGTCATGCCTCTTTTTTCAAAACAGGAAAAACGGATTCTTCACAGGTAATGGGGAACGGATTCTTCGCTGCGC
>CAYMPY010000159.1:0-4476 GCA_964392535.1 uncultured Oscillospiraceae bacterium
TCGATCTTCACGCCCATGAAGCCCAGGTAGTCGCAGATAGCCTGACGGGTGGTGATGCCGTTCTCGCCAACACCGGCGGTAAATGTCAGCACGTCGATGCCGTTCAGAGCAGCAGCGTAAGCGCCAACATACTTTGCAACCTCGTAGTAGAACTTCTCCAGAGCCAGCTTGCAGGCCTCGTTGCCTTCCTTAGCAGCAGCCTCCAGGTCACGGAAGTCGGAGGAAAAGCCATTGGACAGACCCAGCACACCGGACTTCTTGTTGAGCATGGTCAGGCAATCGTCAACAGACATGCCATACTTGTTGCAAATGAACTGCACAACACAGGCATCGATGTCACCGGAGCGGGTGCCCATGGGAACACCGGCCAGAGGAGACAGACCCATGGTGGTATCCATGCACTTGCCGTCCTTAATAGCGGACATGGAGGAGCCGTTACCCAGGTGGCAGTTGACCATCTTGAACTCCTTCTTACCAACCAGAGCAGCAGCACGGCGAGCAATATACTTATGGGAAGTGCCGTGGAAGCCATAACGGCGGATATCGTCGTTCTCGTAGTATTCAGTGGGTATAGCGTAACGATAAGCCTTGGGAGGCATGGTCATGTGGAAAGCTGTGTCGAACACAGCGACCTGGGGAGTGCCGGGCATAACAGCCTGGCAAGCCTCGATGCCCATCAGGTTAGCGGGGTTGTGAAGGGGTCCCAGGGGGATGCACTTCTTGATAGCAGCGATAACTTCGTCGTTAACGATGCAGGACTCGGAGAACTCCATGCCGCCATGCAGCACGCGGTGACCGACAGCATCAATCTCGTCTACGGACTTGATAACGCCGTCAACAGGATCGACCAGGATAGCCAGAACAGCCTGGATTGCCTCAGAGTGGGTGGGCATTGCGATGTCCTTCTCCACCTTCTTGTCGCCGACCTTATGGGTCAGACGGCCGTCGATGTAGATACGCTCACACAGGCCCTTTGCGGATACGTCGCCGGTCTCAGGGTTCATCAGCTGGTACTTCAGGGAAGAGCTGCCGGCGTTGATAACTAATACGTTCATTGGAATCTACCTCCTAAAAAATTTTGTTTTCTTTTTTGGCATAATATGGTATCATATCCATAGCAGAAATATTTTACACTATTATGGAAAATTTCTCAAGTCCTAAACGGAAATAATTTCACGAAAGGCGGACTTTTTTTGAAGATCTACGGTATTATTTGCGAATATAACCCCCTGCACCTGGGCCACAAAAAGCAAATGGACCTGATAAAGCAGGTACATGGGGCCATCGTCTGCCTGATGAGCGGAAACATTATCCAGCGGGGTCAGCCGGCAATCATAGATAAAATGCCCCGGGCGCAAGCCGCTGTGGAATGTGGTGCGGACCTTGTTTTGGAATTACCGGTAACATATGCCCTGTCCTCTGCAGAGGGCTTTGCCACAGGCGGTGTGGATATTCTTGGAAAATTCTGTGATACGCTCAGCTTCGGTGCAGAGACCGCTGACAGTAAAAAACTGATGCAGACTGCCCGGGCGCTTCTGTCTCCCGATTTTTCGGAGAAGCTTCGGCTCGAATTGGACAACGGCTTATCCTTCCCTGCTGCACGGCAAAAAGCTTTGGGCGCAGACGGGGACATTCTCTCTGCCCCCAACAATATTTTGGCCGTGGAGTACTGCAAGGCTATTGTAAAGGGCAACTACAGCATGGACATTGCGCCGATTTTGCGAACCGGCGGCTACCATGATGCGCTTCCCCACCCCACAGAGCCCTCCGCAACCGCTGTGCGAAAGCTGATGCAAGACGGTGCAGATTTTGAACAATTCGTCCCGGAAAGTGCTGCAAAACTCTTTAAAAATGAAGACTTGCACCACATTTCTTTCGGTGAACGTGCAATTCTCGCAAGGCTGCGGACCATGTCAGACGAAGAATTTGAGGCACTGCCCTTTGGATCTGAGGGTCTTTGGCGGAAGCTGATGCACGAAAGCCGCCGTAAGGCAACCTTAGAGGATATTCTCACAGCCGTTAAATCCAAACGCTACACCCGCACACGGCTGGACCGCATGGTCATGTGCGCTTATTTAGGCATCACCGAAAAAATGATGACCCAGCCTGCCCCTTATGTCCGGGTCCTGGGTTTTAACGACACCGGCCGGGAAATCCTCAAAAAGGCAAGACAGACTGGGGAGTTTATCAACATCGGTCAGTCTGTAGAGCATCCTTATCAGGAACTTGAAAACCGCTGCACAGATCTGTACGGTCTCTTTGCCGAAACCCTCTCTCCTGCAGGCTTAGAGCCGGAAAGCAGAGTATATTATAAAGGTTGATTTTTCCGGACCGCCGGGGACGGCGGTCCCTACAAAGGGGTTTTACAAAGCAAGTACATCTCCAATGTCCGGAATACGGACATTGGAGATATTATTTACATTCTCCAAAACCGCAGGCCACAGGCCGTAGGGGTCGTTTTCCTTGGGGGGTAAATGTAAAATAATAACTTCTTTTGCATTTAAGGATTTGGTGATCTCCCAGCCGGAGGCAATGGCGTAGGCGTAGGGGCCGATGACCACATCGGCCCTCGGCAAATCTTCCCTTCCACGCCATTTGACAGGTGCAGAGTCGCCCATAAACCACAGGCACTGAGAGCCTGTAATTACAAAGCCGCAATGGGCGCAATCAGCCTTGCCGATATGGCGGTTTGGAGTCGCAGTGACGGTAACGCCGCGGACGGTGACAGATGTACCTTCCCCCGGACCGATAATGACCCCGCCCGCCTGCCTGAATTTGGCGGCGAAGACGGGGTCATAATGGTCCTCATGGGTATGGGTATAGGCGTAAATATCCGGGAGATTTTCCCCGATCTCTTTACGCAAATGGTCCGGAGTACCCGGATACCCATAGGCATCCGGGCACATGCCGTCCAGTAAAATCCTTACACCGTCCAGTGTCAGCAGAACACCTGCATTGGCTGTACGTTGTATCTTCAATCTTACACGCCTGCCTTTGCTCTGCGCAGAGTCTCTGCCTCGCTGTTATCGGTCTCAGACTCGTAGCCTGCAAGGGGGATCAGCTTGTCGTTGATGGCATCCAGGATCCAGGAAGCCTGGGGGAAGAAGTACTTATCGAACTCGAAGGGAGGTGTGATCCAGTTCTTTGCGCCAACCACAACGGGAGGTGCATCCAGGTCATCGAAGCACAGATCAGTGATGGTCTTGGCAACATCGTTCATGAAGCAGCCACGGGTGCAGGCATCGGATACCAGCAGCACCTTACCGGTCTTGCGGACGGACTCCAGGATCTTGGTGTAATCCAGGGGAACCATGGAGTGGAGGTTGATCACATCGGCCTCCATGCCGTACTTCTCGCTGAGGGTCTTGGCTGCATCCATAGCACGGTACAGCACAGCACCCAGGGTCAGAATGGTCACGTCCTTGCCGTCGCGGACCTTGTTGGTATCGCCAATTTCGATCTCGTAACGCTCAGCAGGCACGCCGCCCTCATGGAACTGCTCGCCCACATCGTAAATCCTTTGGCTCTCGAAGAACACAACAGGATCGGTGCCCTTCAGTGCGGTCTCCATAAGACCCTTAGCCTCCCAGGGAGTAGCGGGGAAGCAGACCTTCAGGCCAGGGATGTGTGCACACAGTGCGGTCCAGTCCTGGCTATGCTGTGCGCCGTACTTAGAGCCAACGGAAACACGCAGCACCAAAGGCATCTTCAGAATACCGGCGGACATGGACTGCCACTTGGACATCTGATTGAATATCTCGTCACCGGCGCAGCCGATAAAGTCAGCGTACATCAGCTCTACCAGTGCACGACCACCGGACAGTGCATAACCAACGGCAGTGCCGACGATTGCGCCCTCAGCCAAAGGAGAGTTAAACAATCTGCTGTGAGGCAGAGCATCCATCATGCCACGGTATACAGCAAATGCGCCACCCCAGTCACGGCAGTCTTCGCCGTAGGCGATCAAAGTGGGATCTTCGTAGAAGCGATCCCAAATAACCTCAGAGATACCGTCACGGAGGTTATACAGCTTCATCTTGGAAACGGGCTTGCCGTCTGCACCGATGGGGCTGCGCTCTTTGGACTTGATCTTTAAGTAGCCCTCAGCCTGCTCCTTGGGAACAGTGAACTCGGGCTCACGGTCCAGCATCTTCTCCACCTTCTGATTGGAGTACATCAGACGCTCCACAACAGCAGGATCCTTGTCAAAGTCGCAGTAGGGGCTGATCTCGGGGTCAGCAGCGGCCTTGCAGATAATGGTCATACGGTCACGGGTCTCGGTCAGGATGGCATCGACCTCTTCCTGAGTCAGAACACCGGCCTCTACCAGAGCGGCAGGATAGGTGGTCAGGGGGTCAACTTCCTTCCAGGCATCCATCTCTTCCTTGGTACGGTATGCGTTTTGGTCGGAGACGGAGTGACCGGAGAAGCGGTAGGTCAGGGTTTCCAGCATGACGGGGCCCTGGCCGTTACGCA
>CAYMPY010000160.1:0-4475 GCA_964392535.1 uncultured Oscillospiraceae bacterium
CCTACCTGGATTGTTACTTGTCAAAACTATTGCAACTTGCTATTGCAATTTCCCAATATATATAATTGAAAAAAATAAATTATCAATTATCCATTATCAATTATCCGTTCCCCGTCAGGGGATGAAGCCCTCGAAAATGGGGATCCAGCCTTCTTTTTTGGCTGTTGCGAAGTCCTCCTGGTTTTTGATGGTCCAGGTGACCCGGCCTGCGCCCCACAGCTTCTTAATGAGGGTGTTGCTAAGCCGCTTGCGGTCTGCGAATTTATAGGCCACAAAATCCGGGCGGTTCAGAAAATTGAACATCTGCGTTGTCAGACACAGCTTTAAATACCAGGGAAGCGGCGAGGATTTGGACTTAAAGAAATTCTCTGTCAGCTGACCACGGATCAGATCCGGGCGGTTTTTCTTAAGCCAGTTGACGGCCCGGGGGTCAAAGGATTCCAAACAGTACAGGCCCTTATAGCTATCGAGCATATTACAGACCGCTTCACAGAGCTGGGCCTGATTATTCCGCTCCACCTTTAATTCCACGATCAGCGGCGCTTTGCCGTCATAGAGATCCAGCACCTCTTTAAAGGTGGGGATCACCTGGGAAGAACCCTCTAAGGGGTACTGCCACAGGTCCTGGGTCACCAGGTCCTCAATGAAGCCCTCCTGACCGGTGGTCCGCTTTAAGTTTGCATCGTGAATGACCGCCAAGTTACCGTCCTTCATTAAATGCACATCCAATTCGATGCCGTAGCCATGCTGCAGGGCACTACGGAAAGCGGCCATGGAGTTTTCGGGCTTGGAGTGGTCATGAAGTCCACGGTGGGCATAGGCAAAGCTACGGAATTTCAGCAGTTCCTTGCCGCGCTTGGAGCAGCGGGTGGAGAGAATATAGAGAATAAATAAAATCAGTGCAAGGGCTGCCAGGCTGCAGCCGATTATAGCAAGTATCTTCATCAGTCATCCGTATCCAGGGCTTCCAGACCCTTTTTCGCCTCGGGTTTACTGTCACCGTGGCGGACAAAGAACATGGTCACAAAGGAAAGCGCCACGAAAATTGCCGCATAGGGGAACAGGGCGGTAAAGCTGATCTTATCCATAAATGTACCGGCAAGCCAGGGAGTGATGGCCTGGGCGGCCATGGAAGCGGTGTAGTAGAAGCCGGTATATTTGCCCACGTTGCCGCCGGTTGCCAGCTCCACCACCATGGGGAAGGAGTTGACATTGATGGTTGCCCAGCCGATACCGGCCATGGCAAAGAGAACGTACATCACCACATCCGGGCTGGTGGCACGCATAAAGGAGGCGGCTGCAAAAGCAATTGCAAGTGTGGCAACACCGGCCAAAATGGTCTTGCGGCGGCCTACCTTGGAGGCGATCATACCAACAGGCAGGTAGGAGATAATGGCTGCGCCCTGGGCGATCAGCAGAGTGGTATTATAGTCCTTATTCAGGACGTTGCTGGAGTAAATGGAATACTTGGAAATGACCGCATTGTAGCCCATGTACCACAGGGAAACAGAGGCTAAGATCAGCAGAAGAGAGAAGATCTCGCTCTTAGAAAGCTTTCGTACAGGCTCCTGCACCTTCTTTTCCTTTTTGCCGAAGAGTTTTCTCTTTTTCTTCTCGGGCTCTTCCTCCTCAAGACCCAGGGCAATACTCTTATCCCGCATTTCCTGTGCCCAAAGAGGCTCTTTGACGGTCGTCATGAAGATCAGCAGAGCCAGCAGCATAATGGCGATCAGTGCGCCGAAGTAGCCAACATAGCTCATGAGGGCGTTTCTTGCAGCGGAGGTATCAAAGATCATCTTACCCATGAGCAGCACCAAAATACCACCGGCAGTGCCCATCAGGTTTATGATGGCGTTTGCCTTGCTGCGCAGGGGCTTTAAGGTCACATCGGGCATCAGGGCCACGGCGGGAGAACGGAAAATAGCCATGGAGATCAGCACGCAAAGGAGCAGCACCACAAAGGTCACCAGCGCAGAGGGGTCATTAGCGGTCACATCTGCGGCATAGGCCTGCCGTGCAGGCGCAACATAGTTGGTGTAATCTGGATTGGTTTTGGTTTTGCTGTCCTCGGTGATTTCCCGGGTGATGGCGGTAAAGTCCTCTTTGGTAAACTTTTCAGAGAGCACATATTCTTCACCGTCGGGGGTATTCAGGGTCTTATCCTTCTGAGAGTCGTAAATTACGCCCAGGGAGGTGGGGTTATACTCAGATACCTGCTCTAACTTTTTCAGCTGGGCGTTATCGGCAAAGCTCAAAAGCAGCAGCATGATGCAGGCCAGGGCTGTACCCACCAAAATAAAGGGGGTACGGCGGCCACGTTTACTGGTGCAGCGGTCGGAGATGGCACCGAAGATGGGCAGCAGCACAACCGCAAGAATATTGTCAATGGCACTAATGACACCGGAGCCGGTTTGGGACATGCCAAACTTGTTTGTCAGGGTCAGGGGAATGGCATTATCATAGGCCTGCCAGAATGCGCTGATCAGAAAAAAGGCAAAGCCCACCAAAATCGTGCGTTTATAATTTAATTTCATGAGTTGTCCTCCTTGTGCGATGAAATACCTTCTCCCGGGGAGAAGGTGCCCCGCAGGGGCGGATGAGGAATGCGGGAGGCCACTTTGAAGTCTTTGCCCGGGTTGGTACTTCAGGCTTCCTGCCCGCTTTCCTCATCAGTCTCGCTTCGCTCGACAGCTTCCCCCCGGGGGAAGCAATAGGGGTGTTAATTACCGAACTGCTTGTTCAGGTGCTCTAAGTAGTAGTCCTGCATCTGGTTGATCACATCATCCTGCTTAAACAGGCAGTAGAAGTATTCGTAGGACACATAGTAGTCTAACTTATAGGGGATGTAAGCAACGCCGCCGTTACAGTAGCCGATGCAGAAGGTGATGGGGAAGGGAGAAAGGCCCTCCATCTCCTCACTGAAGCTGTCCCACAGCTCCGCAGGCGCGGTATAGAATGCAACGCTGTCGCCGATGCTGAAGATGTTCAGCTCCAGCTCCTTGGTCGCGCCCAGATTATACTTGGCGATCAGCCGGGTGGCGTGGAACACACTGGTAAAGCCAAATTCCGCAGCCTTGGCGATCTGATTTTCGTAGACATTCATCTCATCCGGGTTTGCGTAGTAGTACGCCTGCAGGGCTTTTGCTGCATCGATCTTATCGTCCTGGGAATGATCCACCTCAGCATCGTAGAGGATCTTGGTGCACTCGATCAGGCCGGTCTCTGCGGTTTTCAGGTTAGCCATGCCGTTTACCAGCTGGCGGCCCAGCTCGTTGCCGTATTTTGTAATACCGGCTTGTGTACTGTTACTGTAGGTCTCGCCGGAGATCCGGGAGGTGGTATTCATGTTACCGGCTGCGCCCTGATAGTAGGCGAACAGGTAGTTGGTATTTTCGTGCATATAAGCTCTTGTTGCGCCGATCACATCGGCATCCAGGGTGACCTTTTCCCGGCCGCCGCTGCGGTGGGGGTGGGCACGCCAGTTGACGATGATAATGGGCTGCTTATCGGTACGCTCAAAGGAGACCATATGCATGGTGGCATCGCCTTCCCGGACACGGTAGACGGTCTCACCGTTTTGGGGCGCCTGACCAAACTGGTCACCGTAGTAGATCTTTTCGGTGGAGGTGTCGTTATTTAAGTAGTAGTAATAATGACGGGAGTAGTTCATGCCCACAGTATCGAAAGAGCCGGTCTTCATGGTGGCCGGTGCCCGGTCTGCCATGGCCTCCATAGCACCCTGGAGGAGCTGATTGAATACAAAAATGCGGTATTCCTGGTTACCGGCGTTGGAGGAAGAAGTGGTTTGCGGTGCGTTGTGGGTGTGGGTGGCGGTTACAAAGATATTATCCGCAGGAACACCGGTCATCTCCTCGATCCGCTTAAACAGCTGGGGGTGCATGGAGTGAGGCGGATTCTGCAGGTCTACAGTGATCATCAGGAAGGTGTTATTTTCCTTGTCGGTGACCGCCACGGTGGTGGCCATCAGCTCGTAGTTGTAAGTACCATCGGTGGCTCTGCCGTTGGGGTTGCCCCAGGAGCTCATGGTAAGATCTGTTGCGGTGGTGTTGATGCTGACCATGGAGTAGCCAACACGGAACTGGTTGCCCTGGGAGACCACGCCGTCCGTAACAGCAGTAGTGGGCAGGTAGGCCGTATAGCCGTTTTGGGTCATCAGCTTCACATCGGTCATGTCGGTGGTGAAGTGGGCCTCCATATTGGCATCCTGGGAAACAGCACCCAGGGTATCCATATTCAAGTGAATTTTGGCATCAGCTGCCAGGTCGTGGGCGTTGATGCTGCCCTGCTGGGCCACATACAGGTCCCCGATCTGCATATTGCCCATGAGCTCCATGCCGTCATATGTGGTGAAGATGTCCTTGCCCAGGCCGGTCTGATAGACGGTTTCGCCGTCACTGGCCCCAGCGGTATTGAATGGCGGCGGCGGGATAATACCGTTTCGCGGCATCCTCCAG
>CAYMPY010000161.1:0-4380 GCA_964392535.1 uncultured Oscillospiraceae bacterium
CTTTACTGTTTTAAATGACAAGGTGACCCTGAGTCTGGACACCTCCGGCCCGGGCCTCCACAAGCGTGGCTACCGTGCTGTGGGTAACGATGCGCCGCTGCACGAGACCATGGCCGCCGGTATGATCCAGCTGACCCGTTACCGTGGCCGGGAATTTTTCTGGGACCCCTTCTGCGGCTCCGGCACTATTCCCATTGAAGCGGCCCTGATCGCCAAAAACCGGGCACCCGGTCTTAACCGCCACTTTGCTGCCGAGGAATTCCCCTGGGTGGAGAAAACGCTGTGGCAGCAGATCAAGGACGAAGCCAGAGATAAAGAGTTTAGCGGTAAGTATCAGATCATGGGCTCAGACAGTGACCCCGCCTGTGTGTCCCTGTCCTTTGCAAATGCCAAAAAGGCCGGTGTTATGGACTGCGTCACCTTTAAAGACGGCGATGCCACCAAAATGGACCTGCCTGCCCAGAGCGGCATCATGGTCTGTAATCCCCCCTACGGCGAGCGGATGATGGAGCAGCAGAGCGCCCAGCGGCTGTATCAGGCCATGGGCCGCCACTTCAAGTATGCCAATGACTGGAAGAAATTTGTCATTACCTCCGAGCCGGAGTTTGAGCATTACTTTGGCCGCCGTGCGGACAAGAAGCGGAAGTTCTATAACGGCAAGATCAAGTGTGACTATTATATGTTTACAGATAATTCCCGGAGGAAGAAATGAAGCACCTGTTTATCATAAATCCCGCCGCCGGCAGCAAGGACCGCACCAAGTATTATAAAGAGCAGATCTGCAGGCTCTGCAAGGAGCGGGGGCTGGATTTTAAAGTGGTGGTCTCCAAAGCACCGGGCAACTGCCGGGAGCTGGCACGGCAGGCCGCCGAGACCGGCGAGGAGTACCGGATCTACGCCTGCGGCGGTGACGGCACGTTAAACGAAGTGGCCGCCGGTGCGGCAGGCTACCCCAATGTGGCAGTGACCGTGTTTTCCGGCGGCAGCGGCAACGATTTTGTGAAGCTGTTTGACGAAACCGAGCCATTTTATCACTTGGAGCGGCTGCTGGATGCGGAGGAAACAACCTTCGACATGATCCGCTGCAATGACGACTTTTCCTTAAATATCTGCTCCGTGGGCCTGGATGCCCGGATCGGCACAGATGTTTCCAATTATAAAAGGATCCCCTTGCTCAGCGGCTTCCGTGCCTATGTGGCCTCCACCGTGGTCAATGTGATCCGTGGTATTTCGGAGCATTATGTCATTGAAGTAGACGGCGAGGTGATCGACGGAGACAAGACCATGATCTGTGTCTGCAACGGCCGCTATTACGGCGGTGGCTTTAATCCGGTGCCGGATGCAGACCCCACAGACGGCCTTTTGGATGTACTGGTGGTGGAAAAGGTGTCCCGGCTGCAGGTGCCCGGTGTTATCGGCAAGTATAAAAGTGGAAAATATAAGGAGCTTCCCAAGCTGGTGCGCCATTTCCGCACCGATCGGGTCAAGATCCTGTGCGATAAGGAAACCCCCATCAACTTAGACGGAGAGCTGCGGTGGGGCAAAGAGATCCTGTTTACCGTTGCAGAGGAAAAATTACGGTTTTTCTATCCCAAAGGACTTCATACATAAAGAGGTGGAATTATGGACCATAGACTTTCTTCCTGCCGTGGCTGCTTGCTGGGCCTTGCGGTGGGTGATGCCATGGGCTATACGGTTGACCCCAAGACCTGGGAGAGTATCCAGCTGAATTACGGTCCCAACGGCCTTTTAGGCTACGATTTGGTCAATGGCCGTGCAGAGGTATCCTCCTATACGCAGATCGCAGCCTATATTGCAAACGGTCTGCTGCTGGGTACGACCCGGGGCAGACAGAAGCAGTACCCCAAGTATATGAATATGGCTTTAAAGGAATGGGCACGGCGGCAGAATCTGCCCAGAGAGCCTGTGAAGGACAGCTGTTGGGTTTCCCGCATTCCCGAGCTGCGCCGCCGCCACTGCCGGGACAGCCGCATGCTGGATGCCCTGCGGTCAGAAGTGTTGGGCACACCGGATCGGCCCATCAACAAAGCGGACTACCCCGGCTCCTTAACTGCAGCAGCTATGGTGGGTCTTGCCTATGACCCTAAATATCTGCAAGCCCCGGAGGTAGCTGTTTTAGGCGCACGGGCCGTTGCAATGACCCACGGTGACCCGGAGACCTTCTTAAGCGGTGCGGTGCTGGCGCTGCTCATTGCCGCCTTGCTGCAAGAGCCGGATACCAGCCTGCAGGACCATTTCCTCAGTGCCGTCGGCGCTATGGAGCAGCTGTTTGCGGGGCGGTGGCCGGAGGCTGCAGAGCTGGCGAAAAAGCTCGGTGCCTCTGTGATGAATGTGGATTTTGATGCAGATCATCAAAGGAAAATGGAGCAGCTCCACTGCTACACCGCAGCAGAATGTCTTGCCGGTGCGATTTATGCCTGCAGTGTCTGCGAGGGAAATTTCGACACCGCCATGATCATTGCCGTCAACCACTCCGGCCGCAGTGCGGCAGTGGGTGCGCTGACCGGTGCGATTTTAGGTGCACAGCTGGGCGTGGAGGCCCTTCCGGACTTCTATCTGGAGTGCCTGGAAGCAAAAAATGTTCTGAGTGTGCTGGCACAGGACCTGGCACAGGGCAGCCCCACCTCCGGCCTGTTTGATGACGATTGGGACTTAAAATACACCCAGGGCGTGCCGGTTCTGCCGTAATACAAAGTTAAAAGTGCAACGTGCATTTTGCATTTTTGCGCGTTAAGTTTTTTAAATTTTTAACAAAACCCTATTGCAATTCCTGAAAAAGGGTGCTATAATGGGGTTGTTCATAAGGTAAGAGGAAAGAGAGGAGCGCCCGCTCCTCTCTTTTAATGTAGGTTAAGAGGTGAATCAAATGAAAACAACAGATTTGGTTGCAAAGCTGGCACAGCCGGTGGTGGAAGAGGCAGGCTGCAGCCTTTGGGATGTGGAATACGTCCGGGAAGGCTCTGAGCGGTTTCTGCGGATCTACATCGACAAGGTCGGCGGTGTTAACATCACCGATTGCGAGACCGTGGCAAGAGCCATGGACCCCATTTTGGATGAGGCGGACCCCATTGCGGAAAGCTATCATTTCGAGGTCTGCTCCGCAGGTCTGGAGCGTGCCCTGAAGCGGCCTTCCGATTTCGAGCAGTTTATGGGCAGCCCCATTTTGGTAAAGCTGTACCGCCCCCGCAACGGCCTGAAGGAGATCCCCGGTGTGCTCCGTGGCTACGAGGATGGCAAGGTCACCGTGGAAGCGGGTAAGGAAACCATTACCTTCGAAAAATCTGAGGTCGCACTGGTGCGGCTTCGTGTAGAATTTTAAATAACCTTAAGGAGGAAATATAAGTGGCACGTACAAAGAAAAAGGCCGAAGCACCCAAGATCGACGTGGGTGCAGAGATTTTCGCCAGCCTGCGTGATCTGGAGAAGATCAAGGGTATTCCTGTAGATTACATGGTCGACCGCCTGAAGCAGGCACTGACCAACGCATACCGCAAGGACCGTGAGGATCACCGGGATGTTCCTGCGGAGAATGTGGTTGTAGACCTTTCTGAGCAGGGTCTTTCCATGTATCAGGTAAAGACCGCTGTGGAAGAGGTGGAGGACACCGCCATCGAAATGCACATCGATGCTGCCCGGAACATGGAGCCCGGTGCACAGGTTGGCGATTCCATCCGCATTCCTGTGGATATTGATAAGTTTGGCCGTGTGGCTGCCCAGGTTGCCAAGCAGGTGATCATTCAGGGCATCCGGGAGGCTGAGCGTGGCGCCATGTTTGAAAGCTACTCCTCCAAGTCTCAGGAGCTGCTGACCGGCACCGTTTCCCGCATCGAAGTCAACGGCGACGTGTTCCTCGAGCTGGGTCAGGGTAATGACAAGAACCTGGCAGTGCTCCGCACCGGCGAGCAGATCCCCGGCGAGAGCTACGAGCCCGGCGACCTGATCCGTGTGTATGTGCTGGAGCTGCGCCGTGAAGGCCGTGGCCCTATGGTCAACGTATCCCGGACCCACCCCAATGTGGTGCGCCGTCTGTTTGAGCTGGAGACCCCCGAAATTGCTGAGGGTCAGGTAGAGATCCGCAACATCGCCCGTGAGGCCGGTTCCCGGTCTAAGATCGCTGTCCGGGCTGCCATGGAGGGCATTGACCCTGTGGGCGCCTGTGTTGGTCCCCGTGGTGGCCGTGTCGGCGCCATTGTGGACGAGCTGTGCGGCGAGAAGATCGACATTGTTGTTTATAGCGAAGATCCCTGTGAGTATGTCCGTGCTGCACTGAGCCCCGCAGATGTGGTCAGTGTGGTACAGATCCCCGGTCAGAAGGCCTGCCGTGTGGTCGTTCCCGATGACCAGCTGAGCCTTGCCATC
>CAYMPY010000162.1:0-4230 GCA_964392535.1 uncultured Oscillospiraceae bacterium
TCACCACCCGTCAGGCTATCTGCGACTACCTGGGCTTCATGGGCGTGAAGATCGACTCCGAGAAGAACAACGTTCGCGGCAAGGAGACCTTGATCTCCACTCCTGACTCCAAGGTTCAGGTTTGGGTCATTCCCACCAACGAAGAGCTGATGATCGCTCAGGATACTGCTGAGCTGGTTAACGCTGCAAAGTAATTGATTTTCTAAAGGAAGAACCGCTGTCCGTTTGGACAGCGGTTTTTTGTTAAAATGTAATTGCCAAAGGAAGCAGCAGGAAAAATGCCGAGCCGATGAGGGCGGTGCACAGAACCAGGGCGTTTTTCCATACGGTCTCACTGCCGAAGATGCCAGAGGCACGGATGTTCTCTGTGTACAGCACAGCACACAGAACTACACCTGCCAGCAGCAGAATGATCACCAGGGGCAGCCACAAAAAGCCCATAAACATAAAAGAAATCAGTACCCCCAGCATGGGCACAGAGGAAACAGAGCAGATGTTCAGCAGCACCACTGCGGGCACTCTCAGCTTTGTGATCTTATTGGAGCAGACCCAAGTCATCAGGAATGTAAGGCCGAAGGCTGCGCCGTAGCTCAGCATGGCAAACAGGAGCTGGAAGCCTGTATTGTCACCTAAAATGCAATCATTGACGGCTTTCTTGATGGGTTCTGCGCCGCCCATATCCAGAGAAACGGCAAGGCAGACCATAATACAGGCAATGATAGAGAAGATAAACTTGGGAATCTCCAGGGCCAGGAAGATCATGCTCGTTTCCTTGGACAGCTCCTGAACATTTTTTGCCGGAGCCTTAAAAGCGCCGCCTACATATTTAAAGACTTTACCTAAATAGGAGCTGCTTGAAGTAGTTGTGGTGACCTGACCGGTCACAGTGGGTATGGCACTGCCGCAGGTGGTGCAGAAGGTGGAGCCCTCAGGTACTTGTGCACCGCATCTTATACAGAACATGGTTTTATCCTCCTAATTGTAATTTTTAAAATTATAGCATATCTTCACTGTTTTTGCAACTAAAAGGGAAAATATCTTGAATGGTTTCCGTAAACCGCAGCATGGCAAGGGAGCGGTGCCGGTTCTTTCTGTAGGACAGATACACAGCTCTCCTGGCATAATCTCCGGGCAGCGGATAGTAAACGATGTTGCTGTGATCACGGTAGGGCAGACCGAAGATCAGCGTGTCACTGACAATGGATGCTGCTGTTCCAAGCTGGATATAGGTGTAAAGGGTTGCAAGTCTGTCCATTTCGAATAAAACCCTTGGTTCAAACTGCTCCTGCTGGAAAATGGCATCGGTTTGCTTGCGGGTATCATTGTTGCGGTTCATGAGAATAAAAGGTACATCCCTGAAAATGTGGAGCGGAACCGGATCAAGCTGTTCGTTCCGATGTCTGCCCGAAAGAATATCCCCATATTGCAGCTGATAGGCTTCGGCCTTGAGATTTGCCTCCCATTGCCGCGGCACAGCCAAAAACAGCTGCTCGCTGCCCAGTTGCTGTTGTTCAAACAGCTCCGGGGACAGAATATGGTTATCGATCACAAGGTCCAGGTTGCCGATACTGAGCTCCTTTTCCAGAGTGGTGGAGTTTGCATCGTTGACGGTCAGGCGAATATTGGGATACTGCTTAATGAATTTATCCACATATTGCGGCAGGATCAGGGAGGACAGCAGCTGATTACTGCCGATATCCAGGCTGCCTGCTTCCATGCGGTTTACTTTACGAATATAATTTTTAAAGGACTCCTCCACACTGCGCAGCTGCTCTACCGCACGGATATACTCTACGCCTGCCTCCGTTACACTGATGGGTTTGGTGGTGCGGTCAAAGAGGGGAACGCCCAGCTGATCCTCCAATTTCTTTACTGTCAGGCTCAAAGAGGGTTGAGCAATAAAAAGCTTCTGTGCTGCCTTACTGAAGCTCAGCTGCTCGTAAATGGTGTAGATCAGATCTTTTTTTGTAAAAATATCTTCCATAAAATCACCTCTGTAAATATGATATCACACCATAGAGATACTGTCAAATATAATCTAAGAAATATAATTATCATAAGAATATATGTATTTGCATATACTGCGGCGGGGTGTTATAGTGATGGTACAAAATATAGACATAGAGGTGCCATTATGGAACATATGCGTTTGGAGAGCGACTCCATCGGTAAAAAGGATGTGCCTGCTGAGGCTTATTACGGCGTGCAGTCTCTGCGTGCTATGGAAAACTTCACCATCACCGGCCTGAAGATGCGCCGGGAAATGATTTGCGCCCTGGCCGTATTGAAAAAGGCCTGCGCTATTGCAAACCGGAAGGCCGGTGCACTGGAGCCTGTAGTGGCCAATGCCATTGAAGTTGCCTGTGATGAGATCGTGGCCGGTAACTACCACGATCAGTTTATCGTTGATCCCATCCAGGGCGGTGCCGGTACATCTATGAACATGAATGTAAATGAGGTCGTTGCCAATATTGCCATCGCAAAGTTAGGCGGCACACTGGGTGATTACAGCCTGGTACACCCCAACGACCACGTCAACTGCGGTCAGTCCACCAACGACATCGTTCCCACCGCCGGCAAGCTGACCACCCTCATGCTCCTTTCCTCTTTGATGGAAAGCCTGGAGCGACTGCAGGAGGCCTTTTCCAAGAAGGCTAAGGAGTTTGATCATATTATCAAAATGGGCCGCACACAGCTGCAGGATGCCGTTCCTGTTCGTTTGGGTCAGGAGTTCGGTGCATACGCCTCCGCAGTGGGCCGCAGCCTGAAGCGTATTCGCAATGTGCAGGCTGAGATGTACCCGGTCAATATGGGCGGCACTGCCATCGGTACCGGTATCAATGCAGACCGTACATATTTCGATCATGTGACCGAGGTGTTTGCGGAGCTGACCGGCTATCCCTTCTGCCAGGCAGAGGATATGATCGACGGCACCCAGAATATTGACGGCTTTGCCGCCGTTTCCAGCTGCGTAAAGGAATGTGCTTTGGCACTTTCTAAGATTGCAAACGACCTGCGCCTTATGTCCTCCGGCCCCAAGACCGGCTTCGGCGAGATCAACCTGCCCGCCCGTCAGAACGGCTCTTCCATTATGCCCGGTAAGGTCAATCCCGTTATTCCCGAGGTGGTCAATCAGGTGGCTTTCCGTATTATGGGTAACGATGTGACCGTGTCCATGGCAGTGGAGGCAGGACAGTTTGAGCTTAATGCCTTTGAACCGGTTGTATTTGAGGCCCTGTTCCAGTCCATCAAGATGTTGGACCGTGCTGTTGTGACCTTCACCGTCAACTGTGTAGAGGGTATCACCGCCAATGAGGAGCGGTGCAACGAACTGCTCAATGCCAGCGTGGGCATCGTTACTGCTCTGTGTCCCTATATCGGCTATGCTCAGGCAGCAACCCTTGCAAAGGAAGCCCTTGCAAAGCGGATCCCTATCCGTACACTTTTGGCTGAAAAGAACATCCTCACCCCCGAGGAGACCGAGAAGGTCCTGGATGTCTACAGCATGACCCAGCCCGGCGTTACAGGTAAATAACAAATTGTGGCCGTCACAAGTCAATGTCATTAAGTTAATGGCGTTGCCCGGTGGGTAAGCTTAAGAGAAACGAGAGTATCCAAGACAGGAAACTGTTTTGGATACTCTTTTTTGCAATTTGGGCATGACAAATAAGCGGATGGAGAAATCCGCTTAAAAAAGCCTGTTCAAAGCACGAAATTTATGCTACTCTATAAATGAAGCTAACCGCGTGCTTAACCGTCGTATTACGAGGACTGCTTCTGCCGGTGCGAATGGAGGAAACATTCCTGCGTATGTTAGCTTCAACATCTGGTGGAGCTACATTGCCAAGGAAAAATTGTCGGCATATATGTACAGCGATCGTAAAGTTTGCCTTATAGGTAAGCTTTGTATCCGCTTTCTGAATGATTACGAGTGAGGTAACCAACTCAGAAAAATTGTACATAATCAGTCTGGCAAATATCTCTTGGGTAATGTTCTCCACCTTTTTTGCGTGAAAATGGAGTAAACCCACAGTATATTTGAGTTCGCGGAAAGATGTTTCAATGCCCCAGCGCATACCATAGAGCCGCTTCAGTTCGGCAGGAGGAACCCCCTCTGTATCCAGGTTCGTAATGACCGTTTCATAGGAAGAGTCAGATACTTCCAGCCTTTTTCCTGAATATGGGCCATTAGATTATAGCTTTCATATCCTCTATCTGCGATAATCAATG
>CAYMPY010000163.1:0-4225 GCA_964392535.1 uncultured Oscillospiraceae bacterium
TCTCTACGGTAAAGGGACGGCCGCCGATTTCCATCTCATAAACATGATGGTTGGGGTACTGTTTACGGGTAATCATAATAAAACCTCCTATGATTTTTTCTTTTCTCGGGAGGTTTTAGCACTTGAAACTAATGTTGAGATTCAACATTACTTTCAACTGCTAAATAATCCTCCCGGCGACATATAAAAATGCAAAATGCAAAGAGCAAAATGCATAATTTATAAAAGACTTCAAGTAATTCCGTTTCCATCACAGCGAGAGATTTTTTGTCGGATCGTTCGATCATAGCCGCAGACATACTTTGTGTATTTCAAGGCTTTGATCGGGCGAGTCCGGCAAAAAAGATCCGCTGCTTTGGAAAAAGGGCGACCTCGGTCGCCCTTTAAGAACAAATTACTTACGGATGCCCAGCTTGGCGATGATAGCACGGTAACGGTTGATGTCCTTCTTTGCCAGATAGTCCAGCATGTTACGGCGCTTACCAACCATCATCAGCAGACCACGACGGGAGTGGTTGTCATGCTTGTGCACACGCAGGTGATCGGTCAGCTCATTGATACGAGCGGTCAGAATAGCGATCTGAACCTCGGGAGAACCGGTATCGCCTTCGTGGGTTGCGTTTTCCAGAATAACCTGGGTCTTCTTGTCCTTCTGAATCATGGGTATTACCACCTTTTCAAAAATTTACCACATGCCAAGTAAAGGGTCGGTGTCTTCCCAAAACTGAGCAATGGGCATTAAAATATTCCGGCACTTGGCCAGCTTGACTATGGTATCATAATCTTAACCAAAAGTAAAGCATTATTTTCACATATTTTCAAAAAATTTTCGGGTTTCGGCTGCGTTTTTTTTAATTTCGGCCTTTAATTCCTCCAAAGAGCCGAATTTTTGCTCCGGACGGAGGAATTTATAGAACTCCAGCTTCAGAGCTTGACCGTATAAATCACCCTCAAAATCCAAGATCCAAGGCTCAACTGTGGCATGATCACCATTTACCGTAGGCCGTGTACCCACATTGGTCACTGCCATATAGCATTTACCGTTTATTTCTGCCTTGCAGGCATAAACACCGAATTTCGGTGTAACGACCTCCTCCGGCAACAGTAAATTGGCGGTGGGGATGCCGATGGTGCGGCCCAGCTGCTTGCCGTGCACCACCGTGCCGCTGATGCAGTAGGGATGACCCAAAAAGCGAACCGCCTCCTCCATCTGTCCATTTTCAATACATTTACGAATATGGGTAGAGGAAATGCGGACACCATTTAAGGTCTGCTCCGGCACAACGGTGCAGGGTAGCCCTCTTTCGCGGCAAAACGCCGCCAGAAGCCGGGCGTTTCCCTGGCCCTGATAGCCAAAGCGGAAATCGTCACCGCAGACAAAGCCTGCTGCGCCCTTTTCTATCAGCATGGTAAGAAAATCCTGCCACTTTTGCTGCCGCAGCTGCTGATCAAAGGGCAGCAGCAGAATGTGATCGATTTTATAGTGTTCAATAAACTGCTTACGGTCCTGGGTGGTGCACAGCAGCTTGGGGGTGTTTCCGGAGATCAAGCCGTCCGGATGGGAGCCAAAGGTCACCGCACCGGAACAGCATTTTTCTGCTTCTGCCAAATGCACACAGGCCTTCAGTAATGCCTGATGCCCCAAATGCACACCGTCAAATACGCCTAAGGCGTAGATGGTTTTCATTTTGCTCCCTCCTTCCTATATACTCGTCGCCCGCAGAGCGACATATCGTGTGCTCTGGCACAAATCGCTTCCCGAAGGGAAATATCGCAAATTCCGCAAGGAATTTATATCGCAAATTTGGCGATATATTGCTCCGCAATGTGATATATTTACTTCGTAAATTCGATATAATTTTGTTTCACAAAATTGCGATATATTGCCTCCGGCAATGTGTTTTAACGGGCGATTCATGAATCGCCCCTACAGTTATACTTCAAAAAAGCTCTTAATGGTGGACATGGTTCCGTCCTCCACCTTGGCTAACATGAGAAATTCGCCTTCTTGACTGTAAGCACGGTAGGTGCCGGGGGTCAGGGCGACGGAAAAGGAATTGCCGTTTCTGCACCGCTTTTCCTGGTTGGGGGTCAAAGTCACCGGGGGATGGGCCGTAAACATGGAGTCCACCGCCCGGAGGTAAGGTGCGGGGTCTTCCGCATCCAAAAGTGTCTGCAGGGGTATGGCCTCGTCGATGGTATATGCGCCTGCGGTCACTCTCCGCAGAGCTGCCATACAGCCGCCGCAGCCTAAAGCCTGGCCGATATCCTTGCAGAGGGTACGGATATAAGTGCCCTTGGAGCAGTGGACCAAAAGCTTTGCTTTATCCCCCTCAAAGGACAGACATTCCAGCTTGTGGATGGTCACAGGCCGGGGCTGCCGCTCCACCTCTTTACCCTTGCGGGCTAAGTCACAGAGCTTTTGGCCGTTTATTTTCAGGGCTGAGTACATGGGCGGCACTTGCAGGATCTCTCCACGGAACTGCTGCAAAATCTCTTCGAATTCCGCCGCTGTAACAGAAACCGGCTTTTGCTCCAGTACTTCACCGGAAATATCCTCTGTATCAGTGGTCAGGCCCAGCTGCAGCACGGCCTCGTAGGTCTTTTCCGCATGCTCAAAAAATTCCACGCCACGGGTGCCTCTGCCCACGAACACCGGCAGCACGCCGGTGGCCATGGGGTCCAATGTGCCGCCGTGGCCGATACGGCGGGTATTGAACACCCTTCTGAGCCGTGCGGTCACATCCTGGCTGGTCCAGCCCTCGGGCTTATCTATAATCACAATTCCGTTCATAGTACCGCCTTTACTGCCTCCACAGCATCCTGCAGGCTCATGGAAAGACCTGCTCCGGCAGCACCCTTATGACCGCCACCGCCAAACTTCTCACAAATCGCCGCCGCATCGTAGCCGGGCACGGCCCGGACCGACAGCTTTACAGGCCCTTCCGGTTCTTCACGCAGTGTGGCTGCAATTTTTACGCCTGCAATGGACCGGGGAAAGCCGGAAATATTGTCCATATCCGCTTCCGTAAGACCCAGCTGCTCCTTTAAATTCAGGGGAATGGCACAGATGGCTGCCATTCCGTTTTTCAGCAGCACCATATGCTCCACAAGCCAGCTTTGGAGCTTCAGCCGTCCCAAAGTCACCGTGTCAAACAGCTCCCGGGTGATATCCGTCAGGTCGGGGCTGACAGCCTTGCAGGCTGCAGCCACCAGGTAGCTTTTCTCGGTGGTGTTGGCGTAGCGAAAGCAGCCGGTATCGGTGGAAACTGCTGTATACAGGGCGTTTGCAATGGGAACATCCAATTTTACATTTAAAAGCATCAAAAGGTCGTAGATGATCTCGCCGCAGGCGGCAGCCTTGCTGTCCACCAGCTCCTGCGCACCGAAGGAGGTAGCCGAGCCGTGGTGGTCGATCCGCAGCTGCAGACGGTCTGTATAGCGCGCATCTGCCAGCATATGGGGCGCAGCCACATCCACGGAGATCACTGTATCGGCCTGTTGGGCCTCTTTTTTTGTCAGACCCTCTGTCAAATATACATATTTTTCGGGAAAGTCCGGATCATCCATGACCCAGGCGGATTTCCCCAGCTGCCGCAGACCCATACACAGGGCTGCCGCAGAGCCGATGGTATCCCCATCCGGGCCACAGTGGGTTACGATGAAATACCGGTCATGGACTAAAAGCCATACGGCTGCCTCAGCCCTCGTCATCTTCCTTGACCTCTAAGGAATTGATGAGCTTCAGCATCTTTGCACCGTAGGTGATAGAGTCGTCCAGTGCCCAGGTAAGCTCCGGGGTGTACCGCAGCTGCAGGGCACGGCCCAGCTCCCGGCGCAGATAGCCGGAGGCAGACTTTAAGCCTTTGAGCGCTTCTTTTGCTTTCTCCTCCTGGAGGAAGCTGACATAGACCTTTGCATAGCGCAGGTCGGGGGTGGTCTCCACATGGGTAATGGAGATCATGGTATCCTGAATACGGGGGTCTTTCAGATTCCGAAGCAGGCTTGCCAGCTCCTTCTGAATTTCCTCGTTGATTCTTCCAATTCGATTTGATGCCATAATAACACTCCTGTTAATGTGGGCGATTCGTGAATCGCCCCTACGATTGTTACTGCCGCGCCGCGGATGCGGTGCGGCAGTAATAAATTATTGTTTAATTTCTTCCATGACGAAGCATTCGAAAATGTCGCCTTCCTTGATGTCGTTGAACTTCAGGATGCTCAT
>CAYMPY010000164.1:0-4084 GCA_964392535.1 uncultured Oscillospiraceae bacterium
CTACCTCCACCTTGGCAAGGTGGCGCTCTACCGGATGAGCTACACCCGCGGAACACAATGAATTATAGCACAATTTTCTGAAATGTCAATACCTTTTTTCAAAATATACGGACAAAAAACTATTTACAATTTCAACGGATTATCATATAATGTAAAAAAGATCTGAGGTGATTTACATGGATTGTTTTACGGTACCTACACGGTCCTTAGGTGACTTTGATGTGATCGTTTCCGGCGGCGGTATAGCAGGAACATTTGCGGCCGCTGCTGCTGCCCGGGCAGGCGGTAAGGTGCTGCTGGTGGAAGCAGGCGGCTGTCTCGGCGGAACGCTTACCTCCGGTGCTGTTCCCAGTATCATGGACGAAAAAGGTAAAGGCGGCATGCTGGGTGAGCTGTTTGCTTTTCTGAACGAACGGGGGATGAGTGTTGCCCGTTTTGGCAAAAAGATCGACGAAAACGGCAAGAAGATCCCCGGACGAATCGTGGATATAGAGGGCTGCAAATACTTTTTGGAGCACTTGGTTTTGGATGCAGGCGCACAGCTCCTCTACTACAGCCGGGTCGCAGGCTGTGAAACCGACGGCAAACAGATCAAACAGCTGCTCATTTGTACCGAGGCCGGCAACTACACAGCCGCCGCAAAAGTATATATCGATGCAACCGGAAGCGGTCATTTAGCCGGTCTTGCAGGCTGTACATTTGAATGGGGCGAGCCCGGCACAGGCCGCATAAGTCCGGCCAGTATGGAATTTAACGCCGTGGGCTTCCCTGATGACTACGATGGCACAGACGGTGCTAAAGCCAAGCAGGCCTACAGCAATATGCTCAAGGATCACGGAATCTATATCAGCGCGGAAGAGGCCGGTATCGTCCGGATGCCTGCCATGAGGCAATGGGATATCAGCATCGACTATCAGTACGATGTGATGCCCGATGATATCCAAAGTCTTACCAATGCGACAATTAACGGTCGCAAGGAAGTTTTTGATTGCATGGAGACCCACAAAACTATCCCCGGCTACGAAGCCCTTTGGTTAAGCCACACTGCTGAGCATTTGGGTATTCGGGAAGGTCGTCGTGTATTCGGTCACTATCGCATTACATTAAAGGACATTATGGAAGGCCGTAAATTTGAAGACGGCATCTGCCGGGTCAATTCCTCTGTGGACCTGCACAAGATCCACAAGGACGATACGATAGAGGCCTCCCGTGGCATTAAGAGTCTGCCCTATGAGATCCCCTACAGAGCGCTGATTGCAAAAGACATCGATAATCTACTGCTGGCAGGACGGTGTCTGTCCGGTGACTTCCTCCCCCACGCCTCTTATCGCATGATGGGCAACATGGGTGCCACCGGTGAAGCTGCCGGCTTTGCGGCCATGTATGCCATTAAAAACGGCTGCGCTCTGACAGAAGTTCCTGCCGGAAGAATACGGGAACGAATGAATGAATACTTATAAAAAAGGACCTGTCACACACAGACAGGTCCAATTTATTACAGTGCATCCTTGGAATATCGGGCAAAGCCGTCGCCCAAAACCTGGTGGGCCTCCTGAACGATGATGAATGCATCGGGGTCGATTTGGGCCACAATATCCTTCATTTCCGCAAGCTGCTGCTTTTTCACAGCGGTCAGCACCACAGTGGTATCGCTGTGGCTGTAGCTGCCCTGGCCGTACAGGAACGTAGAACCACGGTGCAGCTCCTTTCCTAACCGATAAGCAACCTCCTCGTGATGCTTGGTCACGATCAGGGCCACCTTGGAGTAGTCAAATTTATACACCACAGCATCCACCACACGGCCTGTGACGAACACAGCCACGCCGCAATAAAGCGTATGGCTCATATTTTTGAACACGATGCCGGTAAGCACCGCAACGGTCAGGTCAAAGGCGGTGGTAAAAATACCGATGGGCACAAAAGGCCACTTCTTTTTCATCAGCCGCACCACAATATCGGAGCCGCCGGTAGAAAAGCCGGAGGAGAACACCAAACCTCCACCCAGGCCGCACAGCACTCCGCCATACAGCGCACCCACAAGGCTTTCGGTTTCAGGAACCGGGATCACAGAAAACAGGTCAATAAACACTGACAAGCTGAACATACCCAGCAACGAGCCAAAGAAGAACTTTTTTCCGATCTTCAAGCCACCTATAGCAAATAGCGGCAGGTTCATCAGAACCGTCAGCACACCCACGGTGAAATACTTGGATACAACGGGATTGCCGGTCCAGTTCAGCAGCTCCTCTGCAATCATGGCAAGGCCGGAAATACCGCCGGTATTCAGGTCATTGGGCAGCAAAAACAGATTCAGCGCCAGTGCAAATATGGCCGTACCCGCAATTGTTTTTGCTGTAGACACCGCCAGTTCAGACTTTTTCATAGCATAATACCTCAAACATCAAAGCTGATCTGCTTGTCTGCCGAATCCTCTTCCTTTATGAGCGCACCTGCTCCGGGAATGGATCTGCAGCGGTAGCGGGACTGGTTGGTTATGCCGCTTTCCTCCAGGCGCAGAGCATGGCTCACAGCGGCCTTTTTCTTTAAGGATACCACATTTACGCCGATGGTATTCCGAGTCGTCTTGGGCGCAAGCAGCGCCGTAGAAAAGATCAGTGCACGGCCATCGGTTGTATAGACCGCCAGCTGGCAATCCTCGGTAAGTGCAAATGCGCCTACCAAGGGGCTCTTATCAGAATATGCGCCGGTGAGTCTGCGGCGGTTGGTCTTTGTTTCGTAGGCACTCAGGGGCACACGGGCCACCTTGCCGTTTTCAAACAGGAATACCATAAAGCCCTTGTAATCCCCGGGCAGAATGGTATACAGCACCTTTTCATCAGGCTCCATGCCCAGCTTCTGGGGCAGGTAATCACCCCACTGGGAGGCCTTGCCGTCCTCAAAGTCAGAAAGGCGGGTCTTATAGCACTGGACCTTATCGGTAAATACCAGCAGCTCCGCTTTATTGCTGGTTTCCACGGTCAGCTTCAGGCTGTCGCCTTCTTTAAATTTCTGCTCGCCGGACATACGGAGGCTCTGCGCAGTGATCTTTTTCAGGTAGCCCTCCTTGGAGACAAACATGGTCACAGGATAATCGGGAATATCCTCGCCCTCATCCTCTTCCTCAACTGCATCGACCTGGTAGATGATCTCGGTCTTTCTGGGCTGACCGTACTTGTTCATCACATTTTTAAGCTCCGTGATGATCAGGTTCTTCAGCTTTCTGCTGCTGTCCAGGGTTGCCTGGAGATCGGCAATCTCCTTTTCCAGCTCGTCAACCGCTTTGATCTGCTTTAAGATATACTCTTTATTGATATTGCGCAGCTTGATCTCCGCCACAAAGTTGGCCTGCACTTCGTCGATACCGAAGCCGATCATCAGGTTGGGCACGACCTCGCTTTCCATCTCCGTTTCACGGATAATGGCAATAGCCTTATCAATATCCAGCAGGATACGCTCCAAACCCTTTAACAGATGCAGCCGCTCCTGCTTTTTCTGTTTTTGGTGATAGAGTCTGCGCTTGACACACTCGGTACGCCAGGCGGTCCACTCCTCCAAAATCTCACCTACACCCATAACCCGGGGCATTCCGGCAATCAGAATATTGAAGTTACAACCGAAGCTGTCCTGCAGGGGGGTCATACGCATCAGCTTTTGCATCAGCTTCTCCGGGTCTACACCACGCTTCAGGTCGATGGTCAGTTTCAGACCGCCCAGGTCGGTCTCGTCACGCATGTCGTTGATCTCTTTGATCTTACCGGCCTTAATAAGCTCCGCCACCTTATCCATAATGACTTCGCTGGCCGTAGAATAAGGGATCTCATAAATCTCGATCAGATTGCCCTTTTCCACATAACGCCACTTCGCCCGAAGCTTAAAGCTGCCACGGCCTGTAGCGTAGATCTCTCTGGTGGTCGCCTCATCAAACAGAAGCTCGCCGCCGGTGGAGAAATCCGGGCCGGGCAAGGTCTCCAAAATATCATGGTCCGGGTTATTCATCAGCGCAATGGCTGTTTCGCAGACCTCTTTTAAGTTAAAGGAGCAAATATTGCTGGCCATACCAACCGCAATACCCTGATTGGCAGAC
>CAYMPY010000165.1:0-4052 GCA_964392535.1 uncultured Oscillospiraceae bacterium
CCGGACTCCTCGCCCATTTCGTACATGGGGAAGTCTACGATCCAGCACATGGCGTACTGATTCTCGTCAAAGTGGCCGGGGATCCGCTTACCCAGCATGGTACGGACCACGCCTGCGGTCTTCTGTGCGGCAGATTTCTTGCCAGCTGCCATGCACACAAAGCTGCCGGGCTTCAGGTTCAGCTTGGCGGTCAGGGCCTCGGTGTAATCGGTCAGGAACTTACTTACACCACCGGTCAGTGCGCCGGTCTCGTCAACCTTGAACCAGCAGACCTTGTTGCCGGTCTGAACTTCCACGTCAACCAGGAGCTTGTCGATCCACTTTCTGCCCTCATTAAAGTTATCCACAGCCACAGCCTTGACGGTGGCATTCTGGAAGGGGCCAAAGGCGCAGCCTGCAACCTCTGCAGTGATGTCCTGAACCTCCAGGTCAATACGCAGGTCGGGCTTGTCGGAGCCGTAGCGTTCCATGGCCTCATTAAAGGGAATGCGGCGAAAGGGTGCCTGAGAAACACGGTCATACTTGCCGTACTTGCAGAAGATGGGCTGCAGAACGCCTTCCAAAGTTTCCAAAACATCGTCCTGAGAAGCGAAGGCCATTTCCATGTCCAGCTGATAGAACTCGCCGGGGGTACGGTCTGCACGGGCATCCTCGTCACGGAAGCAGGGTGCGATCTGGAAATAACGGTCAAAGCCGGAGGTCATCAGCAGCTGCTTGAACTGCTGAGGAGCCTGGGGCAGAGCGTAGAACTTACCGGGGTGGTTTCTTGCGGGAACCAGGTAGTCACGGGCACCCTCGGGGGAGGAGGCGGTCAGAATGGGGGTGGTGATCTCTAAGAAGCCCCGCTCGGTCATGGCAGCACGGATGGCGGCTACCACCTGGCAGCGCAGGATGATATTGCTCTTGACCGCAGGATTACGCAGGTCTAAGTAGCGATACTTTAGTCTGGTGTTCTCGTCTGCATCCTTGGACTTGTTGATCTCAAAGGGCAGCTGATTGTGGCGGCACTTGCCCAGCACCCTGATGGACTGGGGGATCACCTCGATATCACCGGTGGGCAGCTTGGGGTTTTTGCTCTCACGCTCCTGAACGGTGCCGGTGACCTGAATGGTGGATTCCTTGTTGATGGACTTGATGATGGACATCATTTCCTCGTTCTGAACCACGATCTGGGTGGTGCCGTAGTAGTCACGAAGCACTAAAAAGGCAAAGTTGGAGCCGACCTCACGGACATTCTCCAGCCAGCCGGCTAAGGTAACGGTCTTGCCTGCATCCTCCAGCCGCAGCTGGCCGCAGGTATGGGTTCTGGATTGGAACATAATATATCCTCGCAATCTTTCTCATATTTTCGTACCTTATATTTTTGCATAAAATATCCAAAATGTCAACAAAAGAAACGGACAACCGGAATAAATTGTGTGTAAAGCGGCGGGAGCAAGCCCCCCATGTCAGCAAGTAAAGCTTAACGTTATTAAGAAACGCTGTCATCCCGAGCGAAGTCGAGGGATCTATCTGTTTTCGAATATCAAAACAGGTAGATTTCTCCACTCGCTACGCTCGGTCGAAATGACAGCGTTTTCTTATCTTAGTGACATTGGGAGCAAGCTCCCGCCGGGTTTTTATTTGTTTAAAAGCTTGCTGTAACCCTTGCCATACTGGACACATTGGGAAACACGGCTTAAAGTAGCGGAGGAGATATTGGTTTTGGCCATGACCTGGGTATAGGTCTTGCCCTCCATCAGCAGCTTTGCGGCAAAGACCCGCTCGGCCATGTTTTCAACTTCCTTTTTGGTGCAAAGGTCCTCTAAAAGATGCTCAATATCATTGGGGTCGGTGACCGAGGCCAGCAGCGCAAACAGCTGCTGCAGTTTTTCTTCTTTGGGTGTCATATATGCGCCTCCTAAAATGCTTCTTGAACGCCCCGGATAAAGGCCTTGGTTTTCGCACTTTGGGGATCGTCAAATATTTGTTCCGGCGTGCCGATCTCCTCGATCACGCCGTCTGCCATGTAGATGACCACATCGGCAACAGATTTTGCAAAATCCATTTCGTGGGTGACTACGATCATGGTGGTGTCGTCACTTTTAAGACCCCGGATGACCCGCAGCACCTCACCGGTCAGCTCCGGGTCCAGTGCGCTGGTGGGCTCGTCAAAGCACAGCACCTCCGGCTGCAGAGCCAACGCCCTTGCAATGGCAACACGCTGCTGCTGACCGCCGGATAGCTGGTAGGGATAGCTTTTCAGCTTGTCCGAAAGACCGACCTGCTGCAAAAGCGCCTCGGCCTGCTGCTGCAGCTGTTCCGGTGTGCCTTTTTTCAAAAGGGAAGGGGCGAGCATCACATTTTCCAGCACATTATATTGGGGAAAGAGATTAAAATTCTGAAAAACCAGGCCGAAATGCATCCGGTTTTCACGGATCACCTTGTCGCTGAGGGTTTCCTTATCACTGCCGTCAATGAGGAGCTTGCCGTTTACCGTGATCGTTCCGGAGTTGGGCTGCTCCAGGAAATTCAGGCAGCGCAGCAGGGTGGTTTTGCCGCTGCCGGAGGAGCCGATAATGGCCAGCACCTGTCCCTTGTTGAGGGAAAAGCTGATGCCCTTTAAGACCTCGGTTTTACCGAAGCTCTTTTTTAAATCTTTAACTTCCAGTAGTGCCATATTAGCTCCTAAAATAACTTAATTTCTTTTCGACCTTTCCCAAAACGATGGTCAGTATACCCACAAACAGCAGGTAGAATACGCCGGTGTAGAACAGGGGCCATACCAAAGCCTTGGTGGCGGCCAATTCCTTTGCCTGTTTGATGATCTCGCAGACGATGATGCAGTTAGCAAGGGCCGTGTCCTTGATGAGGGTAATGATCTCGTTGGACATGGGGGGCACGATCCGCTGAATGACCTGCTTTAAAACGATCTTGCGGAAGATCTGAGACTTTGTAAGGCCCAGCACATAACCGGCCTCGTACTGACCTTTGGAAATGCTTTCGATGCCGCCACGGTAGATCTCGGAAAAATAGCAGGCATAGTTGATGGAAAAGGCGATCAGCACCGCAATGATGCGGCCTGCATCCTTAATATCATAGTTAATGAAGAAGAACCGGTCCAGCTTGCTGAAAATGGGGGTGTCGAAGAGTAAACCCGGTACATAATAAATAATAAAGATCTGCAGCATCAGGGGGACACCCCGGATGATCCACACAAAGACCTTGGATACAGCCTTCAGGGGTTTAAAACGGCTCATGGAACAAAAGGCTATAGGCAGACCAAGCGGGACACTGCAAAGCAGTGTCACCGCAAAGATCAATAGCGATATCCAAAAGCCGTCAAGCAGAAATAGTGTTACTTCCCAAAACGACATAGTGTATGCTCCAAATAGATAAGATTACTTCTGATCGGAGAAATCGGTGATGGTGGTATTGGTAACGCCGTACTTCTCAGCAATCTTGGCGATGGTGCCGTCAGCGGCCAGTTTTTCCAGCTGTGCGTTGACCTGAGCGGTCAGCTCGCTGCCTTTTTCGAAGCCGATGGCGTAGTACTCCACATCGCTGGACAGATCTTCAACGATGGTTAAGGATGCGTAGTCGCCCTTGCCAACATAGCTCTTAGCCAGCTGTGCATCCAGAACTGCGAAGTCTGCTGCACCGGAGTTGACTTCCATCAGGCAATCGGTCTGCTTGGTAGCACCCTTGATGCTGGCACCCTCAAAGGACTTGCCGTAGGTCTCGCCTGCGGAGCCGCTTTCAACACTGCCCATCTTGCCGCTGAGGTCTTCGGCGGTAGCGATACCGGCATCAGCCTTGGTAACGATGACCTGACGGTTTTCCATGTAGTTGTAGGAGAAGTCTACCTTCTCAGAACGCATGATGCCGTCATCGTCGGCGGCGTTGGCGGTAAAGCCGTTCCAGATGCAGTCGATGGTGCCGGAGGCCAGGTCGGTGTACTTGGCTTCCCAGTCGATCTCCTGGAAGATGACCTCGTAGCCCAGGCCCTCAAATACGGCCTTAGCCAGGTCGGTGTCGAAGCCTACCAGCTCGTCGCCTTCCATGTAGTTCAT
>CAYMPY010000166.1:0-4020 GCA_964392535.1 uncultured Oscillospiraceae bacterium
TCCACTCGCTACGCTCGGTCGAAATGACAGCGTTTTCTTATCTTAATGACATTGCTTTTTTACAGCCCCTTTTTTGGTCGGAGTGTCGGGATTCGAACCCGAGGCCTCTTGGACCCGAACCAAGCGCGATACCAAACTTCGCCACACCCCGTTGTCTGTGTATTATAGTTAAGATTTTCCGGATTGTCAAGTGCCGATCTGTAATTTGCAATTATTCATGTAATTTAATGGTAAGCGTGGTATATGCTGATAGGGGAGGGGTATATATGGCTTATGTAATTGAATATGACGGACAAGTTGATTTGCGTTTTCTGCAACGAAAAAGTAAGCGTATGAACCTTAAAAGCGTGCTTATATTGGCTGCCGTAATTCTTGTTGCTGTTGTATGGATCGTTACGCCTGTACGGGTTGCTGTTTTGGACTTTATTCTACCCGGAGATGGTGCTGTAACACGCCGTGCAGCCGGGACGATGTTTCAGCAAATGAAGGATGGTGAGTCTTTCAAAGAGGCTTTTTCTGATTTCTGTATTGAGATTTTTGAAAATGCGTAAACCTGTAATTGTTATTCGACCGGAAGTATACTGTGTTTATTGCATTTTTCTTTTGTTATTACCATTAAAATTTGTAGTTGCATGGTTTGGTTCGGTAGCTGTCCATGAATTATTTCATATATTGGCAATAATGCTGACGGGTGGTCGTGTTGGGCAAATTCAGATCGGTTTATCCGGAACGAAAATACAAACAGGTCCCATGAGTAGAGGCCAGGAGTTGATTTGCGCTGCCGCCGGTCCAATTGGAGGGCTTCTGTTGTTTTTTTTCTTTCTGAGGAAACTCCCAATGTTGGCTGTATTTGGCTTCATTCACACTGCCTTTAACCTGATCCCTTTGTTCCCGTTGGATGGAGGAAGAGTTTTGCACAGCCTGCTGGGTATGTTCGTTAAAAATGCATATTTGGATCAAGTAATTATACTTTTTGATTCCGGTATTTCTGTTTTGCTTTTGGCTGTAGCTGCATTTATTGTGATTCGTTTTACATTAGGCCCGGTGCCGTTACTGATTGCGCTGATCTTGATATTTAACAATAAGAAAGCAAAATGCTCTTGAAAACTTCGGGAACTTTGGGTACAATAGGGGCAACTGATTATTTAGAGGTATATTACTATGACACAGCTGCTTCAACGCATTCTCCCCACTGTGCAAAAACCTGCACGGTATACAGGCGGAGAATACAATGAGATCATTAAGGATTTATCGGATGTTCGTGTTCGTGTGGCATTCTGTTTCCCGGACACCTATGAGATCGGCATGTCCAATGTGGGTATGCGTATTCTTTATGGTGTAATGAATGAAATGGAAGGCATATGGTGCGAACGTGTATTTTCTCCCTGGGGCGATATGGAAGATGCCATGCGGAAAAACAACCTTCCTCTATGGGCACTCGAAAGCCAGAACCCTGTAAAGAATTTTGATATGATTGCCTTTACTGTGGGCTATGAAATGAGTTATACCAATATTGTAAATATGTTGGAGCTTGCTCATGTGCCCATCTACGCTAAGGATCGACATGGTCTTGAAAACATGGTTTTTGCCGGTGGTGTATGCACCTTTAATCCTGAGCCGTTGGCGGACTTTTTCGACTTCTTTTCTATTGGTGAGGGCGAGGAGAGTACCGTTGAGATCGTTCGCCTGTATGATCGGGCCAAGGCTGAGGGATGGTCTAAGGAACAGTTCCTTGATGCGGTTTCCAAAATTGAGGGCGTGTATGTTCCGTCCTTCTATGAGCATATTTATAATGCCGACGGAACGCTGCAGGAAGTAAAAATCAAGGCCGGAGCACCTGCGGTCATTACAAAGCGAATTATTGAAAATTTGGATGATGCGTATTATCCAACAAAAATGATCGTTCCCTCTACGGAGATCGTCCATGATCGTGCAAATCTGGAGGTTTTCCGTGGCTGTATCCGTGGCTGCAGATTCTGTCAGGCAGGCTTTTCCTGCAGACCGGTACGCAAAAAGAGTGCGGACGTATTGGCACGTCAGGCCAAAGAGATCATGGCCGATTCCGGACACAATGAGATCACGTTGTCCAGCCTTTCCACATCGGACTACAGAGAGCTTAAAGAGCTTACCGATGAACTGATTCCGTACTGCAAGGATCACCGTATCAACCTTTCTGTACCCTCGCTGCGTGCAGATAATTTCTCAAGAGAACTGATGCAGAAGCTGCAAACACTTCGCAAAAGCGGTCTGACCTTTGCACCTGAGGCCGGCACACAGCGTCTGCGTGATGTTATTAACAAGAATCTTACGGAGGATGAGATTCTATCCACATGTTCCATTGCCTTTGCAGGCGGCTGGAACAACGTTAAGCTGTATTTCATGCTGGGTCTGCCCACGGAAACTGATGACGATGTTTTAGGTATTGCGGAGCTTGCCTATAAGATCATTAACTGTTGGAAGGAATATGCCAGCAACAAGAAGCGGGGGCTTCGCATTCATTTGGCTACTGCATACTTTGTTCCCAAGCCCCATACGCCTTTCCAGTGGGAAAAGCAAATTTCACCGGAAGAATACTTGCGCAGATGCCATTTGCTGAAAGATCACTTGTACTCGAAATCTATCGAATATAATTATCATACCTCCGACATCAGTCGCCTGGAGGCTGTTACTGCTCGCGGCGACCGTCGTTTGGGTGCAGTGATTGCTGCTGCCGCACATAACGGTGCTCGTTTAGACGGTTGGGATGAGTACTTTAACTATAAGGCTTGGCTGGATGCTTTTGAGCAGTGCGGCGTTGATCCGGATTATTATACCGTCAGGGGCTTTGAAGAAGGGGAATTGCTTCCCTGGGATACCATTGATGTGGGTGTTTCCAAGAAGTTCCTTTTGAAGGAGCGTCACTGTGCCTATGAGGAACGGGTTACGCCGGATTGCCGCCACCAGTGCACCGCCTGCGGTGCCAATAAATTGCTGAGGGAGGTTGGGTGTGATGCATAGGTTATTATTTGAGAAAACAGGCCGCGCTGTTTGGATCTCTCACCTGGATCTGATGCGCCTTTTTCAGCGGGCCTTTAAGCGAGCTGGGTTAAAGCTGACACACACCCAGGGCTTTAATCCACGGCCATCGGTGTCTATTGCGCTGCCATTGTCGGTAGGGGTTACAAGCTGCTGTGAGCTTTTGGATTTTGAATTGGAAGAAGCTGTTGATTGTGCCTTATTACCCCTGCTTTTAAATGAAAAGCTTGTGGAGGGCGTTCGTGTCGTAAAAGCTTACGAAGGCGGCGCCAAGATCCGTGACCTTGCTTACTTACATTGTAAGGTGCAGCTGCAATATGATGGGGGCGTTCCTGCCGGAGCAACTGATGCAATTACAGGACTATTTCAGTCTGAACAGGTGATTGTAGCCAAAAAGACGAAAAGCGGTATTCAGGATCAGGACCTGATTCCTATGCTCCAAAGTATTTCCGTTTGTGAGGCAGGGGAGAAGTGCATGGAACTCGATGCAGTTGTATGCTGTCAGAATCCTACTTTAAATCCTGCTCAGCTTGTCCGGGCCATTGAAGTTTATATCCCTCAATACACACCTGACTTCAGTACCTGCAGCAGAATAGAGATTTTTAATAAAAACAACGAGATATTCAGATAGGAGATTTATTATGGAAGTTAATCCCAATTATATTTTGGAAGATTGCCCTGTTTGCAGGGGCAATGGATTTATTGTTCATGAGGGCGGTTGGAATGTTCAGGTGGAGTGCGCTGATTGCAGTGCCCATACTGTTTATGTAGAGTATTCCAACGAAGAAGAAAAAAAAGCTGCTGAAGCACAGGTAGCAACACTGTGGAATCTGGGCAAGGTTGTGAAGTCTGACGTGGGTGAATAAAATTTTTTAAAAAATTTAAAAATAATGCTTGCATTTTTCTACAAGGTGTGCTAATATACTGAGGCGCAAAGGAAAAGCGCAAGCAAATATCCGGGTGTGGCGAAGTTTGGTATCGCGCTTGAATGGGGTTCAAGAGGCC
>CAYMPY010000167.1:0-3988 GCA_964392535.1 uncultured Oscillospiraceae bacterium
AGGAGAAGGCCTTTTGTGGGCAATTTGCCGCCCGTTTGTGTGTTCTTGGGGACGGTTTACGGGCGGATCCGCCTCTACAATAGCTTCTTAAATTATCAATTGTCAATTGTCAATTATCAATTTGCACTTTTGGTGCGGCTATGTTATAATGTAGTAAATGTATATTAAGGAGGAAGGCTTGTGCTTCCGGAGAAGTTTTTGGAGAGAGTGAAAGGCCAGCTGGGGGCGGAGTATCCGGCGTTTTTGAAATCGCTGGAGCGGCCCCGGGCGGTGGCCTTGCGTTTTGCGCCGGGAAAAGAGGTAAAGCTGCCTTTTGTGGGGGCACCTGTGCCCTGGGAGCCCTTGGGTTATTACTATGACCCGGAAAGCCGGCCCGGTTTGCACCCTTATCATGAATGTGGCGTATACTATTTACAGGAGGCCAGTGCCATGTCGGCGGTGGCACTGCTGGATCCCCAGCCGGGAGAAAAAATCTGCGACCTGTGCGCCGCACCCGGCGGCAAGTCTACCCAAATCGCAGGCCGTTTAAAAGGGGAGGGGCTTCTTGTTTCCAATGAGTACAGCCCCAAGAGAGCGAGGATTCTCAGTCAGAATATGGAACGAATGGGCATTAGTAATGCTATCGTTACAAATGGAGATACGGCCATTTTGGCAAAAAAGCTGCCCGGGTTCTTTGATCGGGTGCTGGTGGATGCCCCTTGCTCCGGCGAGGGCATGTTCAGAAAGGAAGAGGCCGCCATCACCGATTGGAGTGAGGAGACCGTTGCCATGTGTGCCCGGCGGCAGCAGGAGATCTTAAATAATGCTGCCCGGTTGGTGCGGCCCGGTGGTCGGCTGGTGTACTCCACCTGTACCTTTGCACCGGCTGAAAATGAAGAGATGATCGCTTGGTTTTTGGAGACCCACCCGGAGTTTACACCAAAAGAGGCAGCTGCGCCCTGGTTTATCCCCGGTCCAAACGGCTCGTTCCGGCTGTGGCCCCATAAGCTGCTGGGCGAGGGTCATTTTGTGGCGGTACTGGAAAAGTCCGGTGGCGAGGAAACAGACACAAAACTGCAAAAAGGGGAGAAGCCCCCGAAAGAATGGGAGAGCTTTGCAAAGGAGCTTGGCATTACCTTGCCTGCAGGTCAGTTTTTAAGCTTTGGCAGTAACCTTTACTATATCCCCGAGGGGACACCGGAGCTCAGCGGGCTGCGGGTGCTGCGGGCCGGTCTTTCCTTGGGTGAAGTGAAAAAAGGTCGCTTTGAGCCGGATCATGCACTGGCGCTGTGGCTGGGAGAACGCATAAATTCTGTGAGCTTTCCTGCGGAAAGTCCGGAGGTAAAGGCTTACATGCACGGCGAGACCGTGGCTGCGGATCGTAAGGGCTGGTGCGTGTTCTGCGCCGACGGATTTGGACTCGGTTGGACAAAAGGTGACGGAAAAATCCTGAAAAATCATTACCCGAAGGGGTTGCGGCGGTAAAAACCAAAAAATTATACTTTACATAATCACAGTTTTATGGTACAATTCATAAGGTTTAATATGAATTTTAACAAGGAGTGATTCGTCCTTGGATAAATATGAGATTATCGGCGGTACACCGCTTAACGGTACGGTTACGGTCAGCGGCGCAAAAAATGCAGCTGTGGCCATCCTGCCTGCTGCCCTGTTGGTGGAAGGTAAATGTCGTGTAGAAAATGTTCCTGATATTTCTGATGTCCGCATTCTGCTGGATATTTTAAGAGCAATGGGTGCAAAGGTAACACAGCCCGAAACCGGCGTTGTGGAGCTGGATTGTACCGATATCCATACAACAAAACCCAATTCTGCGCTGGTGCGCCGGATGCGGGCCAGCTATTATTTGATGGGTGCCCTCATGAGCCGGTTCGGTCAGGCGGAGGTGGCACTGCCCGGTGGCTGTAATTTTGCAGCCCGCCCCATTGACCAGCATATTAAGGGCTTCCGTGCCCTGGGTGCCAAGGTGGATGAGACTCCGGAGTGTGTGTATATTGAGCCCAGTCCCAAGGGCCTGAAGGGCAACCGTGTGAGCCTGGACGTGGTCAGTGTTGGCGCAACCGTGAATATCATCATGGCTGCTACGCTGCTGCCCGGTCAGACCATTATTGAAAACGCAGCCAAAGAGCCCCATATCGTTGACCTTGCCAACTTCCTCAATACCATGGGTGCACGGATCTCCGGCGCAGGCACGGATACGGTGAAGATCCGTGGTGTGGAGAAGCTTTCCGGCGGCACCTATGCCATTATCCCCGATCAGATCGAGGCCGGTACATACATGGCAGCCGTTACCGCCGCAGGCGGCAATGTGCTGGTGCAGAACGTGATCCCCAAGCACATGGAGTGCATTACCTCCAAGCTGGAGGAAATGGGCGCACAGATCATTGAGGATGACGATTCCATTCGGGTCATCTCCTCCGGAAAGCTCAGCAGCACTACGGTCAAGACCCGCCCCTATCCGGGCTTTCCCACAGATATGCAGGCCCAGATCTGTGTATGCATGTGTCTGGCCTCCGGTGTCAGCAAGCTGACGGAGAGTGTCTATGAGACCCGCTTCTTCGGTTATATTACAGAGCTGGCCGACATGGGCGCAAAGATCGAAGTGAAGGAAAAGACCGCCACCGTTACCGGTCAGGAGCAGCTCCATGGCGCAGTGGTTGGTGCAAACGACCTGCGGGCCGGAGCGGCACTGGTGATCGCAGGCCTGGCTGCCGAGGGTGTTACCTATGTGGAGAATATCCACTTCATCGAGCGTGGCTACGAGCGCATCGTTGAAAAGCTCACCGGCATCGGCGCAAAGATCCGAAAAATTACAGATTAAACAAAAAGGACACGAGACCGTGTCCTTTTTGTTTTCGGGCGGATGATATCCGCCCGTGATGTGTTTTGTACAATGTGCTATGACGGAAGGGGCGGAGCAACTTGCAATTTGTGGAGGTTTTTTACAGAAAATGCTTGCAATTTTGCAAGTGCGGTGGTAGAATAAGTGCATATTTTTAATAGGAGGCTTATTTATGGGCTATATTGACGAGGTATTCCAGGTCGTTCACGACCAGAATATTGCACAGAAGGAATTTTTGCAGGCGGTTGAAGAGGTTTTGGAATCTCTGCGGCCTGTGATCGAGGCGAACGAGGACTTCTACCGCCGGGAGGCACTGCTGGAGCGTATTGTCAACCCCGAGCGTATTGTGATCTTCCGTGTGCCGTGGGTGGATGATCAGGGCAATGCCCACATCAACAAGGGCTTCCGTGTCCAGTATAACGGCTCCATCGGTCCCTACAAGGGCGGCCTGCGTTTCCATCCCACTGTGAACCTTTCTGTTATGAAGTTCCTGGGCTTTGAGCAGAACTTCAAAAACTCCCTGACCGGTCTGCCCATGGGCGGCGCAAAGGGTGGCGCGGACTTTGATCCCAAGGGTAAGTCCGACCGGGAGATCATGCGCTTCTGTCAGAGCTTCATGACTGAGCTTTACAAATATATCGGTACCGATACCGACGTGCCTGCCGGTGACATCGGCGTGGGCGCAAGGGAGATCGGTTATATGTACGGCCAGTACCGCCGCATCAAGGGCGCATACGAAGGCGGCGTTCTGACCGGTAAGGGCCTGAGCTTTGGCGGCTCCCTGGCCCGTAAGGAGGCTACCGGTTATGGCCTTCTGTACCTGACTCAGGAAATGCTCAAGTGCAACTTCCACTCCATCGAGGGCAAGACCGTTGCGGTCTCCGGCGCAGGCAACGTGGCGATCTACGCCATTCAGAAGGCATGGCAGCTGGGCGCAAAGCCCATCACCTGCTCCGACTCCACCGGCTGGATCTACGATCCCGAGGGCATTGATGTGGAGCTTCTGAAGGAAGTGAAGGAAGTAAAGCGTGCAAGACTGACCGAGTATGCCAAGGCCCGTCCCGGTGCCCAGTATCATGAGGGCAAGGGTGTATGGAGCGTCAAGTGCGACATCGCGCTGCCCTGTGCGACCCAGAACGAGCTGCTGAT
>CAYMPY010000168.1:0-3872 GCA_964392535.1 uncultured Oscillospiraceae bacterium
AGGACACCACCATCGCCATCTCCGATGAGCTGGACGAGATCGAAGAGGATCTGGATGCCATCGAGGACTTCATTCTTGACGAAGAGGACGAGGATGAGGACTGGTACGACGAGGATGAGGATTGGGACGAGGACGAGGACTACGAGGAAGGCTTCGACTTCGGCGATGAGGATTCCATCATTTATGAGGTGGAGTGCAAGTGTGGCGAGGTGATCAACTTCGACGAGGAGACTCTGGAAAAGGGTTCCATGACCTGCCCCAACTGCGGCGAGCTGCTGGAGTTTTCCGTAGAGGACGAGGACGACGAAGAGATTCCCTTTTAATTGTAGGGGCGATTCATGAATCGCCCGTTAAAGAGCGTACCGAAAGGTGCGCTCTTTTTTGCCTTCCCCTTTGGGGAAGGTGGCAGCCCGAAGGGCTGACGGATGAGGGCGGTAGGGCATTGCGGTTTATGAAGGACCTTGGGCGCAGAGGGGCAAGCTATGACCTCATCCGTTACAGCTGCGCCGTGCCACCTTCTCCAGAGGAGAAGGCCTTTTGCGGGTGACAATATGACCAAAATAGGGATCGATAAATTATGCAAAACGCTGAAAGACGGTTTATTTTGATTTTTTCAAATGTTTTCAATTGCATTAACTGAGTTCTTCGTATATAATAAACATGATAAAAAAGGGAACGTGTTTCTCAATGAAAGGAGTTCGGAGAATATGAGAAAATCCGAAAAGAAGCTTAGCCTGAAATGGCTGCTGGTTTTGGCGGCTATTGTAGCTCTGTGCGTGGGCGTTTTGCTCGTTGGCTGCAAGCAGAAGGGGGCAGATCAGCCTGCTGCAGAGGACGACAACCATGTGCAGCTTTACTGGAATGTGGACCGTATGGATTACGTTGCAGGTAATGCCGACGGTACCTCCGGCCGCTATCCCCGTGGCGACGGCTTTTACTATGTCCGTCTGGCTGCAGGCGGTGTGCAGGAGGACTATCTGGTTGAGGACTATGCGGTTGTCAACCGTATGGAGCTTGTTGACTGCTTTATGCCCATTTTCGATGACCGCGGTGTCATTGTGGACATTAAGACCGTCAATGAATGTACCGGCGGCTACCTGGCCCCTGCGCTGTATGTTGTGTCTGTGGATGGCAATAAGGTTACTGCCAACACCCAGGGTACATACTTAGGTGTGGATATCACCTTTGAGATCGATGAGGAGACCGAGGTCTACGATGTGGGCGGCGGCGGAATTCTGACCGGCATTCCCAGCGACATCGGTGCTGATGACGAGATTATCGTCATTAAGGATAAGGATGGCACCATCGGTACGGTGTTTGTAGAGGGCTACACGGAGCCCGGTACGATTTACTGGAATCTGTACCGTATGTACGATTCCACCTCCAAGACCACCACTCGTGAGCCTGACAGCCTGGGCTACTACAACTTTGAGCTGGCGGTGAACGGTGAGGTGCAGACCTTCCGTACCAGAGACTATACTGTTGCCAACTCCCTGGACCAGTGGGCACCCAGGTGCTTCGGTCTGGAGTTTGACGAAAACGGCCTGATCACCAAGCGTGTTTCTGCCGATAGCTCCGGCTGTAACGGCACCTTCGGCTCCTGGTATCATATTACTGATATTCAGGGCAGCAAGGTGACCGCAGAGCGTATTTCCTCCGGCTCTAATCAGGGCGATATTATGGAAGGTGTCATGTCACAGGACTGTAAGGTCATTGATGTTTCTTCCCTGGGTGGCTACAGCGGCGCATACACCGAGCTGCGTGTGGGTGACCAGATCCATGGCCTGAAGGACCAGCGTGGCCGTATTGCCTACATTTTTGTCCATACCCGTGCTCCCAGCGAGGAGGAAGGTTACCGCCTCTGCTACAATGTGACCCGGAAGTATAGCTCCACCACCATGGAGACCACCCGTACCCCCAATGCTGAGGGTTGGTACAGCATCGAGGTGATCTGCGATGGCAAGTCCATGTATGTCAAGACCCAGGACAAGGCCCTGGTGACCGAGCTGGATGCCATCAGCAACAATGTCCTTGCGCTGAAGCTGGATGAGAACAATGTCTTTACCGATGTTGAAAGCGGCTACGGCATTTATGGCGGCTCCAGTGTGGGTGCTTACTATTATATTGATGGCCTGGAGGGGAACACCTTCAGTGCCTACCATATCTACGGCTCTACCATGACCGGCACCATCTCTGCCGATACTGTTATCTACAACGTATCTGACAGCGCAGCCCGGAAGGGTGAGATCACCGAGCTCCAGCTGGGCGACCGTTTTATTGGCATTGGTGATCTCCGCAAGAACATCCGTGTGATCTTTGTGATCACCCGGCCTTCTGATGTGCCCCTTTACTGGAACCTGACCCGGAACTACAACTCCACCACGAAAGAAACCACCAAAAAGCCTGATGCGGACGGCTTCTACTGGTTCACCTTTGCCTGTAACGGCAAGCAGGTGAAGCTGAAGACCCGTGAAAAGGAAATGGCCACCAAGATCGATGCCAATTCCGCACTGTGCTGGGGTCTGTACACCAATGGCGATGAGATCACCAAGGTGGTATCTCCCAGCGCGGTCAAGGGCTTGACCGGCGGTACAAAGAGTGTTTCCTGGGTAGACATTATCTACATGGAAGGCGATAACTACCTGATCGCCCAGAAGAACCAGGCCGGTCATGCCCAGGACGGCATGCTCTTTGAGGTCATTGTGGGCAATGCCTGCAAGATCTACGACGTATCCTCCGGCTATGTGGAGTATCAGGGTGAAAAGACCACCCTCCGTGTGGGCGACAAGATCGCCGCTTACCACGATAAGGACGGCTTTGCCATGTATGTTTGGGTCGTTGGCGGCAGGTCTAAGCCCGTGAACCCCAACAAGGAGGACTGCCCCTGCAGCCAGGGTGTGACCTGGGAGCCCTGGGACGGCACCACGGAGCTGCAGGACGGCAAGAGCTACTATCTGACAAATGATGTGGTTGCACCCAGCAATGAGGGCTTCCTCATTGAAAATATGGCCGTGAATCTGCGGCTGGACGGTCACACCATTTCTTCCGACGGTCGCTGCTTCTACCTGCAGGTCGGCGGTCAGCTGAATATCTGCGACCATGGCACCCGCGGTAAGCTGGTCGGCTCCGGCGTGTCCGGTGAAAGCGGCGGTGTGATTCGTATGTACACCTCCTCCGGCAACGCAAAGTGCAATATTTGGAATATTGACATTGAATATAAGGATGCAGGCCATCCTGCCAAGGAAGGCGGCCTGATCTCCGCAGCCGGTCCTGTGACCCTGTATAATGTAAACCTCGTTGGCGGCGTGTCCTCCGGCAAGGGCGGCAACGTCACCGTTTCTCAGTACGGCAACTTCCGTATGTTCGGCGGCAGCGCTACAAACGGCAACGCCAAGGGCGGCGTAGGCGGCAACATCAACGTGGAGGGCATCGGCTACTTAGAGGGTGTCACCATCAGCGGCGGCAAGGCCTCCGGCAACGGTAAGGATGTGTACTTTACCGGCGCAAGCTACGCAAAGCGTATTAAGGATATTACCCTCGATAGCGGCGTGACCGGCCTGGTGCTGAACGCAGGTAAGTTAGAGGTGGACGGCAAGATCGTCACCGGCCTTACCATGAACGAGGGCGCCTCTCTGGTGAATATTGACCTGTCTGCTGACTCCAAGATCACCCTGAAGAAGGGATCTGAGGGCACGGTTCTCAGCGGTGCAAGTACCGATATGACCGGTATCTTCACAAATACCGACACCACCGGCGATTATACCCTGAGCTACGATGCCAAGGCCAAGGAAGTGGTTATGACCTGCAACATCGTGGCAACGCCCCACGGTGGCGCTCACTGTGTCTGCGCAGGCAACAATACCGGCACCGGC
>CAYMPY010000169.1:0-3818 GCA_964392535.1 uncultured Oscillospiraceae bacterium
CGTGTACAGCCTCCCGGAAAGCAGCTGAAAACCATTACACTGCTCAGCGGCGGCGAGAAGGCATTCGTTGCGATTGCACTGTACTTCGCAATTTTAAAGGTACGGCCTACGCCCTTCTGTATGCTCGACGAGATCGATGCAGCACTGGATGACCGGAATGTGGAACGGTTTGCATCGTATCTCCACAATTTAAGTAAGAAAACACAGTTTATCGTTATTACCCACCGCCGTGGCACCATGGAGGCCTCCGATGTGCTTTACGGTGTGACCATGCAGGAACAGGGCGTCAGCAAGCTGCTGCGACTGGACCTGAACCAAATGGAAGAATACTTGGGTATTGTGGAATAACAGGAGTAAGTTATGGGATTTTTAGATAAAATTAAGAAGGGTCTTGCAAAAACTAAGCAGGCCCTGGGAAATACACTGGGCGGTATTTTTACCGGCTTTTCCCAAATTGATGATGATTTTTATGACGAGCTGGAGGAGGCACTGATCCTGGCGGACTTGGGTGTAGAAACCTCCTGCAAGGCCGTGGAAAAGCTGCGCAAGACCGTAAAGGAGCAGAAGCTGAAAGAGCCGGAGCAGGCAAAAGAAGCACTCAAGGCTATTTTGGTAGAAATGCTGAATGTGGGTGCTACAGAGTTGGACCTCTCCACAGCTCCTGCGGTTATTTTGGTCATTGGTGTCAACGGTGTTGGCAAGACTACAACTATCGGCAAGCTGGCAGCTCAGTTGACCGGCCAGGGAAAAAATGTGCTGCTGGTTGCCGGTGATACCTTCCGTGCCGCTGCTGCAGATCAGCTGGAAATTTGGGCTGGCCGCTCCGGTGCCGCCATCGTGCGGCAGCATGAAGGTGCTGACCCCGCTTCCGTGGTCTATGATGGCATCCAATCTGCCAAGGCCAAGGGTGCAGATGTGATTATTATCGACACTGCAGGCAGACTCCATAACAAGCAGAACCTGATGAACGAGCTGGGTAAGATCAGCCGTATCGTGGCCCGGGAGCTGCCGAACGCAGCCCGGGAGGTCCTGCTGGTGCTGGACGGTACTACCGGTCAGAACGGCCTCATACAGGCTAAGCAGTTTAAGGAGTTTGCCGGTGTGACCGCTGTTGCACTGACGAAACTGGATGGCACAGCCAAGGGCGGCATCGTCATTGCGGTGGCCGATGCCTTGCAGATCCCGGTGAAGTTCATCGGTGTGGGTGAGCAGGTGGACGACCTGATGCCCTTTGAGGCAGAGTCCTTTGTGGAGGCACTGCTGTAATGAGAGTTGTGCTTGCAAGTAAAAATCCCCACAAGCTTCAGGAGATCAGTAAGATCACAGAGAAGTTTGATATGGAGCTTGTGCTCCAGTCGGAACTGGGCATCGACCTGGATGTGGAGGAAAACGGAACCACCTTCGAGGAAAATTCCCTGATTAAGGCCAAAGCTGTTATGGAAGCTACAGGATTACCGGCCCTGGCAGATGATTCCGGCATTATGGTGGATGCCTTAGGCGGTGAGCCGGGAATCTACTCTGCCCGTTACGGCTTTGACGAAAGCCTGGATGACCGGGGCAGAATGCTGCTGCTTCTCCACAATACGGAGCAGGTGCCCGATGGGCAGCGGCAGGCCAAGTTCGTCTGTGTAATTACCTTGGTTACCCCTGATGGCAAGACCATTCAGGCCAGGGGAGAGGTAAACGGTGAGCTTACCCGGGAGCCGAGAGGCGAAAACGGCTTTGGCTACGATCCCATTTTCTATTATCCCCCGGCAGGCTGCACCACTGCGGAGTTGCCGTCCGAGGAGAAAAACGAAATTTCTCACCGGGGCAGAGCCCTGCAGGTGTTTTATGAAAAGCTAAAGGAGGCAGGCTATGCTGACAAGTAAAGAGCGGGCAGAGCTTCGTGCCCAGGCAAATAATTTAGATACAACCTTAATGGTTGGTAAGGACGGTGTGACCGAAGCAGTGGTTGCGGAGGCGGATAATCAGCTGACCGCAAGAGAGCTTGTAAAGGGTAAGGTACTGGAAAACGCCATGCTGTCCCCCCGGGAGGTTTGCGATGCCCTTTGTGAGGCCACCGGTGCAGACGGTGTTGCGGTAATCGGCACAAAATTTGTGATCTATCGCTTCAGCCAAAAGCTGCAGGACGAGAAAAATATGACCGGCCGCGCAAAGCGCAAGCCTACCAAGGTAAATCCCGTCCGCAAGGGTGCCCAGGCACGCCGTGCGGCAGCGAAAAAGGTGCGGGAGCAGCGTAATCAGTATTTCCGCCAGCAGGCCATTGAAAAGGCCATCGAGCGGGCAAGAGAAAAGCAGCTTCACGGAGAAGAGTAATTCCACCTTGTAGGGACCGGCCTCCCGGACGGTCCGCACCGGAAAGGTAATTTATCCCCTGTGAATGTATAAGGAGGGTATATCATGGAGCAAAAGACCGATCAGGAGCGACTAAACTTCTTTTTGACGGCTGATTGCCGCAATATGACAGATGAAGAGCTTCAGCTTACGGTGGTTTCCCTGCTGAAGGAAGGTCGGGTAAACCATGTGCTGGGCTGCGCCCAAACAGCGGTGCGGCTTGCAGAGCTTTGGGGCGCTGATCAAAAGGACGCCTACAGAGCAGGTATGCTCCATGATGTGACAAAGGCACTGCCCGGTGAGCTGCAATTGGAATTGTGCGAAAAATATGGGCTTCGGCTGGACGATTTTTCCCGCAATAATCCAAAGACCCTCCATGCCATCACCGGTGCGGCGGTGGCCCGGCGGGTATTTGGGGAAAACGAGGCGGTGGTCTCTGCCATCGACTCCCATACCACGGGTAAAAAGAACATGAATATCCTGGAAAAAATTATTTATGTTGCCGACTACATGGAGCCAAACCGCAGCTTTGAGGGTGTGGAGGAGCTCCGGCGGTTGGCAGAAACGGACCTGGATGGTGCTCTTAAAATGGGCATCGAAATGTCAATAGCAGTGCTTCGGGAGCAGGGGCGCACCATATGTCCCCGCTCACTGGAAGCTTTAGAAAAGGAGAATGTATAAATGTTAAGTGCAAAAGAAGTGGCTTACGCTGTAACAAAGGCCCTGGACGACAAGAAGGGCATGGACATTAAGCTTCTGCGGATCACAGAGGTTTCCTCTCTTGCAGATTATTTTCTGATCTGCACCGGTACTTCCAATACCCATGTAAAGACCCTTTGCGATCATGCAGAGTATACCTTAGAGCAGATGGGCGAGAAGCTCATCTCCCGTGAGGGTCACCGTGGCAACACCTGGGAGCTGCTGGATTACGGCTCCATCGTTGTTCACGTGTTTACCCAGGAAGCAAGAGAATTTTATGCGCTGGAGCGGCTGTGGGCTGATGCCGAGGCTGTGGATATCAAAGCGCTGATTGTGGAGGAATAAGGAATGATTTACGAGCATTCTGCCGTTGAGAAAAAATGGCAAAAATACTGGGCGGAGAACGATACCTTCCACACCAATGTGTGGGACTTCAGTAAACCCAAGTACTATGTGCTGGATATGTTCCCTTACCCCTCCGGCGTTGGTCTCCATGCAGGCCACCCCGAGGGCTATACCGCAACGGATATCATGTCCCGCATGAAGCGTATGCAGGGCTTTAATGTGCTGCACCCCATGGGCTATGACTCCTTTGGTCTGCCTGCAGAGCAGTACGCAGTTGATACCGGCAACCACCCCAACGGCTTTACACAGAAGAACATCGAGACCTTCTCCGGTCAGCTGAAGGAGCTGGGCTTTGACTACGACTGGTCTAAGTGTATTGCTACCTCCGATCCCGATTTCTATAAGTGGACCCAGTGGATCTTCAAGAAGCTGTGGGA
>CAYMPY010000170.1:0-3815 GCA_964392535.1 uncultured Oscillospiraceae bacterium
CATGGAAACATGGGTTTTACGATGTAAACTCTATCCGGAGCAACGCCGTGGAGGAACATGAAGGTCTGCCCGACCGTTCCGAGGAGGAGGCTGAAATCCGGGAGTAATTCCGGATTTAGATAGATGGCTGTCAAGACAGAACCCGGCTTATAGACCTGCGTTGTGTGGGCCTGCTGTAAAGCAGGCCCACTGTTTTTAATAAAATCCGCCAACCGTTATACTCGGTTGGCGGATTTTATTATTTACATTTAACCGGCGGTCCAGTTCAGAATGGAGCCAATGTTACTCCAATCCGCCATCAGCTCGCTATACCGGCTGCACAGGTTCTGAATTGCAGACATCTGTGCATCGGTGTAAGTCTTGCCACCGGCGACTGCATCTGCAACTGCCTCAACGGCCTGCTTCAGGGTGTACTCGGTGGTAGAGCTGGTGATCTCCTCGCCGTTTACATTTACGGAAACCTTGGCGCAAAGAACAGTACTATGATACTTTTCCACATCCATGCCCTTGACCAGTGCGCTGACGGTCATGCGGTTACCGTTCATGTCAGTAGCTTTGGTAACGGCATTAGCCTCGTTACCCTCGACCCACATGGTCATATAAACCTGACCGTCCATCATAGCCAGGACCTTCTCGTCACCGGCGATGGTGGCCTTGTAGCCCATGCCGCTGGCGCCGGGCCGCAGGCTGACACTGGTAACGCCCACATAAATGCGGTGGAAGGAGTACACGCCGTCCTCCACACAGGTCACGTAACGGCGAATGTTGCCGTTGACGGTGGCCTTATACTGGGTAGCCACTTCGCCATCACCACTTACGACAGCAATGGTGCCGTAGCCATCACTGCAATCGTAATCATCGGTGGTGGAGTCCACGCCATAGAGGATCGCACCCTCTGCAACAGTGACACCGCCCAGGTCGAAACCGTTCAGGTCCAGATTCAGGTCTTTCTCAATGCTCACGATCTCGGTACTGCTGCCCAGGAGCTTCATGTATGCGCCTGCGGAAGCAGCGCTTGCAGCCTCCTGCACCGTGGTGTAATAGGCGGAGCCCACCTGCGCGCCGGCCTTCTGACCGCAGCCACAGATGCCATCTACATAGTTATGACCGGTAGCGGAAATAACCTCCGTGCTGATGACCTCGCCGCAGGAGCAGGTCACAGTAACAGAACCGTTCTCGGTACAGGTAGCTTCCACAGTGGTGGTTGTGGTATCCACATGACCGGTGGCGGGAATAACCTCGATGCTGATCACTTCACCGCAGGAGCAGGTAACAGTGATAGAACCGTCGGTGGTACAAGTAGCATCCACAGTAGTAGTTGTGGTGTTCTCATGGGTACATGCTAACACAGGGATCAGGGACAGATCCTGCTTTTGGGTGCCCTTGTAGAACGCAAAGTAGTCGTTGTCGGCAGTACCGTTCAGGGACAGGTAACGCTCCTCATCACCGGTGAAGTGGATGTTATATAAGCCCTCGTTCATTTCAACAGTCAGCTTCAGGGCCTCTGCTTCCTCCACCAATATGCCGGTGTTGCCGGAGCTCCAGCCCAGGTAGCTGTCGCCGGTCTTGATAATGTAAGTGCCGTCATTCTGCAGGATCAGGGTAAAGGTCTTGTCGGTCTCGCCGCCCACAATGCTTTCAGGCAGAGTTGCACCCTGCTCTGCAGCCTGATACCGCTTGTTGGAAGCAGTGCCCAGGTCATTGGTCATGTACCAGTAGTTGCCATCATCGGTACGCTTGGTGGCAATATAGTAATCACCGGAATAGTCGGGCACTTCATAGCCACAGACAGTGCATACGCCGTCCTCAATACTATGACCCAGTGCAGCAATTTCTTCGGTGCTTACTGTTGCGCCGCAATCATCACAGGTAACAACGGCAGAACCTGCCTCGGTACAGGTAGCGTCAGTAGTTGTAGTAGTGGTGTTCACGTGACCGGTGGCGGGATTGGTCTCCACGCCCACAGTCATTCCACAATCATCACAAGTAGTGGTAACAGAACCAGCTGCCGTGCAGGTGGCATCTACGGTGGTATCGGTGGTATTCTCGTGGGTACAGGCTGCTGCCGTGCTTAAAGTGGTATAGTAGATTGTGCCACCTTCGCTCTTTACATAGAAGCCCAGGGTCTGATCTTTGATATTGCCAGTAGTATTTGTATAGCAACGCCAGTCGGGATTGGTGCGATAAACGCCCACATAGCGACCGGTACCGGTGTGCTTCAGGTAACCGCTGGTTGCATCAACCACAAAGGTATTTGCAGTATTTGTACCCACACGGACACCGTTATTGGTGCTGGTGCAGTACAGCCAGGTGGAATCAGAACCGTTAGGGTAGAAGATATAGCCGGTGGAATCACCGCCTACATTCCACTTAATGGTATCCTCAAAATCAGAAGTGATCTTATCATCTGCAACCGTAATTATAGTTGCAGCAGGAGCTGCAGATGTACCGTTGCCGCTATTCAGTGCATAAACGGTACCATCGGTGTAGGTCATGGTGATCACGACCTCATCCGTTGCGGAGATTGCAGAGATATCGGTCAGTACATACTCGGTGCTGCCACCACCTGCCACTGTATGTGTATACAGGGCATACAGTGTGGTGTCCGCAGTTGCAACGTAGCTGTCGGTATAGATCGTAGGTGCGGTTTCCGTATCTTCCACAGCCCCATCTGTCCAACCGACAAAGGTGTAGCCCGCCGGTGCCTCTGCATCGGGCAGCGTGATGCCGGCCTTGTCGCATTCCATGGATGCAACAGCGGTCACGCCCTCAGGCACTTCGAAGGAAACGGTATAGCTCTCACCCAAAGCCTCGGTGTAGTTATCCTTGTAGCTGTCACCGCAGCCAGAACAGGTATAGGTTGTATAGCCCTGCTCGGTGGCAGTGGGGGGTGTGACAACAGAGGTATAGCTATGGTCTGCATCGATGGTTTCCTCACTGATAACCTCGCCGCAGGAATTACAGGTAACGGTCACAGAACCGTCAGTGGTGCAGGTAGCATCCACAGTAGTGGTCGTGGTCTCGGTGTGCTGACAAGCACCGGTTTCTTGCTCGTAGGTCACAACCACACTCTTCGCACGAACCTGTGCGGTCAGCTTTTCAATAGTGTAAGTTGTTGCAGCAGTCGTGGGGGTAATGGTAACGGTGCTGCCGGAAACCGTTGCTTCATCGCCTGCAGAGTTTTTCAGTGCAGAGGCATAGGACGAGCTGCTGGCAGTAAATACAATCTGTGTAATATTACCGGGTGCCTCAATCACCAGATTACTGCTTGCATAAAAACGAGCAGGATTAGAGTAATCACCAACACTTGTTGTGGACGCAGACTTATTATTTGTCAGCGTAACATCAGCATTTGCCCAAACCTGCTTGGAAGTGTTATACTCCGTCCGCTGGTCTGTACTTGCAAAGCTGATCTCCACAGAGGTCTCTTCGGCAGTAGCCACCGTAGGGATCATGCCGAAGCACAAAACCAGTGCAAGCATCAGACAAAAGGTGCGCTTGAGAAGATTTTTCATAAAAGCAACTCCTATCTCGTTTAAATTTTATTCACATATTAAGTATAAAACCGAACAGCCTAAAATGCAACACCAAAAATCCACAATTTTCTAAATATTTCCAAGTAAAATTTTATATTTTTTAACAAAAGCCTGTCTTGCAAAATACCGCGCTAAATTCCTTCCGCCTCAGGAAAACAGCACCGTTGTCATTTATGATTCGCTGCGCAGAGCACCACGCTCAGAATAACCGTGGCGCATTGCAGGGGCGGCAAATTGCCCGCAAAAGGCCTTCTCCTATGGAGAAGGTGGCACGGCGTA
>CAYMPY010000171.1:0-3779 GCA_964392535.1 uncultured Oscillospiraceae bacterium
TATGTAAAGGAAGAGAATCCCGATGCCATCATTAACATCGTGGATGCCACCAACCTGAGCCGCAGCTTGTTTTTCACCACACAGCTGCTGGAGCTGGGCATCCCCGTAGTCGTTGCACTGAATAAGAGTGACGTGACCGGCAAAAAGAAGACCCACATTGATGTGCCCGCCCTGTCCAAGGCACTGCGCTGCCCGGTTGTTGAGACCATCTCCATTGACGGCGAAGGCCTTAAGGATGTTGTAGCTGCTGCAGTGATGCAGATCGGCAAGGCGCAGGCTGCCCCCTACTCCGACGGCGATGTGGACATGACCGACAAGGCCGCTGTAGAGCAGGCCGACCGTGCCCGCTTTGCATTCGTCAATAAGCTGGTTAAGCAGGTTGAGAGCCGAAAGGTCTTTACGAAGGATAAGAACTTCCAGGATAAGATCGATGCAGTACTTACCAACAAGTGGGCAGGCATCCCCATCTTCGCTGTTGTGATGTTCCTGGTGTTCCAGATCTCCCAGGCCTGGGTCGGTCCTTTTATTGCCGACACCCTGGTTGGCTGGCTGGAGACCTTTATGGAATGGGTTCGTGGCTTTGTATCTAACCCCATTTTAGAGGCGCTGCTGGTTGACGGTGCCATCGGCGGTGCAATTGCCGTTATCGGCTTCCTGCCCCTGGTCATGGTCATGTACTTCCTGCTGGCCCTCTTAGAGGACTGCGGCTATATGGCCCGTGTATCTGTTGTACTTGACCCCATCTTCAAGAAAGTGGGCCTCAGCGGTAAATCCGTCATTCCCTTTGTAATCACCATCGGCTGCGCTGTCCCCGGCATCATGGCCAGCCGTACCATTCGTAACGACCGTGAACGCAGAGCAACCGCCATGCTGGCTCCCTTCATGCCCTGCGGCGCAAAGATCCCCATCATTAGCCTCTTTGCAGGTACATTCTTCAATAATGCCGGCTGGGTCAGCACTGTTGCATACTTCGCCGGAATCCTGCTGATCTTCCTGGGTGCACTGCTCATTAACGGCATCACCGGTCACCGTGCAAAGAAGTCCTACTTCATTATTGAGATGCCCGAGTACAAAGTCCCCTCCCTGTGGGGTGCATTCAAGTCCATGTGCAGCCGTGGCTGGGCATACATCGTAAAGGCTGCCACCATCATTCTGCTGTGCAACACCGCTGTGCAGCTGATGCAGACCTTCACCTGGAGCTTTGCCGTTGCCGAAACAGCCGATGCCTCCATTCTGGCATCTATCGGCCGTCCCTTTGCATACCTGCTTGTGCCTGTTGTAGGCGTACTTTCTTGGCAGCTGGCCGCAGCCGCCATTACCGGCTTTATTGCCAAGGAAAATGTTGTTGGCACACTGGCCGTCTGCTTCGTAGGTCTCGAGAATCTCATCGACACCGAGGAGCTGGCCCTGATGGAAGGTGCAGGCACAGAGGTTGCAAGCATCTTTGCCATCACCAAGGTTGCTGCCCTGGCTTACATGATGTTTAACCTCTACACACCTCCCTGCTTCGCTGCCATCGGCGCTATGAATGCAGAGATGAAGGATAAAAAGTGGCTGTGGGGCGGCATCGGCCTCCAGCTGGCAGTTGGCTTTACCGTGGGTTACCTGGTCAATACCATTGGTACATTGATCGTTGGCGGCAGCCTGCACATGGGCGGCGCAATCGGCGGTGCTGTGGCTGTTGCTGTATTTACCGTAATTGTTGTAACCATGATTCAAAATGCAAACAAGCAGCTGAAGCAGGAAGCAGCCGTTAAGTAAGGAGGTGCCTTATGGGCCTGACAGATTTCATCGTATTAGGTGTATTTTTGCTGATTATCGGCCTGGTCATTTTCTACATCGTCCGTGAAAAGAAAAAAGGCACCGTCTGCATCGGCTGTCCCCATGCAGGCAGCTGCCCAAACAGCAAAAAGGGCTGTTCCTGCCATAAATAATAATATCCCGGTAGCAAACGCTACCGGGATATTATTTACAGCTCGTAATCAGCGCAGAAGCGTTCGTTCAGGAAGCTCCAGAAATGCTCCTTGGCTTCTAAATGTAAGGGATGGGTGGCGTAGTTTTTCAGAGCCTCCCGGCTTTCAAATTCGGAATACAGGGCATAGTCCATACCGCCCTGATAGGCAGCCCGGATCTCCAAATGGGTCAGGCCCGGAATCTTGCCGGGCAGGGGCTCTAAAACGCTGCGGATGATCTCCACTGCCTTTTCCTTATCAACACCCTCCTTGAGGGTATAAAGTACAATATGCTTAACCATCACGTTACTCCTTATAATACCATTTCGATAACGCCGTCTTCTCTCTGCTGCAGCTGCACACCCTTGGGGGCAGACAGTGCTTTCAGAGATTCAAAGATCCGCTTTGCGGTGTCCTGATCTGCAACGAAGGGCAGACCCTTATACTGAACGCCCTTGTTAAAGCCCAGGTCAACCGGCAGCATTTCTGCCTTTACAAGCTTACCGTCTTCAAATTCCACATAAGGAACAATGCCCCAGAAGCATTCCTCCTGGACCCACAGACCCTTTTCCCATCCGTCAAACTGGACAGCCAGCGCATCCACATCGGACATGCCGTGGGTGTTGTACTTATAATGGTGATCCGCAGGCAGATGGGTCAGACCACGGAGCTGGAATACGAAGTTGCCCAAGGAATAGAAAATGGGCTTACCCTTATAAAGCTCAATGGGCTTAAACTCATGGGTACCTCCGCCGATGATAAAATCAGCACCGGCATCAATGCAGGCATGGGAAAACTCCACAATAAAAGGGGCAGGCTGGGTAACCTTAGAGCCGTCACACTGGTGGGAATGGAACATGACCACCACATAATCTGCGATCTGCTTTGCATCACGGATGGCGTTGCAGGTCCGCTCCAAATCCTGCTTGTTGCAGGCGGTGATGGTCTCCTCCTTGCCGTTTTCAGACAGTCTAACCTTTACACCGCCGAAATCCAGCTCATTAGCCTGCAGAGGAGGCGCAAAGCCGTTCTTGCGGGAGAAGTCACGCTGGCCGTTGACCTCGGTAGTCTCGATAATGGTCTTCAAAGTATCAAAATGCTCTTTGGTTACAGTCATGTGGCTGGTGAATCTCAAACCGTTTACGCCCGGTCTGCCGGGGATCATCTGAGATTCATAGCCTGCCTGTGCAGACGGATCAAAGGAAGATGTAATGGAAATAAAGGCCACTCTGCCACCGTCAAAATCCCGGTACACCGGGGTGGATGCTTTTAACAGGTTATCTCCTGCGCCGGTGACACTGACGTCAAACTTCTTTGCGTTTTCCAGTGTCTGCTGCATGCCCGGAATACCAAAGTCCAAAGTATGGTTATTGGCAAAACCCCAGAAGTTACAGCCATAGTCCATAATTTGCGGCAGTTTATCGGGGGTAATATTCATCCAGATACCACCGCAGAACTGAGAGCCCCAGGCACTCCAATCGGTAACACAGATCTCCAGGTTGCCAAACCGGGCCTCACCTCTTGCAATAAAGTCCTGCAGGAGCTTTTGTCCTTCATAGCCACCCTCTTTATAGCCTTGGGTCAGAATATAGTCACCGGTTGCGGTCATTTTCATCTCCATAATAATCCTCCTTAGTAAAATAACGGGACCCGCATGAGGTCCCGTTATGTATTTTAGGAATTACTCCTCAGTGGTCTCCTCGGTAGTTTCCTCAGCAGCCTCTTCTTCCTCAGCTGCGGGCTCGATCAAAGCACGGATGGACAGGGAGATGCGCTTGTTCTCAGCATCCACATCGGTGATCTTGACCTGGACCTCCTGACCCTCGG
>CAYMPY010000172.1:0-3694 GCA_964392535.1 uncultured Oscillospiraceae bacterium
CACCGCCCAGGGCTTGTCAAACGCTGCATCTAAAATTTCTGTTACAATGTCGTTCTCTTTTCTTTTATTGCTCATTGACATCACTCCTTGTAATAATTTTCGCCTTTTCGATTAAAGCAGAGGGAGTATGAAACAGGAGATTGCCGTTGGCAAGTAAAAAACGCTATGTTTTTGAAAAAAGTTTTAACCGGTCAAAAAATCGGCGGCCTTCTAATCACTGGCTTTGCTGAGATCATACGACTTCTTGATGAAATAAAACAAAAATTTAAATAAATCAAGGAAAATATATGGACTTTTTGGGTTTCCCATTTGGTCGGTGGCCCTGGTCTGTGCAGGTGTGTTCTGTGCCTCGTTTATGGATGCCATCGGCGGCGGTGGCGGCATCATTTCCCTGCCCTGCTACCTGCCGGCCTTTTGTTATCTCGCAAAGCTGGATGTGCGCACCGCCTCCAGCAATGTGAAGTTAGTGAATTTGGCCTCCAATGTAGGTGCGCTGGCTACCTCCTTGTCTGCCGGAAAGGTGCTTCTCCCCATTGGCCTGCTGGCGGCGGTATTTTCCACTGCCGGTCAGTATTTAGGCGCAGGCCTTGCCCTGAAAAACGGCTCGAAGATTGTGCGCCCGGTCATTTTGGTGGTGCTTGTGCTCTTAACAGGAAAGGTCCTGCTGGAGCTTTTTGGAATCTGATAAGTAGGGAATGACCTATGTGTCATTCCGGGAAATCTTCCCCAAAAAACACATGTAGGGAACGGCACCTGGCCGTTCCCTACAATATTTTTCTTACAGATTATCAATATAAGCACAGGCGGCGGTGGCGGCAATGGCGCCGTCCGAGGCAGCGGTGACTACCTGGCGGATGCGCTTAGAGCGGCAATCGCCGGCCACAAACAGACCTTCTGTCTTTGTTCGGCAATCCTCGTTGCTGTCAAAGTAGCCCCAATCGTTAAGCTGGGTCAGGTTTGCAAAGGCCTGATTTTCCGGCATCAGACCCACAGCTAAAAATGCGCCGTCTACCTTTAAGGTGGAGATCTCGCCGGTAATGTCATTACGAAGCTCCAGGCCGGTCAGATTTCCATTTTCGGTGATATAAGAATTTACCAGGGTGCTGAAATGGATCTCCACATTGTCCTTGGCAAGCAGTGCCTCGGCCAGCTTCCGTTCGCCGGTAAAGTCTGCTAAGTTCTGCACAATGGTGACCTTGCGGCAGACCTCAGAAAGGAGCAGTGCCTCCTGCATGGCGGAGTTGCCCCCGCCGATCATGGCGGTATCCATGCCGGTATAGAATGCGCCGTCACAGACCGCGCAGAAGCTCAGGCCGTGACCGACCAGCTCCTCTTCGCCGGGCAGACCCAGCATCCGGTGCTTGACACCGGTAGCCAAAATCACAGCTTTACTTTCAAAGCTGCTGCCCTCCTCGGTGGTAACAGTGAAGCGGGAGTTGGTTTTCTCAATGCCGGTGACGGTCTCCAGCTCCATCTCTGCGCCTAAGTTCATGGCCTGCTCGGTAAGCTTATCTGCATACTCTGCGCCGCTGATCTGCACATAGCCGGGGATGTTCTCCACCTTGGGAGAAAATGCGATCTGGCCGCCAAAGCCGCCTTTTTCAACAACCAGCACAGACTTACCTGCACGCAGGGCGTAAATCGCAGCGGTCAGGCCTGCAGGGCCGCCGCCTACAATAATAATATCATGCATAGTTCTTTCCTCCTTCAAACAGCAGTATGTCATCCCGGGCGACCGTAGGGAGTCGAGGGATCTTGCTCTTAATTGGTGCGAAGATCCTTCGACTCCGCTGCGCTCCGCTCAGGATGACACAGATATTCAAAATCTATTACAGGGATGCCAGGTATTTTTTGATCTCGGGGACACTGTAGTAGCTGGTGTAGCTCTCACCGTCGGTGATCACTAAGGTAGGTGCACCCTTGACACCGTACTGCAGGCACAGTTCCCGGTTCTCGTCAGCGATCAGCTTTTCATAGGAAATACCGGCCTTACCCAGCAGGCTCTCTGCCACACGGCAGTTGGGGCAGGTCACTCTGGAGAACAGCACAGCCTTGCCCTGAACAGGAGCGGCCTGTACAGGTACTTCCTCAACCTTGGGGGCTTCGGCCTTCACAGTACCCCTGAGCACAGAAGTGCCCACATTGTAGACCTTGCGGTCCTTGAACTCCTGGGACTTACCGTCATTCCAGTTCTGAACAGGGCGGTAATAGCCGGTAATACGGCTATAGACCTCGGTCTTCTTACCGCAGATGGGGCAGGAATACTGCTCGCCGGTCAGGTAGCCGTGGTCGGCACAGACGGAGTAGGTGGGGCTCATGGTGTAGTAAGGCAGCTTGTGGTTCTCCGCGATCTTCCGAACCAGGCTTGCAGCAGCCTTCCAATCGGGCAGCTTCTCGCCTAAGAAGGCGTGGAATACGGTACCGGAGGTGTAGCGGGTCTGCAGCTCGTCCTGAATCTCCAGGGCAGTGAAGATATCCTCAGTGTAGCCCACAGGCAGGTGGGAGGAATTGGTGTAGTAGGGGGTGCCGTTTTCGTTGGCAGTGATGATATCGGGGTACTTTTCCTTATCGTGCTTTGCAAAACGGTAAGTGGTGGACTCGGCAGGCGTAGCCTCCAGGTTGTACAGGTCGCCGTACATCTCCTGGTAGTCGGAAAGGCGCTCACGCATATGGTCCAGCACCTCTCTTGCAAAGGCCTGGGTCTTTTCGCTGGTCAGGTCTGCACGGATCCACTTGGCATTGAGGCCCACCTCGTTCATGCCGATCAGGCCGATGGTGGAGAAGTGGTTTGCAAAAGTGCCTAAGTACCGCTTGGTGTAGGGATACAGGCCGTTATCCAGCAGCTGGGTGACCACAGTACGCTTGGTTTTCAGGCTGCGGGCAGCGATGTCCATCAGCTTGTCCAGGCGGCTGTAGAAGTCAGCCTCGTCCTTTGCCAGGTATGCAATACGGGGCAGATTGATGGTAACAACACCGATAGAGCCGGTGGATTCACCGGAGCCGAAGAAGCCACCGGACTTTTTCCGCAGCTCACGAAGGTCCAGACGTAAACGGCAGCACATGGAACGGACATCGGAGGGCTCCATGTCGGAGTTGATGTAGTTGGAGAAGTAGGGGGTGCCGTACTTGGCGGTCATTTCGAACAGGAGCTTATTGTTCTCGGTCTCGCTCCAGTCGAAGTCCCGGGTAATGGAATAAGTGGGGATGGGATACTGGAAGCCACGGCCATTGGCATCGCCCTCGATCATGATCTCGATGAAGGCGCGGTTTACCATGTCCATTTCCTTCTTACAATCACCGTAGGTGAAGTCCATCTCCTTGCCGCCCACGATTGCGGGCTGATCTGCCAGGTCAGCAGGACAGGTCCAGTCTAAGGTGATATTGGAAAACGGTGCTTGGGTGCCCCAACGGGAGGGGGTATTCACACCGTAAATGAAGGACTGAACACACTGCTTGACTTCCTTCTGAGACAGGTTATCCACCTTCACGAAGGGTGCAAGATATGTATCAAAGGAAGAGAAGGCCTGTGCGCCTGCCCACTCGTTCTGCATAATGCCCAGGAAGTTGACCATTTGGTTGCAGAGAGTGGAAAGGTGGCTTGCAGGAGAGGAGGTAATCTTACCGACCACACCGCCCAGACCCTCCTGGATCAGCTGCTTCAGACTCCAGCCTGCGCAGTAGCCGGTGAGCATGG
>CAYMPY010000173.1:0-3646 GCA_964392535.1 uncultured Oscillospiraceae bacterium
CGAGGTCGACTTCTCATCTTTATTTGGTTCACATCATTTTAGCACATACACTTCAGTGAAAATTATTTCCATGTGCACCTTGACAAATAAGGGGGTATGTGTGTATAATCTATTTGTTATTATATGCAGAAAGAGGAATCTGATATGATTAAGAAAATTAACACCGTGCTCTGTATCTTGATCGCGCTGGTCATTGCTGGCCAGATGTACATGATCTGCTTTGAGCCCTATTATCTGATGACCGAGACTACCGATGAGTATCCTCAGAAGTTCCAGGATGATGGCCTGCTGCCTTATCCCCATGAGATCGGCCTGTTTGAGATGGTTTGGCTGAAGTTCCACAGTGGCGCTGCTATTATTGGCAAGCAGGAATACGGCGGCTGGGGCGATAATCTGGCTGCCAAGATCGATGAGCTGGGCCTTTATAAGAATGAGGATGGCACCTACAAGACCCATGAGAACAGTGATGGCGAGATCGTTCCCTACACCAGTGCCTCCGATGTTTTGGAGTCTAACTCCAACTACTATGTTATGGGTATCGTTGGCATTACCGTGCTGGGTCTGATCGTGGCCATTATGACCATCTTCACCCGCAAGAGTGCTGTGCAGTATGCATTCACGCTGGCTTGGGCTGTAGTGTCCGTTTGGGGTCTGTTTAACGATAACCCCATTATCCACAATAAGGACATCGTTATGCCCTACGCACTGGGTACAGTTCTGCCTACCCTGCAGATCCTGACCATCATCGGCTGCGTTCTGACTGCTCTGCGTGCTTATCCCTTCGTCTACACCCGCTTTATTGCAAAGAAGGAAAATAAGTAATTTACATATAATAAGATCGCACCGTATCAGCGGTGCGATCTTTTTTAATTAGGAGAAACGGGTTCTTCACTGCGTTCAGAACGACTGTAGAGCGTTTCAGGTTTTCCCTGTCATTCTGAGCGTAGCGAAGAATCCGCACTCTATTTTGCATTTATCATTTATTTAAACAGTGGCGTAGATAAATACCGGTCGCCGGTGTCGGGAAGGAGTACCACGATGCGTGCGCCCGGGTTTTCTTTTGCTGCCACCAGTGCGCCGTGAAGCGCTGCGCCGGAGGAAATGCCCACCAAAAGACCCTCGGTCTTGCCCAGCTGACCGGCGGCCTCATAAGCCTCTTCTTCTGTGACCGGGATCACCTGATCAATAATGCTTCTGTCCAAAACCGACGGAATAAAGTTTGCGCCGATGCCCTGGAGGCCGTGGGGGCCGGCTGTGCCGCCGGAGAGCAGGGGAGAGGCAGCAGGCTCTACGGCTATGATTTTAATGCTTTCATTTTGCTCCTTAAGATACCTGCCCACACCGGTGATGGTGCCGCCGGTACCCACACCGGCAACAAAAATATCGATCTGACCGTCGGTATCGGCCCAGATCTCCGGGCCGGTGGTCTCATAATGGGCCTGGGGATTGGCAGGATTATCAAACTGCCCGGGAATAAAGCTGCCCGGGTTTTCTTTTTGCAGTGCCTCCGCTTTTTTGATGGCACCGGCCATGCCCTCGCTGCCGGGTGTCAGTATCACCTGGGCGCCAAAGCCCTCCATAATACGGATCCGCTCCACACTCATGGAATCGGGCATGACAATGACCGTCTTGTAGCCCCTTGCGGCAGCAGCGCAGGCAAGGCCGATACCGGTGTTGCCGGAGGTGGGCTCGATAATGGTGCCGCCGGGCTTCAGCAGTCCTCGCTTCTCGCCGTCGATGATCATGGCAAGGGCCACACGGTCCTTTACAGAGCCGCCGGGATTGAAAAATTCCACCTTGGCGGTGATGTTATACTGTGGCGCAAAGCGGCTGAGCCGGACCAGGGGCGTTGCGCCGATCAGCTCTGCCGCACAGCTGTAAATTTTACTCATAATCAGATCACTCCTTGAAAAGGATTATACTTCTTACGGTGGACATTTGTCAACAGGAACATTGACAAGAGGGGTGTTCATATGATATAAAGTAAGGAAAAGGAGGGGTGTCCCTATGGATATGGAAAAGGCCGGTCAGGTGATTTCACGAATCCTGGAGGATTACCGTCAGGATCGGGATATTGACCGTATGGGACAGGCGAAAGAGCCGGATAAGGACGAGATCGTGCTGCTGATCGGCAAGCTGCGGCGGATCGTATTCCCCGGTTATTTTCAGGATAAAAGCTACCGCACCTTCCGCCAGGGCAGTGACCTGCAGGCGGCGGTGGAGGATGCCATGATCGGCATGGCAAAGCAGCTGCAGCGCAGCTTTCAGAGCGCAGGAACAGAGGAAACGGCAGCCAAAGCCCTTTCACAGGAAGTGTGTCTCCAATTCTTTGATTCTATCCCCAAGGTCCGTGCCTTGGTGCAGACGGACCTGCAGGCCGCTTACGACGGCGACCCTGCAGCTACCGGTATGGCCGAGATCATTTTTGCATACCCGGGCCTGTTTGCCATTACGGTCTACAGACTTGCCCATGTGCTCTATGAGCTGAAGGTGCCCATGCTGCCCCGGATCATGACCGAGCATGCCCATTCTGTCACCGGTATTGATATCCACCCCGGTGCAACGGTGGGTGAGTACTTCTTCATTGACCACGGTACCGGCATCGTTATTGGCGAAACCACCATTATCGGTGATAACGTCAAGATCTACCAGGGTGTGACTCTGGGCGGTCTGTCCACAAGAGGCGGCCAAAGCCTCCGTGGCAAGCGGCGTCATCCCACCATTGGAGATAATGTGACCATCTACGCCAACGCCTCTATTTTGGGCGGTGAGACCGTCATCGGCCACGATTGTGTGATCGGTGCATCTGCCTTCATTACGGAGTCTGTACCGCCCTGTACAACCGTGCGACTGAAAAATCAGGAGTTATCTCTGAAATCTAAAAAAGATTGTTGTTAAAGGAGAAAGATATGTATTGTAAAAGATGCGGTGTCCCCACCGGAAGTGATGCGCAGCTGTGTCCGGACTGCGCCCGTGAACAAAGAACGGTCCGCCGGAAGCCCAAGGGCTTTTTGTATACGGTCAAGGGCTATATGCACCTGATTATTTTAGTGATGTCACTGGTTGCACTGATCTTTGGCATTTTGAATGTGTTCAGTGTCTTTAAGGTGCTGGGTGTTGTCACCAACGGTGATGTGCGGGAGACCCAATATGTTACGGTGCAGGAAATGGAGGAGCCGCTGGAGCTGATGGATAAAAGCTTCGGTGCAGGCTACGCAGGCAATATCATCTTTGGTCTGCTGACCCTGGCGGCAGCCGGTGTGGGGATGCTATATGTCCTCAAGCGGCTGACGGGCCTGAACCTTTACGGCAAGCTCATTGGCAGAACCCTGGGCCGTTTCGGCGGTCCTGCCCTGATTATGGGTGTGCTTGTGGTGCTGGGTGGCCTGCTGCAGGTAGTACTTTATATGTTCTGCCGTGCAGAGGTATCTGTGATGTATACCATCACAGTCAAAGCCGGTGTTAACTGGACCACCTGGCTGTTGATGGCCCTGTTTGCCGGCCTGCTGGTGCTGGATATCCTGTTGCCTAAAAAGAAGAAAAGAAGATAATATACTGCTTCGGCGGGAGCTTGCTCCAATGTTACTAAGTTAAGAAAACGCTGTCATTTCGACCGAGCGTAGCGAGTGGAGAAATCTATCTGTTT
>CAYMPY010000174.1:0-3544 GCA_964392535.1 uncultured Oscillospiraceae bacterium
TATATCTATTTTACCATATCTATACAAAATGTCAACTTTTAGTTGAAACAAGGTAGTAGGGGTCGATGAACACATCGACCCCTATGCCTTCCCCTCCGGGGAAGGTGTCAGCCCAAAGGACTGACGGATGAGGGCGGTACAATGTAACGCCTCTACGCAGCACTTTGGCGAAAACGCACTGCGGCAACCTCATTCACCGCTAAAGCGGTCCCCCCTTCCGTTTGCGGTACCCGACCCTCTCCTTGGCACAAATGCCTGCGTCGATGGTCGACCGCTGCACACACTGCGCCTGCGCTTTATCTGCCACCGGCAATGCGCAGGCTCGTGACCCCAAAGGGGAAGGCTTTTTGCGCATCTAACGGGGGGCGTGACCATATCGACCCCTGTAATTCATTCCGCAGGGATGGAATATTGATTCCAAACGCCCCATATCTGTGTTTAACATATTGACAGCTAATTGATAACATGATATCATAGTATCAAGATATCATGATATTATGATATCAAAATTATTTACAGAAAAGTTTGGAAAACTTGTTTTCTACATGAAAAAACTGAACAATGGAGGCATAATCATGAATAATTCCGGAACTCCAACATATGAGAAGGTCTTAATCCCTGTTCGGCTGCCGCCGGAGCTTTATGAAAAGGTGATGGAACAGGTCCATCAGAAAAAGAAAGAACATCGTGGTTACAGCATGAATCAGTATTTAACAGAACTTTTGACCAAGGATTTAAACGGGTAAGAATTGTAATTATATTGATATGATATAAAAATTCAAAAAGGAAGTGCTTCTTATGCGTTCCGATTCGGAAATCATAAAAATCATTGATGAAGCAATAAAATCCATTTGGGAAAATGAGATTCAGAACGACTATAATGGAAATTGGTTCATGAATGAAGATTCCCTTAAGAATGCGTTGTATTTTCACATGAGAAACAGACTGGAAAAGCTGCTGACTGAAAACAGCTTGCGTATTTTTACGGAATTTAACGATGCAGAATTCAGTAAAAGTGGTTTTCGTCCTGATATGGTTATTGCATATGTGGATATGAATAGTGATGCACAGTACTGGCGGCAGGCGGTGACGAAATCATTAGCTGTGATAGAACTGAAGTTTAAAAGTACATTTGCTGCTAAGGAGACGATATATGCAGACTATACCAAGCTGGAAAAGTATATGGATTTGCTTGGAGCAGACTGCAATCTGTACATGGCAACGATTTGGGAGTGCGAGGATGATCAAACCACCTGGATCAGAAAGAATGCAGCCTGGGCAAAAGGAAGGGTTACGGAATTAAATGCGTCCTGGAGCTGGGGAGATTGCAAGCCGCAGTTTTATGTAAAAGAGCATTAGGAGTACATCATGAAAAATGTGAAGATCACAGCAATCCGGAAGGCCTGTTATACGGACCTGATGGCGAAGTATGAAAATCCCATTGCGCACGCCTGTGATGTGCAGGAGGGGATGGTTTGGATATCCCAAAACGGGGAGAAGCCGGCGGGGTTCTGCGACAGCGCCTGGGACAGTATGGCGTATTTTGTAAAGGAATTGGCGCAAGGTGGCGGAAATTTCTATGGCGGCTGGATGAAAGACCCCCACAGTGCCATGATCTCCTGTAACGACGGTTTCCGCCCGGTCAGCTTTTACCTGGAGGCACTTTAAATAACAAAACCGATACGCAATGTGTCGGTTTTTGTTTTAGCTCGATTTGCAGAAACGGTCAAAAGAAAGAAGTTGACAAATCAACAAGAAGGGTATATAATACAGAAGTTGATGAATCAACATCTTTAAAAAAGGAATGGATTAAAAATGAAAACGAGAATAATCGTGGATTCCACTGCGGATCTGGTGCCCGAATATAAGGAGCGGGTGCATATTGTGCCCCTGACCGTTCATTTTGGTGATGAAGAGTATATGGACGGCGTGACCATTGACCACAAGACCTTCTATGAAAAGCTGGTGGAAAGTGATGTGCTGCCCACCACCAGTCAGGGTACGCCCGATGCTTTTATGAAGGAATTTGAAAAAGCAAAGCAGGCCGGGGAAGGCGCGGTTGTGATCACCCTTTCTTCCAAATTATCCGGCACTTATCAGAGTGCCACTATTGCAGCGGCAGACTATGAAAACCTTTATGTTGTGGACAGCGGCAGTGCGGCCATTGGCAGCGGCATCCTGACGGAAATAGCCGTAAAGCTGGCAGAGGAAGGCCTGGATGCCAAGGCAATTGCCGAGGCCCTGGAGCAGGAAAAGCAGAAGATCGTCATCGTGGCCCTGGTTGATACCCTGGAGTACCTGAAAAAGGGGGGCCGTGTATCCAAAACCGTGGCCTTCGCAGGATCGCTGCTGAATATCAAGCCTGTTCTCTCCGTCATTGACGGCAACATCAATATGCTTGGCAAGGCCCGTGGCTCCAAGATGGGCAATAACCTGCTGGTTCAGGAAATTGAGAAGGCCGGCGGTGTGGACTTTAAAAAGCCGGTGCTGCTGGGCTACACCGGTCTGTCCGATGCCCTTTTGCTGAAATATATTGAGGACAGCAAGCACATTTGGGACAAGGGTCTTGAGACCGTTCGCTATACCACCATCGGCAGTGTTATCGGCACCCACGCAGGACCCGGTGCGGTTGCGGTTGCATTCTTTAAGAATTAACTGGGTATTTGCCCGCTGTTGTTCAGAATGCGCATAAATTGCCCTGATTTTTTCGATTTTTCAAACAAAAGTGCTTTTGAAATTTTCAGGAAAAGAGGCTATAATTTATGTAGATAACCGATAAGGTGGGGATGGCAGCGATGTTTCAGGTCAATGATGTAATTATATACGGCACCCAGGGCGTTTGCCGGATCGTGGCAACGGATGAGAAAAGCATCAGCGGTGTACGCAAGACCTACTTTGTGTTAAAGCCTGTGAACGATGGCGGCTCTACGATCTATGCGCCGACGGACAATGAACGTGTGCTCAAAAAGATGCGCAGGCTGCTGACAGCGGAGGAGATCCATAAGCTGATCGATTCCATGCCTGAGGAAAATGCGGTGTGGATCGCCAATGAAAATGAGCGCAAGGAGCTGTACAAAACCGTTCTGGCTCAGGGCGACCATTTGGAGCTGATCAAAATGATCAAGGCCATTTATGCCCACAAAAAAGAGCGGGAGGCCGAGGGCAAGCGCCTGCATATGTCCGATGAGCGGTTTTTTAAGGATGCGGAGCAGGTGCTGTATAATGAGTTTCGGTATGTACTGCAGCTTGACAGCAAGGATGACCTGATGACCTACATTTTCAATCGGATCGAGAAACGATTATAATGAACAAAATCGGCACGAATGTGCCGATTTTTGTTTTGTATAAAGACTACCACCCGCTATGCGGGTGCGCCGGAAAAAGTTCTACTTATGCGTAGAAAAAGAAAACCTCCAATGATAGAGTAGTAGCAGGTTCGCCAACCGCTACAAACAAGATCAAAGGAGGTTATCCAAAATGGACAATAACAGTTTAGCACATACCCGATGGAATTGCAAATATCATATCGTATTTACACCCAAAT
>CAYMPY010000175.1:0-3441 GCA_964392535.1 uncultured Oscillospiraceae bacterium
TTCCGCTGCCCAGCCTGCTGCGCCATGTCCACCCGGACGGCAAGCCGTCCATCACGGAATTTACAGTATTGCAGCGCATGGAGGACACCTGCCTCCTGTCCCTGATCCCGGTGACCGGCAGGACCCATCAGCTCCGGGTGCACTGCGCCCATATGGGCTTCCCCATTTTGGGTGACCCCCAATACGGCACGCCCGACGGCTACCCCCACCAACAGCTTTTGGCCCACAAGATCACCCTGACCCACCCTGTCACAAATGAACCATTAGAAATCATTTCCCAAATAGAATTATAGCAAAAGCGGCGGGAGCAAGCCCCCGCCCTACGACACCGATGAAGGTATATTGTAGGGCAGGGGCTTGCTCCTGCCGATGGTTTAATCGATATTAAATGCGCTGGAGTCAAAGGTAATGACGGTGTGGTAGGTTTTTTTGTCGGTGCTGCACAGGTGGTTTTCCACGAACTGGGTAATTTCCTTTTTGCGGTTTACCATGTCCTGGGGAATGGTCACATCGAAGATCAGGTTGGTATGTCCGGGGCTTTGAACCACCCGAAAATCGTGGAAGGTCAGGCGGCTGTCCAGCTCCTGCAGGGCCTGCTCCACCAAGTCCCGCAGGCGATTGATCTCCGGGTCATCGGTAAGTACAGGATCGTAGTGGATCACTAAGTTGACCCCCTGTTTTTGCAGGCAGCGGCGTTCTAAATTGTCAATAATTTCATGGCACACCAAGGGGTCTTCGTTGCGGTCCATTTCCACATGGATACTGGCAAACCGTTGGCCCGGGCCATAGTCGTGGACCATCAGATCGTGATAGCCCAACACCCGGGGGTCACTGCTGACGGTCTCCGCAATCATTTTCCGCAGCTCCGGAGAGGCATTTTTGCCCAGAAGCGGGCTGATGGTATCCTTTGCAATGCCGATGCCGCTATAGATAATAAAGCCTGCAACCAACAGGCCCATCCAGCCGTCTAAAGGCAGGCCGGTTAGCTTTTCACCCAATGCGGCCACCAGCACAGCGGCAGTGGTGATGCAATCGTTGCGGCTGTCGGCGGCAGTTGCCAAAAGGGCAGAGGAATCGATCTGCTTGCCCAGTTTTTTGTTAAACAGATAAAGCCACAGCTTCAGCAGCACCGAGCCTGCCAGTACACCCAACACCACAACAGAAAACTGTATTGCCTCGGGGTGGAGTATTTTCTGAAAAGAGGATTTCAGCAGTTCCACGCCGATAACGAAAATCAGCGCCGCAATGGCAAGGCCGGAAATATACTCAAAACGGGCATGGCCGTAGGGGTGGTCCTCGTCTGCCGGTTTCTCTGCCAGCTTGAAGCCAATTAGGGTGACCAGGGAGCTGGCAGAGTCTGCTAAATTGTTCATGGCATCTGCCGTTATGGAAACAGACCCGGAGAGCATGCCCACCAGGAGCTTGCCCACGCAAAGCAGAATATTACACAAGATACCCACTGCTCCGGAGAGCTTTCCAACCGCCGCACGGCTTGCCGGCTGCTTTAAATCCTTATGGTTTTTAACAAATAATCGTAAAAGTAGTTTTGTCAAGGAAATTCCTCCAAATTTATCAACTTTTTGTTCAAAAAACTTTAAACTCTACTGCGGGTAGAGTCCTTAATTCTACTGTGGGGAGGATGAAAATATGCGCCCTCCTCCTGCCAGGGGGTGGAAAAATCATCCTGATTGGTTATGATTATACACGGACGGAGTTTGCTTTGTCCAGTATTATTTTTAAGGAGCAAAAATACATGGCATTTCAGATCGTAACAGATACCTGCTGTGATTTTCCCCAGCAGTTTTATAAGGACCTTTCACTGCACGTGGTACCCCTGGCTGTGACCTACAAGGGCCAGACCGTGGATACATATACAGAAAACTGGCTCAAGGATATGTATGACGGCCTCCGTCAGGGCGAGGCGGCCTCCACCTGCGCTGTCAATCCCACCCAGTGGGCAGCGGCCATGGAGCCCATACTGGCAAAGGGCGAGGATGTGCTGCTGCTGGCCTTCTCCTCCGGCCTTTCCACCACCTATCAGTCTGCGGAGATCGCCGCCGAGGAGCTTCGGGAGAAGTACCCGGAGCGGACCATTCGGGTGGCAGACACCCTCTGTGCCTCTATGGGTCAGGGTCTGCTGGTCTGGTATGCCTGTAAAAAGCGGGACGAGGGACAGTCTTTGGATGAAGTATACACCTGGGTAGAGGAGCACAAGCTCAACCTCTGCCACTGGTTTACGGTGGATGATCTGATGTACCTGAAGCGGGGTGGCCGTGTCAGCGCCGCCACCGCACTGCTGGGTACCATGCTGCAGATCAAGCCTGTTCTCCATGTGGATGATGAGGGTCACCTCATCAATGTTTCCAAGGTCCGTGGCAGAAAGGCTGCACTGGATGCACTGGTAAAGAAAATGGCTCAGACCGCACTGCCCGGAGAGAATGACACCGTGTTTATTTCCCACGGCGATTGCCTGGAGGAGGCCCGGTATGTGGCCGAGCAGGTCAAAAAGGTCTGCGGCGCAAAGGAAGTCATCATCAGCTATGTAGGTGCGGTCATCGGCTCCCACTCCGGCCCCGGCACCATGGCTCTGTTCTATTTAGGATCTCAAAGATAATTATTGGCCCTGTCGAGGCGACAGGGCCTGTACTTTTTCTCTTTTTGTTGTTATGTAAACTAAGTGGTTTTTATGCTTTTATTGTATGGGGGTTGTGAACGGCGGATCATTTGTATATCGCTTATGTGAAGGATAATCGTAGGGGCAGATCATCCGCCCGCAATGCCCAACCGTAAAACACGCCAACGGGTGGATGTTATCCGCCCTGCATGATGTTTATGTTTTTTAATAGCATGGTTTACATAACACCAAAAGCTACTGCATCAGGGTTACAGCGAACAGAAAGGGTAGCACTTTGCAGTTTTTATTGACAAATCCTGCAAACGGTATTACAATAATACCGTATGTGTTTAATTACAAAAAGCTTTTAGAAAGAAGGTTTTTCACATGTTTAAGATCGTTCGCAAGCAAGAGCTGAACGCCAATGTGACCCTGATGGAGATCGAAGCCCCCTTTGTTGCCAAGAAGGCAAAGGCCGGTCAGTTCATCATCTTCCGCATTGACGAGCAGGGTGAGCGTGTGCCTCTGACCATCGCCGGCTATGACCGGGAAAAGGGTACTGTCACCATTATTTTCCAGAAGGTCGGCTTTGCCACCATCGCCCTGGGCAGCCTGAAGGAAGGCGACTACATCCAGGACTTTGTTGGTCCTCTGGGCAAGCCCACTCCCGTTGAGGGTAAGAAGAAGGTCTGTGTTGTTGGCGGCGGCGTTGGCTGCGCTATTGCACTGCCCTCTGCCAAGGCTTTCAAGGAAGCCGGTGCTGAAGTCACTGTTATTGTTGGCTTCCGCAGCAAGGATATCGTGATCCTGGAAGAGGAATTCAAGGC
>CAYMPY010000176.1:0-3382 GCA_964392535.1 uncultured Oscillospiraceae bacterium
TATCATATCTTTTTCTTTTCGGCAATTTGGGTCACATCTATTTACACCGCAGATGGATAAAACCGTTTATATGTATTAGATACTTGATTTTACGGTGTTTTTATGGTATCATGCTATAAAATATGCTTAGAATGAAGTGTATAAAGCAAATTAGAGGAGACAACTATGGAAAATCAACTGCAACCGAATGCCGGTAAAAATGCTATTATTGAAGTGGAAGGCAAGCGTTATGAGCGCCTGCCCATTCGCACACACCTGATTACAAAAGAGGATGATATCCTGGATGTTGCCGAAAAATACGGCACACCTGTGTTAAGACAACCCGGTGATGTGCTGTTTATTTCTGAGAAGATCGTTGCCTGCAGCCAGGGTCGTGCAATTCCGCTGAAGGATATTAAGCCCCGTAAGCTTGCTTACTGGCTCAGCGATCGAGTAACAAAGACACCCCATGGTATTGGTCTTGGTATGCCCGAGACTATGGAGTACGCACTCAGAGAGGTTGGTGTGCTCAGGATTCTTTTTGCAGCTGGTGTTTCTGTGATTGGTAAAAAGCTGTTCCACAAGAAGGGCTGGTTCTATTCTGTCGCAGGTTACCGTGCCCGCTCTATTGACGGTCCTTGCCATAACACCATTCCGCCTTACAATCAGTATGTGGTTCTTGGTCCTTTGAAGCCTGAAAAGGTTGCAAAGCAGATTAAGGAGCGGATCGGTTACGATGTTTGTATTGTGGATATCAATGACCTGGAAGGCCAGATTTTGGGAACTTCCTCCAAGAAGCTGGATAAAAAGCTGTATGCAAAGATCCTGAAGGATAACCCTTTGGGTCAGGATGACCAGCAGACTCCTATGGGCGTAATCCGTCCTGTCATTGATTGATATGTGTCCCTTTGAATCCGCTTCCTCCGAGGCGGATTCTTTTAAGGAAAGGATTTTTTATGAGAAAGATGACACAGCGTACAGAGGCTGTTATTCGTCTTGATGCGCTGGCACATAATGTTTCCGAGGTTCGAAAAAGAATTCGCCCCGGGTGCGAGGTAATGGCCGTTTTAAAAGGTGACGGCTACGGCCATGGAATTATTGGGATCTACGATACCCTGGAACAAAGTGGCGTGGATTGCTACGCAGTGGCTATTTGGGAGGAAGGCGCACTTCTTCGTCAGCTTGGCTGCAAAAAGCCGATTTTGATTCTTGGCGATACCTGCAATAGCTGTATGCATAAGCTTATTGCGTATGAGTTGTCGCAGACCGTTTTTTCTGTGGAGCAGGCGGAGCTTTTAAATGCAGCAGCCCAAAAAGCCAATACGCAGCTTTCTGTCCATTTAAAAATCGATACCGGTATGTCCAGACTTGGTTTTCCTGTGCAGGAATGGGCGGTGGAGGATATCCTGCGTATATCCGGGTTTTCTAACCTTCGCATTGACGGCGCTTTTACCCATTTTTCGAAGGCTGATGAAGAGGACGGCGTTTCTGCCAAGGCACAGCATCAGCAGTATATGACCATGCTTCAGTGGTTAGAGTATCGGGGCGTTACAGTTCCAAAGAAGCATATTTCCAATAGTCCTGCAATCATTCTTCGACCTGAAGCAAACCTGGATGCTGTTCGGGCAGGGGATATCCTGTTTGCGCTGTGTCCTGTAGAGGAAGAGCTTTGGAATAAACAGAATTTTTGTCAGGTGCTTCACTGGTATACGCAAGTTGCCATGGTCAAACAGGTCCCTGCAGGTACAGAAGTGGGCTATGGCGGTACTTTTGTGACACAGAAGACCACTACCGTTGCAACGATCCCTGTCGGTTTTGCGGACGGCTACAGCCGCCGGTTGTCCAATAAGGGATTTGTTAAGATCCACGGAAAGCTTGCACCGATTATTGGTCGTGTTTGCATGGACCAGTTTATGGTCGATGTGACGGAAATTACGGGTGTTTGCCGTGGGGATACGGTCACTCTTTTGGATGACGAGTTGAGTATCCTTTGGATGGCAGATCTTATTGGCGCAAATGTGGATGAGATCGTATGCGGTATATCTAAACGCGTTCCCAGAGTTTATGAATCAGCAGAGGAGAAATAATATGGAAAAGGGTTATTTTCGCAGAGTTTTAAAAAATGCAAGCTTTAAAAAGATGGGGGAAGCCATCAATGCGGTGCATGAGCGCTCCGGTAAGAGTAAGCTGGGCATCTTTTTGGATATGGCCTGGTGCACACTTCGCTACGGCTCCGGTTACTATGATTATGAGATCTTTGCTTTTTATAATTTAAGCGGCAAGCTTCGTAAGACCTATGTGACCAGATTTATCAGCAAGAAGCTGAACGTGTTTATGAATGATGTGGAATACTGCCATATCTTCGATAACAAGGACGAGTTTTATGAGAAGTTCGGTGAATATACTGGACGTTCTTATCTGGATATGTCCAATGCTACGGCTGAGGATGTTGCTGCTTTTGTGGAAGGTAAGGATCAGATCTTCTGTAAGCTGCGCAGTAAAACCTGTGGTATCGGTTGCGAGCGACTGAACATTTCTGATTTTGAAAACGCCCAGGCACTGTATGATTACCTGAAGGAAAAAGAGTTTTACACCATCGAGGATGTGATCAAGTGTCACCCGGATATTGTAAAGCTGTATGATAACGCTGTGAACAGCATGCGTATTATTACCATGCTTGACAAGGATCAGAAGCCGCACTGCATGTATATTGTGCAGAAGATCGGTCTTAACGGCAGTATTATCGATAATAACTGTATGTTCTCTCCTGTGGATATTGAAACCGGCTGTATCAAGTATCCTGCCCATTCCGGCGATACTACTTTGGGCATTATTTATGAGGAGCATCCCAATACCCATGTGAAGATCCAGGGCTACAAGATTCCCTTTGTTAAGGAAGCTGTCGAAATGTGCTTTGAGGCAGCCCTGAAGGTACCTCAGGTGCGCTATGTTGGTTGGGATGTGGCGGTCACTGAGAATGGCCCCATCATTATTGAGGGCAACACTTACTGTGCACACGACTTCTGGCAGTTGCCGTCCCATACACCCGATAAGGTTGGTATGCTTCCTGCAATTAAAAAGGTTGTTCCTGAATTTAAATATTAAACAAAAAACCCAAGGACCTTGTTCCTTGGGTTTACATATAAAAACCCGTCGACGATTGTCGACGGGTTTGGTGCGAGAGATGGGACTCGTTTGCATTTCTGCCATAAAGGCAGAAATGAAGGTGTTGCTGCCGTCGAGACTGGCGGCAAGCCACAGTCCACCGGACTATGGCATTTAGTTTTTCGAGTCCCATCTTTTCTTTTTATAAATAATTAAAGGGAGGCAAATGCCTCCCATTAATTATTGGTGCGAGAGATGGGACTCGAACCCACACGGCGTAACCACACGCACCTCAAAC
>CAYMPY010000177.1:0-3341 GCA_964392535.1 uncultured Oscillospiraceae bacterium
TTTCAAAGCTGCCGGACATATATTTCTGCCGGTACAGATAATAAGGCTTGTAGCCCAGCGAAGCCAGGCGGCTGTTTGCGTATTCCACCATCCGTGCCACCTCCAGGTGGTCAGGGAGGTTTTCCCGTTTCTCAAAGAGGTCTGCACCCTTTTTCAGGGCCAGGGTGTGGACGGTGATGTTGGCGGGATTCAGGGCAGCTACCCGATCCAAAGAGGCACAAAAGCCTTCATAGGTGTCGGTGGGCAGACCTGCGATCAGGTCCATGTTGATGGCTTCAAAGCCTGCCTCCACCGCTTCATGATACCGCTTTTCCACATCGTCGGCACTGTGGGGCCGTCCGCTGGCACGGAGCACAGAGTCAATCATGGTTTGGGGGTTGATGCTCATGCGGTCCGCGCCCATTCGCCGGATGGTTTGAAGCTTTTCAGCAGTCAGGGTGTCGGGCCGTCCGCCCTCGACCGTAAACTCAATGCACCGTCTCAGGTCAATGTGGCGGTTGATACCCTCCAAAAGCATCTGCATCTGTGCATCCGTCAGGGTGGTGGGGGTGCCGCCGCCTATATATATGGTACGAACGGTTTTGCCGGAACTTTCCAAAAGATTTCCGGTTACCTCCAGCTCTTTCAGCAGGGTTTGGAGGTAGGGCTCCATCAGATTGGTGTTTTTCCCCACAGTTCTGCTGACGAAGCTGCAATAGGCGCAGCGGGTGGGGCAGAAGGGGATGCCCACATAAAGGGACACATCCTGCTCCTGCAAAAGACCTGCGGCCCGGACGGTGGATCTGGAGCAGCTTAAGGCAAGCTCCTGCCGTGGGGGCGTGACATAGTAGGTGTTTTTTAAAAGGGCGCGGGCAGACTTCTCTGTGCCGCCCTCCAATAAATGCTTGGTGGTCAGCTTGGTGGGTCGCACGCCTGCCAGTGCGCCCCAGGGAGGGGTCACAGGCAGGTGGGGCAGTGCCGCTTTATAAAGGCTCTGCTGCAGCAGCTGCCGACGCAGACGAACCGTCTCCCTGACTCCCTGAACACGCCGGATGCCCCGGGTGGTCGTGCCTTTACAGGTGACGGTCGTTACGGCGGTGAGCCAATTTGCGCTGCGGCACAGCTTGGATGTAACCTGTCCCTCTGCGTTTGCGCCAAAGAGGGACATCATCAGCTGCTCCACGGCATAGAGGTCCTCATGACCGATTAGCTTCAGTTCCATATTATTTTATACAGGGATTTTCCGCCCGTTCGGTGTTCATGGTGGTGGAAGGGCCGTGGCCGGGGTATACGGTATAGTCTCCGGGCAGCTGGGCGAGCATTTTTAAGGATTTCAAAATGGCACTCCAGGAGCCGGTGGGCAGGTCTGTTCTGCCGCAAGTACCGGCAAACAGGGTATCACCGGAAAACATGGTATCCCCGCAAAGCAGGCACACGCTGCCCTCGGAGTGACCGGGGGTCTCCAAAACTGTAAAGGTCAGACCACCGGCGGTGACAGAACCTGCAAATGCATCGGTATAGTGAAGCGGACCGGCGGTAAGCCCCTCCGGAAGTGCCAATTCCTTAATGTTCATATAGACCTTGCAGCCGGTTTCTTTCTGCAGATCGTTTACTGCACCCACATGGTCAAAATGACCGTGGGTCAGCAGCACAGCCTCTAAGCTCAGGCCCCGGTCTGCAATATGTTTCAGGATGCGCGGCGCCTCGTCACCGGGGTCAATTACCGCACAGGTTTTGCTGCCCGGAGCCCAAACCACATAACAGTTGGTCTGCAGCCGTCCAACATTTAAATGTAAAAGTTCCATAAATTATCTCCTGCGGTCAGAACCGTCCGGGAGGCCAATGCCACTAAGTTAAGAAAACGGTGTCATTTCGACCGAGCGTAGCGAGTGGAGAAATCTATCTGTTTTGATGTTCGAAAACGGATAGATCCCTCGACTTCGCTCGGGATGACAACGTTTCTTAATAGCTTAAAGCTTAATTAAGTGACATTGTCCGGGAGGCCGGTCCCTACAATGTGGTATTTACCTTCTGGGGCTGTCCATCAGTTGGTCGGTGTCTAAGATCAGGGTCACCGGGCCGTCGTTGATGGACTCTACTTTCATATCTGCGCCAAACTGACCGTGCTGAGGCTCATAGCCCAAATCCCGGCAATTCTGCAGAAACTGTTCGTACAGGCGGTTACCCAGCTCCGGGCCTGCGGCCTCGGTGAAGCTGGGGCGGCGGCCCTTGCGGCAGTTGCCGTAGAGGGTAAACTGGCTGACTACCAGCACCTGACCGTCAACCTGGTCCAGGCCCAAATTCATTTTTCCGTTTTCGTCCTCGAAAATACGCAGGCCCAGGGCCTTTTCAGCCAAGTACCGGCACTGCTTTTCTGTGTCCTCCGGGCCAACACCCAACAGGATCAAAAAGCCCTTGCCGATCTTGCCTACAACTTCACCATCAATGGTGACAGAAGCGGATTTTACTCTTGTAAGTACAGCTCTCATGGTTTATTCCTTTCGGTGTGGGGAACGCATTTATGCATTCCGGGAAAACTACTGCATGACAGGGAACGGATAAATCCGTTCCCCACAAACGACTCAGTTTTGTCCTCTGCGGGAGCCAATCACGTCCCGGATGTTCAGAAGCTTGCTGCGGATATACTCCAGCTCCTCCACGTCCTTGACCTCAAAGCGGACGGTGAAGATGCTGTGCCCATCGGGCAGGTCCTTGCCGTTGAGCTCCTTCAGCCGCACCCGGGCAGCGGTCATTGCCTGTGCCACATCCAAAAGCAACCCGTCACGGGTCAGGCAGTCCAGCTCCAGGGTGGTCTCGAAGGGCTGGTCATCCTGATTTGCCCAGCGCACCCGGACCCAGCGGGCAGCAAAACGGGGATCGCCCTTCAGATTGGTGTTGGGGCAATCCACCCGGTGGACGCTGACACCAAAGCCCTTGGTGATAAAACCGACAATGGCATCACCGGGCACGGGGGTGCAGCACTTGGCAAACTTGATCATGCAGGAATCGATATCCTCCACGATCACACCGTTGACCGCGTGGCGGTTTTTCTTGTGGCTGTCATCGGGCGCGGTTTTCAGGGTGGTGCCCTGAACCAGCTTTTCGTTGGCCTGTACCTTGACGGCCTTGTTGATATCGTCCCGGATACGGCCTACGGCCTTGACGGCGGTGAGACCACCGTAGCCAATGGCGGCGTACATATCCTCCCAGGTGTCGAAGGCCAGCTTTTTCAGCAGCTGGGGGCCTAATTCCGGGTCTATGGTAATGGAAAGGGGCAGACCGATCCGCCGCATTTCACCTTCAAAGGAGGAACGGCCATGGGCCACATTCTCCTCCCGCTTTTCCTTTTTGAACCACTGCTT
>CAYMPY010000178.1:0-3288 GCA_964392535.1 uncultured Oscillospiraceae bacterium
TGCAACGCCCATAAGTTAGTATTTTGAAATTACTGCCTTATGTGGCGTCAGCAAATGGGCATCTGCTTTTTTGGTACGCCGGAAGGGACTCGAACCCCCGACCTACTGATTCGTAGTCAGTCACTCTATCCAACTGAGCTACCGGCGCATAGCATTCTCCTGAACGCCAAAGTATAATAGCACATAAACATAAAAAAAGCAAGTCTTTTTTTCACAAAATTTGAAAAATTTTATTATTGTTTATTTCGGCGGCTGATTTCATTGAAAAGCTCGTCCATAGAGTGGACGATTGCGGCTGCGCCGGCCTCTCTGAGGCTTTCCTCGGTGCCATAGCCCCAGGTAACTCCGATGGTGGGGATATTGTGATGGGATGCGCCTAATACATCGTAAAGGGTATCACCGACCATGACAGCGTGGGCCGGGTCACCGGATTGCTCCAATAGATAGGCAATGACATCTTCTTTTTTATCTCTGCTTGCATCTTTCAGTGCGCCGCAGATCAGGTCAAAGTATTTGGAAAGGTCAAAACGATCCAAAACCTGCTTTGCCATGAACTCTGGTTTGGAGGTAGCCACATATAGCTTATGGCCTGCAGTCTTCAGCTTTTGGAGAAGCTCATCAATACCGGGGTAGGGGTAATTCTCATATATGCCGATAGGCTCGTATCTGCTGCGGAATACCTTGATAGCTTCTTCGGCCCTCTCGGGCGGAACGCCGAACTGCACCATGGTGTCACGCATGGGAGGGCCTACGAATACACGCATTTCCTCACGGCTGGGGATGGGCAGTCCAAAGTACTCCAGTGCATAAATGGAGCAATTGATGATGCCCTCGCCGGAATCGGTCAAAGTGCCGTCTAAGTCAAACAGGATGGTCATGCTCATATTTTTCTCCTTAGATGCCTATGACTTCACAGGCATGATTTACTACAGGGCCGATCTTTTGCGCCATGCGGAAGAACCCCAAATCGTTGGGGTGTACACCGTCACTGGTGCAGGACTCCATAAATTCGCCTTGCATCAGTGTTTCACCATCGATGAAAAATACACGCTGGTCGCCAAGTGATAAAGCTTTTTGATAGCTTTCATAGATCACCTGTCTGCGTTTGCCGTTGACTTCGGGATTCACAAAGAATGTGGGGCGGGAGATCATAATATAGGGAACGTAAGGCTGCTTTTGGCGAATGGTTTCATAAAAGGCAAAGTGTGTCTCCTGCAGGTGCTCCATATTGGGGGCGTTATGATCATAGTCACACACAAAGACAGACATGGGAAGTTCTGAAAGATACTCCGCCATCGTCTGTTCGCCTCGGGCACTGCCTGAGAAACCGAGATTGATATAATCTAAGTTGTATTTCTGTGAAATGAAGCTTTCGTAGGTGTTTCCCGGGCGTCCTGCGGCTGCACCGTGGGTGATGGAAGATCCGTAATAGACTACCGGAAGCTCATTGCGATATGCGACGCCCGGTGCAATGGCAGAGCCGATTCTTATGCCGACTTTCAGTTGCTTGACGGATGCGAAGGCCGGGAAGTTGATGGTATAGGATGTGATCTGTTCATTGTTGCGGGTCAGCATTTTGTATTCGCCGTGCTGATAGTCAAACCCTGCCACCGGGCGGGCAGCGGCGGTGAACACCTCCACACCGCTTTCGTTTCGATACAGATCAAAGCCATAGCTGACACAATGGTTATTGACAGTGGCTACGGAACCTGGCCCATATTCGACCTTCAGCGCAATAAAAGGGGAGTCGGTTGTAAAGCGTACTCGGCCACCTGCACTGTAGGCACTATAATTGTGGACACCACTGTTGACCGTTTGGGCGATGTCGCCGGGCATTCTGCGCAGCAGAGAGCCGTCATAAAAAACGCCGTAAAGCTCTAAATCCCGGGCGTTGTACCACTGAACTATGCTTTCGTCTGCGGTTTCCTGACGAGTAAAATTCTTATCCATTATATTGTTCCTTTATTTTATTCCCACATATCCGGTTTGATCGATGATGTATTGTCCCTCATCGGATAGCATCCATTCGATCAGTTTCTGTACATTTTCTTTAAGGTTACCCTCATAAGTTACGGCGTAGACGGGAGCAATTATGGGGTAGCTTCCATTTTGGATATTCTCCTTTGTGGGTGAAACGCCTTCAATAGCAATCATTTTTATGTCCGGGTTTTTAATGATACCTTCAACATAAAAGCGGAATGAGAAGCCAATGGAGGATGACTTGTTTTTATAGTCCGCAACCTCATGAATAATACCACCCATACCGCCGACTTCTTCCTGCATTTCAGGATCCATGATAGGTGTATCGCCCATAAGACGAATAAGCATGCTTTGGCTACCGCTGCCTTCGTTTCGCTGGAAGGGGACGATCTCTTCGTTTTTGCCGCCAACCTGACTCCAGTTGGTGATCTTGCCGGAATAGATTCCTTTAATTTGTTCGAGAGTCAAACTATCAATGGGATTGTCTTTATGTACGAAGAAAACAAATGCTTCGGATCCGATCTGTGTATACTCGAACGTCGTATCAAACTGCTTGGCATAAGCGATCTGTTCTTTTGAAGGTGCAGCACCGATGAAAATATCCGTTTTCTTTTGAGCAAGCATTTGGTAACCACCTACGGTGTTGTTAAACTCAAAAACACCATCATTTAGCTCAGTATCTTCCGGATAAACTGCGTGAACAAATGCAGAGTATACGGGGAATGCTGCGGTAGCACCGTCGATGATGGGTAAATTGAAATCGGAAACATCGTCGAATTTTAAAGTTTTACTGTCGATCTTGACGATTTTGGAATCATCATCAAAGGGCAGATATTCATTGACATTGATGTCAGGTGTTACATCAATGGTGATGGAATCGTTATAGGCACTGATGGCTGCTTGTGTACCGATCAAAATAGCGAAGCACATCAAATAAGAGCCGTATATGATCATGTATACTTTTCTTTTCCTGATCCAAACAAGTGGCAAAAGTAGCGGAATAACGAAAACACTTATAATAATTGTTACTGTCCAAACGCCGGATAACGAGAGAATCAATATGGAAAATAGTGCTGTAATCGGCCAAAGGAGTACAAGGAATACGGTCAATGCAGTTTTTAAAGCTATTTTGGAATTACTCATATAATCACCGCCTTTACTGCATTATAGCAAATTATAAGAGAATTGGCAAGGATTTGATTTGCAACCCAAAGGAGAAATGTACTATAATGACCCCAGTTTTTTATGATGTAAACGATGTTCAAGATGTCCTCAGATGTAAGGAAAGCAAAGCGTATAGAGTAATCC
>CAYMPY010000179.1:0-3284 GCA_964392535.1 uncultured Oscillospiraceae bacterium
CTGTGCCAAGATGGGCATGCATTTTGTAGCCTGCGCCCCGGAGAAGTACTTCCCCGGCAGTGAGCTGGTAGCTACCTGTCAGCAGATCGCCGGGGAAACCGGTGCCGTTTTGGAGTTCATCACCGATCCCATGGAGGCCGTCAAGGGTGCGCACGTGATCTACACCGATGTATGGGTGTCCATGGGTGAGCCGGACTCTGTCTGGAAGGAACGGATCGAAGAGCTGTCCCCCTACCGGGTCACAACACAGCTGATGGAACAGGCCGGAAGCCAGTGTAAATTTATGCACTGCCTGCCTGCTTTCCACGACCTGAAAACCACCATCGGCCAGCAAATCTACGAAAAATTCGGCATTGACTGCATGGAGGTCACCAACGAGGTCTTCGAAAGCGAAGCCTCCATCGTCTTCGACGAAGCCGAAAACCGGATGCACACCATCAAAGCCGTCATGGCAGCAACCCTGTAACACCCCGCAGGGAACGGCCTATGTGCCGTTCCCTACGAATCCGGGAAACCTGATCATACATAAGTGGATATTGCAAACACAGACCAAATTCCCAAATATTATGATCGATAAATATGTGATCATGGCCGACCATTTGCACATGATCGTTACCATCCAGGAACGGCACGCAGGCCGTTCCCTACCGAATGTTATACACTTTTTTAAAACAATGACAACCAATGACTATATTCGCAGTGTAAAGGCCGGCATATTACCTGTATTTGACAAGAAAATACGGCAAAAGTCATATTATGACCATGCAATTCGCAACAAAAAGGATTACAACGACATTTGGGAATATATTGAAAACAATCCATTAAAGTGGCATATGATCCACAAGCCTTAACAAGAATTTTTCACCTCCCATGTACTACCTGTATACAGTAGTACCGGGAGGTGAGGATTGCATCGACTAAAGAAAAATGGGGTGTCTCCGTGGAGGCACCCCAAAATATCAGGTTTTTGCCGGCTCTAATTTCTCGTCGCCACGCTTTGTAAGCTGTCTGCGGCAATGAATCAGGTAGATACCCAAAGCCGTAATACTGAATATATAGGACAGCGGATAGCAAATGTACAGCTGCTTTACACCGGGCTGCAGGAAGGGATGATAGATGCCAAATATCCAAACCAATCTTATGCCGCAAATGCACAGCACATTGATAATGGTGGGAATATTGCTTTTACCCATGCCACGGAGCGTACCCAGGAAGATCTCTGAGGCGGCGTAAAGGATATAGCCCCAGCCGATGATCATCAGCTTGGGAATACCGGCCTTGATGACCTCCGGGTCATCGTTAAACAGCTTCAGTACCAGCTCCGGCCAGAAGGTAGCAAACAGATTGATCAGTGTCAGGATACCAATACAGGAGGCGCAGCTTGCCAGCAGCATCTGATCGATGCGGCGGTATTTTTTTGCGCCCATACACTGACCGGTAAAGCTGATGCAACCGGAATAAAAGGCGATCAACACCTGATAGATCAGGTCCGTAATGCCGCCTGCGGCCACATTGCCTGCCAAAACGGTGGGCCCAAGCTCGTTGACGGAGGATTGGATCAACACATTGGAGAGGCTGAACACAAGGCCATTCATACTGCAGGGCACGCCCAAACGGATAATATTTTGGGCATGGTGCTTTGAAATCCGCAGTGTTTTAAACTGCAGCTTATATTCATCCCTGGGATTAAAGAGAATCCACAGCACACGGATTGCAGATACCATCTGTGCAATAGCCGTTGCCAGTGCAACACCGGCTGCGCCCATGTGGAACACGATCACGAACACCAGGTTCAGCACCACATTCACAACACCCGACAATGCCAAAATGGTCATGGGCCGCCGTGCATCACCGTGGGCACGGAGAATACCGGCGCCAAAGTTATAGGCCATCATAAACGGAACGCCACAGAAATAGATCCGCATGTACTGTGTGGACATTTTGATGGCCTCTTCCGGTGTGGACATGGCCCGCAGCAGGGGCTTCGAGAACATAAGACCCAGCAGGCACAAAATACCGCCAACCGCAAAGGACATCAGCACAGATGTGTGCATGGTATCCCGCAGCTCCTTATGCTTCCGTGCGCCCTTCAAATTCGAGCAGGTAATATTGGAGCCCAAAGACAGGCCGGACAGCAGCGTGACCAGCATACTGCAGGCAGGGCTTGCCGCACCTACAGCAGCAAGTGCAAATTTTCCGTTTTCCGCAAACTGGCCGACCACGATCTTGTCAGCCGCATTGTAAAAATGCTGCAGTAAATTACTTAAGAGAATGGGAAGTACGAACTGCAGCAGCTTGGTGAGAACCGGACCGGATGTCAAGTCTAAACTACGCCGAGGCTTCATAAAATCCCCTCCTTATTTGGTTGACTGCATTATAGCAAACAGGGCCCTAAAATCAACACTTTTTGAACCTTTTTGGAAATCCTCCACAATCTTTTTGGCACATTGCACAAAAATACCCTGTTATATTTGGAATAAAAAGCAGCAACCGTCCCTGTTTATTGATACAGGGACGGTTTTATATTGTGCATTTTGTTAAATGTTTTATCTCTGCCTATCTGAATATCCGAACTACGCAATAGCCGGTATAAAAAAACACCTCACGGGCTAAAAAAGGGACTTTTGTCTGAAAGCTTTTATACATGGTTGTAGGTGTTGGAGAAGATACAGCCTCAAGGCCGTAATCCTTTGCCATCAGCATAGCTCGTTTCATGTGCAGTGGATCACTGACAATAATGGCGGTTTGGAGACCTTTATCATCCATGATGGACTTAGCAAATTCCAGGTTTTCCTCTGTAATGGTAGAACGGTCCTCAAGGAGGATCATCTCCTCCGGGACTGCTTGGGACAGCACATAGTCCCTGGCTGCCTCGGCATCGGACACAGAACTACCCTCCCCTGTTCCGCCGGTGACGATCAGGTATTTCACATACGTGAAGTTACTGATGATTAAAAAATTGTCTTCATACATCAACCGGGCGGTACTCATTTGTTTCTCCCCTTTGCTGTTTTAATTGAAGCAATTAGTAAAATTCTAATCGTTGAACAGGTTTTATCTTCCTTCATTTCTATCACCTTGGGACCATTTTACCATTTATTTGCATAAAGTGCAATATCCTTGAGCGAAGCATAACACTGTTTGCGGCTTGCCGCAACTTCGTTTTGTGTCCGCACAAACTCAAAAAACCAGTCAACAGGTTGCATTGGGGGATGGGGATTCGATTTGTATTTTCGCCATTGGCGAAAATGAAGGTAGCCACCAGTGTTTGCACTGGTGGCAGG
>CAYMPY010000180.1:0-3260 GCA_964392535.1 uncultured Oscillospiraceae bacterium
AGATGAAAGAAACCCGTCGTTTTACCGGCAAGAACATGGATATTGCCATTGAAAATGCCCTGACAGCCCTGGGCATGGATCGTGATAATGTGGAAGTGGACCTGATCGCCCGTGAAAAGCCCGGCTTTTTAGGCTTTGGTGCTTCTCCCTGTGTGATCGAAGTGTCCTACGAAGTACCCGATCCTGTTGAGCCTGTCAAGAGTGCTTTAGGCTCCGCTTCCCGCTCCAAGCCCAAGGCTAAGAAGCCTGTGGAAACTCCCAAGGTCGAGGAGAAGAAGCCCGAACCCAAGCCCGCTCCCAAGGCTGAGCCTGTGAAAAAGGCCGAGCCCAAGAAGGAAGAGCCTAAGAAGGCTGAGCCCAAGGAGCCCAAGGTCTACACCCCCGCCGAGGCAGGCAGTGTGGAAGAGAAGATCGAAGTCTTTATCAAGGGCCTGTTGGAGCACATGGGTTCTCAGGCTGTGCCCCACGCCATGAAGGGCGAGGACAACACCTACTCCGTAGAGCTGGTGGGCGAGGATCTGGGCTACCTGATCGGCCGCCGTGGTGATACCCTGGATGCCATCCAGCACCTGGCCAACTACTCTGTGGGCCGCAATGTAGAGGGGCACATCCGCATCAATGTGGATGCTGAGGAATACCGTGCAAAGCGCGAGGAGTCTCTGCGCCGCTACGCCAACAAGAAGGCCCAGCAGGTACTGAAGGCTCACCGCCGCACCACCCTGGAGCCCATGAACGCCTACGAGCGTCACCTGATCCACGCCACCTTACAGGATGTGGACCGCATCACCACCTACTCCGTCGGCAGTGAACCCAACCGCCGCGTTGTTATTGAATACGTCAGATAACAAGAAGGTCCTGCTCAGATGAGCAGGACCTTCTTGTTCGTGCAAAGTTGAAAGCGCAAAATGCAAGATGAACTTTGCACTTTGGATTTTCCATAAATTATGTTGGAATTTACGGATTTATGTGCTATACTGGCAATAATCACAGAAAGGGTGGACGATTATGGAAGCTTCTTTATACAGCGCCTATGTAGATATACTTAAAACCGAGCTGGTGCCGGCCATGGGCTGTACTGAGCCTATTGCTGTAGCTTATGCTGCTGCGCTGGCTGCCAAGGCTCTGCCGGAGCAGGCGGAAACGGTGAAGATCACCGTCTCTGCCAACATCATTAAGAATGTAAAAAGCGTGATCGTGCCCAACACCGGCGGACTTCACGGTCTGGAGGCCGCTGCGGCAGCCGGAATCGTTGCCGGTGACCCGGACAAAAAGCTGTTGGTGATCAGCGCCATTACCGATGAACAAAAAGAGCGGATCCGCAGCTACTTAAATACCGCCACCTTTACGGTGGAGGAATCGGATTCCGGGGAGCTTTTGGATATTCTGATCCGTTTGGAAAGCAAAAACCATACCAGCCTCTGCCGTATTGCCGGTTCTCACACCAACGTGGTTGCCATGGAGCATGACGGCACCGTGACCTTCAGCAAAAAGCTGGAGCTTGCTAAAGAAGACCCCCACAGTGCCTTAGAGGTACTGACCATCCGGGATATTGTGGAATTTGCGGACACCGTTTCTCTTCCCGATGTAGAGCCCACCCTCAGACGGCAGGTCGAATGCAATATGGCCATTGCCCACGAGGGCCTTACCAACAACTATGGCGCACGGATCGGCCAGGTGCTTTTAAAGGCCCGGGGAGACGACCCGGTAACCAAAGCCAAGGCTTACGCCGCTGCAGCCTCCGATGCCCGTATGGGTGGCTGTGAAATGCCGGTGGTCATAAACTCCGGCTCTGGCAACCAGGGCATTACCACTTCCCTGCCGGTTGTGATCTATGCTGAGCACCTGGGTGCCGGTGATGAGAAACTGCTGCGAGCACTGGTGGTTTCCAACCTGGTGACCTTGCACTTAAAGTGCGGCATCGGCCCCCTGTCTGCTTATTGCGGCGCAATCAGTGCCGGCTGCGGCGCAGCTGCTGGTGTTACCTATCTCTACGGCGGCGGCTATAAAGAAATTGCCCACACCGTAGTCAATGCGCTGGCCATAAACTCCGGCGTGATCTGCGATGGCGCAAAGGCCAGCTGTGCCGCTAAGATCGCCTCTGCTGTGGAGGCCGGTCTCCTGGGTATGGAAATGTACCGTCAGGGCAGCCAGTTCTACGGCGGTGACGGCATTGTCAGCAAGGGCGTAGAAAACACCATCAAAAACGTGGCCCAGCTTGCCAGCCAAGGCATGCGCAAAACCGACGATGAGATTATTAAGATCATGCTTGCCTGAGGAAATTACCATGAAATGCACAAGCTGTCATACCTACTTGACGGAGTTCGGCAGATTTCAAAAAAAGGTCTGCCCCAACTGCGGAAATCCGGTTGTCGAATACAATAAAAAATCCGCAAAATATCTTAATAACGCAAAAGCAATGCCCTATGAGTATGCAAACCATCTGCAGTATGAAGCATACAAGTCCAGGGATGCTATGATTTGGTCCATGCTTCTATGTCTTATTTCAGTAATGATCATTGCGCTATCTGCCGTTTTTATCAAAAAAGGCGGCTCCGATCTGCCGTTCTGGCTCTATTTCGTTGGCGCACTTCTATTGGCCGAAAGTACCGTTCAATCCCTGTTTTTCTTCGTACGGACACTGTACTTACGGCGCAATATATCAAAAGCAATTCGACCCAAATTGAGCCCTGCTTTGGGCCTGATGTTCTTCGGCCTGATCATTACGATGCTGGTTTTTATGCTGGCATTTGGCATCCGGCAAAACATAGAGTATAATCAAAATCAGCATCGATTCGTGGATGTTGATGCGACCATTACGCGTATACGCGTCTCAGGTTCGGGTGACGATGAAGAATATGATGTATACATTTCCTACAATTTTAATGGGACATTATATGAAGACATTGAATATCCGCACTATAAGAGCAATATGCGAGAGGGTAATTCCATACCGATCCGTATCGACCCGGAAGACCCCGGAGAGCTTCCTCAAAAAGGTACTGCTTTCATCATTGTCACCGCAATCCTCACACCCATCAGTCTGGGTGCATTGTATTTAACGATCATACGGCCTCTGATTATGCGCACAAAAGAAAGAAGTCTATAATTCAGAATGATGCAGGGACTTGAAATATGCTTATGGTCCCACATACAGTGATAGACCTGCTTTTAATAAACTACCCTTATGGAGTATAAAACATGCCCGGTGCTTTTGCTATGTGTTCTTAGCGAAGTTTTGAGGGTGGTATGTAACCGGAAGG
>CAYMPY010000181.1:0-3220 GCA_964392535.1 uncultured Oscillospiraceae bacterium
CGGGAGAGAATACCTTCAGCTGATAGCCGGTGTGTGTATAGAAGTCCACAATACCCTTTACATGAATGGTGCGGCCCTCATAGGCACTCTTGGTAATAACCTGATTGTTCTCATCATACAGAACCACGGTACGCACAGAGACGATCTGTCCGTCAGCTGTTCTGCAGGTCAGGGTCATGGCACCCTTCATGGAACTGTCCTCATTGGTGGTAGTGGAGATCTTCTCGACCTGCAGGTACTCCATAGAAATAGAAGTGCTCAGAATCAGATTGCCGTAATCAAAGGTCTTTACAGTGGTCTCATCACTGTCCAGTGCGGTACGGACCTCAATATCCTTTGTACCCTTCTTGAACAGCTCGCCGCTGGTCAGACGGTTGGCAGCCTCATGGCCGGAAGAGATCAGGGCAATATTGTCCGGATCATCGGGACGCATGACAGAGTACTCAATATCTGCCACCTGCCAGGTGCCGCCGGTTTCGTAGTACTGGACAGAGCCCACGATCTTTACCCGGTTGCCGGGACTGAGCACTTCCAGGCCTGCGCCGTTGAGGTTGTAGCCATAGTAAACGCTCATGCCGTAGTAGATATCGGTTTCGCTGTCATACTCCTCAACATAGGCGGTCTGTGCGTTATTGTAGCTCACAACACCCTCGAAGGCCACCTTCATGTTGTTGTAAAGCTCAATGTTGGTGCGCAGCTCCTTCAGTGTTACAGGATATGCTTCGCCATAATAGAAATCCGGATCCTTTTCGCCGGAGTGCATATGCAGCTTATTGGCCTTTGCCTGCTGGATCGCCTTTTCACAGGTGTCACCGTAGCGTGTGCCTGCATAGCTGGATGCAACAGACAGACCTTCCTGCAGAAGCTCCACATTCAGGTTGCGGAATTCGGTGGTGCCGCTGGGACGGTACCAAACCCAAACCAGGAACCGGGAGCCGGTGGAGTCCACATTCCAGTTGGCATCCTCAGACTCGATGTAGATCTCCTCTGCGGATTCCAGGCGGGAACGGGTAAAGCTGGAGGCCTTCTTGCCCCACTCCTGGATCTGACCGGTGGATTCGGGGGTATTGACCGCCAGATACCGGGCCTTCAGCAGGCCGCCCGCGGAAATGGTAGAAGGAACATTAAAGTGGGTGGTGTCGCCGTCAACAAAGGTTTTGACAGTAACCTGCTGTTTGGCGGTTTCGGAAGCCATATCCAGCTTCACCTGACCTGCGTAGTCTACCCACTCGCCGGTTGTGGCCTGGCCTTCGCCGGCAGGTGCAGTGGTTGTTACGGTTGTTTCAGGTGCTGCGGGGGCATCCTTCTGGCAGCCTGCCAGGCAGCCCAGTGCAATGCACAGGACCGCCAGCAGGGCAATCAGTCTTTTCATCATAGTCGGTTCCTCCAATATGGATTAACCGCCCATATACTTACATTCGTCGTATGCCTTTTCGAATTGCTCGTCGATCATCGCATCCACATTGTCAGTGGCCTTGGACATACAGGCAGCCAGCAGTGCGCCGACCTGGCTTCTTGCAATAGAGGAGCCTACGAATGCAGGAGAGGTGAAGTAGCGGTCAGTCTGATCCAGGGCAACCTTAACGACCAGTGCGGGCAGGTTTGCGCCGCCATCAGCCTTATCCAGGAACTGGGTCTTGTAGACCTCGTTGTTCTTGGCAGAAGCAGTTACAGGCATATAACCGGAGGTCATGGAGAACTCAGCCTGGAACACCTCATTGGTAACTAAATACTTCATAAACAGCCATGCAGCAATGGTCTCCTGGTCGTTGTCACTTCTGAGTAGACACAGGGAGGGACCCTGAGAGATGACCTTCATGTTGTTCGCATCAGCCTGGGGAATAGGTGCAACACCAACCTCGAAGGCGTTGTTATCGGGTCTCTGATAGCTTGCGCCGCCGGAAGAACCGATACACATATAGCTGTGGGAAACACTGGCATCCAGCTCGGTAAACAGACCGGAGGTGTATGCGCCGTACAGAGCCTCGGTGGTGATATAACCGGCCTGGTACCACTCACGGAATCTCTTGACGAAAGACTTGCAATCGTCATTGTTGAACAGGTAGTGCTCATCACCGGTGGCGCTGGTGTAGTCGTAGCCGTACTGCTCACACATGGTGATGAACATATTGTCCTCAGAGTCATAGCCCAGAGGAATGCACTTAGGATCAAGTTCCTTCAGGGTCTTACACAAAGCCTCCATCTCGTCCCAGGTAGTGGGAACAGTCAGGTTATTGGCCTCAAAGAAGGTCTTGTTGTAGTACAGAACCTCGGTGGACTTACTAAGGGGCATGGTGTACATCAGGCCATCGCCGTAGACAGTGCCTTCCTCGTAGAAGCCGCCGGCCTGCAGATCAGCGATCTGCTCTGCGGTCAGACCCAAAACCTCGGTGGTGCCGTCTGCACGGGTGACTTCGATCTCGCTCTTGATCAGTTCGTTCAAGGTGACGGTTGCCCATGCCTTGTTATAGCCGGCAACATGGTCGGGATAGCAGTATACGATGTCGGGCTGCTCACCGGCAATGATCTCCTTGTTGACCAGGCCTGCAATGTCAGACCAGCCGCCGTAGGCGCTGTGCTGAATGGTGATGTTGGGGTAGAGCTTGTTGAACTCTACAATGTGCTCGTTGAGCACCTTCTGCAGGGACTGACCCATAGTGTGGCCAAAGACAACAGTTACCTCACTGCCATCGTAGCCCACAGAGGGAACAGCGAAGTTACCTTCGATCACGTTACCCTGATCATCGGTCTGGGGAGGCAGTGTTACTTTGCCTTCCTTCAGATCATCAATACTGACAGATTCTCCGCCACAGGCAGCCAGAGAGAAGAGCATCACTGCCAGGAGAAGAAATGCAACAATTCTTTTCATAGTATTCTTTCCTTTCTGTGTTCGTTTATATATAAAACAGCTTTCTGCTTTATACGGATTATACCCCTCAGTAACCGTTGGTTAACGAGGCAAGAGCTGACAGCGGTTACCCTTTAATACCGCTGCGGCTTACGCCTGCCATGATATACTTCCGCAGGAACAGGAACACCATAAACAGAGGAGCGGAGACGATTGCGACCGCAGCCATCTGTACAGGGATATTTGCCTGTCCGTCCACAGTGGTAAAGGCGTTACGCAGACCGTTGGTGACCAGCTCCATATTGGGATCCTTGGTGACCAGCTTGGGCCAGATATAGGAGTTCCATGCGCCCATCATCTTCAAAATGGTGA
>CAYMPY010000182.1:0-3211 GCA_964392535.1 uncultured Oscillospiraceae bacterium
CCGTGCCCATGAGTACGCAAAGGAGCTGGCTAAGAAGATGTCCGACATGGGCATCAGTGCCGAGACCGACTGCCGCAGCGAGAAGCTGGGCTACAAGATCCGTGAAGCACAGCTGCAGAAGATCCCCTACATGGTGGTCATCGGCGACCGTGACATGGAAAACGGCACCGTGTCCATCCGTACCCGCAAGGGTGACGACCTGGGTGCCATGACCCCCGATGAGTTTATTGCGAAGTGCCTCATGGAGATCGCCTCCAAGAGCAAGGAGGTTTAATATCACGGGCGGCTGATAGCCGCCCCTACGAAAAACCATGTAGGGGCGGATATTATCCGCCCGTTGTAACTCATAAGGAATATATGAAACGAATACTTATTATTGGCTGCAGCGGCAGTGGAAAGTCCACGCTGGCGAAAGAATTGGCGGAAAAGACAGGGCTTCCGCTGGTGCATTTGGATCGGCTGTATTGGTGCGGCAACTGGGATCATCGGTCGCGGGAAGAATTTGACGTTCTCTTGGAGGCGGAGCTGCAGAAGAATGCCTGGATCATTGACGGCAATTTCACCCGTACCATTCCCTATCGGCTTTCCTTTGCCGATACGGTGATTTGGCTGGACCTGCCGGTCATTACCTGTCTGTGGGGTGTGACCAAACGGGTGCTTCAAAATCTCGGCAAAAGCCGGGAGGACATGGGCGGCAACTGCCCGGAGCATTTCGACAAGCGAAAAATTGAATTATACAAGGCCATTTGGGGCTTTAATAAACGCAACAGAACAAATTATGAAGAACTATTAAAGCACACCGATGCCAGGGTTTACCGTCTGCGTTCCAGGCGGCAGGTGCAGCAATTTATAGCGCGCATTTAAGGAAAAAACGGATTCTTCGGCTATGCCTCAGAATGACACAAAAACCTGAAAGCTTTCACTGTCATTCTGAGCGGAGCGAAGAATCCGTTCTCCTCTTTGTTTTATCTTGCAATTTCTGCAAATCGTGCTATAATACAGAGAAAAAACTATTGAAGGTGATTCCATTGAATAAGCAGACCGTGAAGGCGGCGTTTATAAAGTCGCTGCCGGTTATGGCAGGATATACGGTATTGGGCTTTGGTTTTGGTATTCTCGCCCAGCAACGGGGCTACGGTGTGCTGTGGGCCATCGGCATGAGCCTGACCATCTTCAGCGGCACCATGCAGTATGTGGGTGTGGAGCTGCTGGCCTCCGGCATTTCCCTGTTTACCGCTTTTCTGACCACCTTAATGGTCAATGCCCGGTATCTGTTTTACGGCGTGACCATGCTGGAGCACTATAAGGACACCGGTAAGAAAAAGCCCTACTTAATTTTCGGCCTTACAGACGAGACCTATGCCATCGTCTGCTCCGGCAAAGCTCCGGAGGGCGCAGATTACAAAAACTTCTGCTTCCTGCTGACATTGTTTCACCATAGCTACTGGATCATCGGCGGCGTTTTGGGCGTTTTGGCCGGTCAGTTTATCCCTCTGGAGTTCAAGGGCGTGGAGTTTGTCATGACCGCCCTGTTTATCACCGTATTTTTAGATCAGTGGAAGGATGCCACCGACCACCGCCCTGCCCTCATCGGTGTGGGCTGCAGCCTCATCTGCCTGCTGATCTTAGGCGCTGAAAAGTTCCTGATTCCCGCACTGATCCTCATTACTGTCTGCCTTCTGATTCTGCGGAAGCTGCCCCAAAAGGAGGTGGCGGCATGAATCCTACACTGCACGGTATTTTAATGGTGGCGGTTTTCGCCATCGGCGTTGCCCTTTTGCGGTTTATGCCCTTTCTCATTTTCGGCGGCAAGCGGGAGGTTCCCCAGCTTGTTTTGTACTTAGGCCGGGTGCTGCCCTTTGCCATGATCGGTATGCTGATCGTCTACTGCTATAAGGATGTAAAGACCTTCTTCGGCCTGCCGGAGATCATTGCAAGCGCATTGGTTGTGATTCTCCACCTGTGGAAAAGAAATACTCTGCTGAGTATTTTGGTAGGAACGGTCAGCTATATGCTGCTGGTACAATTTGTGTTTGTGTAACAAAAAAGGGCGTTGCAAAATCCTGCAGCCTCCGATAACTCTGATAGGGGCGACTATCATGTCGCCCGCGGGCGGCAAGATTGCCGCCCCTACATCCGCAGGATGTAGACAAGCGTATAGTATTAGGGTGTGTTGCGATTATTTCGCAACACACCCTTTTTATTATTTTAATCAAGGCTGTAGAACTGAAGCAGTACCTCTGCACAGGCATCCGTTTCCCGGGATGCCACAACAATAAAAGCCATATAGTCCCCTTCACGCCACAGCACGGCGGTTTCATAAAGGTTGACACCGTATACAGCCCCCTGGATATACACCGCACTGCACAGACGACCTGCAAAGGTCACTGTGGCCAGCTGCGTCTCCAGGTTCTCCACGCCCATGCTTTCAAATTGCGACACCAGCACTTCCGATGAATCCTCCAGGATGTCCTCGTCAGAATAGACCCTTGAGTACAGCGACTCTTTTTCAAGCATGATATTCATGGCTAAACCTGTGCCGGTCAAGGCGTAAAGATCACAGTATGTCCCCTGGACCAGCTGTTCATCAATGCCCATAACCTCTGCGCCAATGCCCATCATTTCAGCAGCTTCCTCTTCGGTTGCAATAACCCAGGTGCGGTCCAGCTCTACACCGAAGCCGAAATAAGCGTTTTCATAGGTTTGGCCGTCAACCCTGCCAAAGGGTTCAGCCTCTTCCTCCTCCGGCTCGGTTTCTTCCTCAGTCTCTTCCTGGGTTTCCTCCTCAGTTTCTTCCGGCTCGGTCTTCTCTTCGGTTGCCTCGGTGGTCTCCTCCCTGTCCTTTTTACTGCGGCGGATGGAGGTCTCTTCCTCCTCGGCGCAGGCCACCAGGGATAATACCAGCACAAGGGCCAGCAGCAGTGCAAGCAGCTTTTTCACGGTCATCGCTCCTTTATATATAGTCTTTGTCTATATTATACCATCTGCGTGTACAGATTGCAATATGAAATTTTCAAGGTTCACGGAACATCTGAAGTTTTCACATTATGGCGCCATGATATCATGGCGCCATGACGTCATGGTGGCATGGTGGCATGGTGGCATAGGGAACGGATTCCAATGGGCGATTCGTGAATCGCCCCTACGATACCCCCTGTAGTATCCTGTTAATACTAAAACTTTATTTCTGGATATAAGTGCTTTAGTTTAA
>CAYMPY010000183.1:0-3198 GCA_964392535.1 uncultured Oscillospiraceae bacterium
GATTCATCATAACGAACCGGCTGGCATTCCAAAGCTTATTTGCAAAATTACGCATAGCTTCACAGCGCTCCACATAAAAGCGCATATCGTTTCCGGGAGAGTTGCCGGTAACCATGTTCATACGCAGAGCATCGCAGCCGTACTTTTCGATCATCTCCAGAGGATCAATGCCGTTACCAAGGCTCTTGGACATCTTTCTGCCCTGATTATCACGGACAAGGCCGTGGATCAGTACCGTGTGGAAAGGTGTCTTACCGGTGTGCTCACAGCCGGAGAAGATCATTCTTGCAACCCAGAAGAAGATAATATCATAACCGGTAACAAGCACATCGGTAGGATAGAATTTCTTCAAGTCCTCGGTGTTTTCAGGCCATCCAAGGGTCTCAAAGGGCCAAAGCGCAGAGCTGAACCATGTATCCAGCACATCAGGATCACGCTCGATCTTGGTGCTTCCACATTTTTCACACTTGCAGGCATCGTCACGAGAAACCGTGATATGACCACACTCTGCACAAGTCCAAGCAGGAATCTGATGGCCCCACCACAGCTGTCTGGAAATACACCAGTCACGAACATTTTCCATCCAGTTCAGATAAGTCTTACTGAATCTCTCAGGAACAAACTTGGTCTCGTTGTCCTTGACAACACGAATTGCCTCTTCTGCCAGGGGCTGCATTTTTACAAACCACTGTGCAGAAATGATCGGCTCTACATCATTATGGCATCTGTAGCAAGTACCAACATTATGGGCAAGGTCCTCGACCTTAACCAGATAGCCCTGCTGCTCAAGATCAGCAACGATCTTTTTCCGTGCTTCATAACGGTCAAGGCCCTCATAAACACCGCCCAAAGCATTGACCTTACCATTGTCATCCAGGACACGGATGATCTCCAAATTATGACGGAGGCCAACCTCAAAGTCATTGGGGTCATGGGCAGGGGTCATCTTCACGCAGCCGGTGCCGAACTCCATTTCTGCATAATCATCGGCAACAACAGGGATCTCCTTATTGACCAGAGGCAGAATAACGGTCTTGCCAATAATATGCTGATAACGCTCATCGTTGGGATTAACACAAACACCGGTATCACCCAGCATGGTCTCGGGTCTTGTGGTTGCAACAACCACCTCGCCGCTGCCATCAGCGAAGGGATAGCGGATATGCCACAGATGGCCGGGCTTATCCACATACTCGACCTCGGCATCAGACAAAGCAGTAACACAATTGGGGCACCAGTTGATAATGCGGCTGCCTTTATAGATCAGGCCTTTCTCATACAAAGAAACAAAGACCTCACGAACTGCCTTGGAGCAGCCTTCATCCATAGTGAAACGGGCACGGTCCCAATCACAGGAAGCACCCAGCTTCTTCTGCTGTTCCACAATACGGTTACCATACTTATGCTTCCAATCCCAAACCCGCTCCAGGAATTTCTCACGGCCCAGGTCATATCTGGTCAGGCCTTCCTTGCGAAGCTCTTCTTCGACCTTGATCTGAGTAGCAATACCGGCGTGATCCACACCGGGAAGCCAAAGAGCATTGTAGCCCTGCATTCTCTTAAACCGGATCAGGGTGTCCTGCAGTGTGGCATCCATTGCATGACCCATGTGCAACTGACCGGTAACATTGGGGGGCGGCATAACAATGGTAAAGGATTTAGCATCCTTATTATCTGCAGGCTTAAAATATCCGTTATCCTCCCACATCTTGTAGATCTCGGATTCCACCTGCTGCGGTTCATAAACCTTGGGAAGCTCTTTTGTCATAAATTACACTCCTTTAATAATAAAAGCCCCGAGCAATATGCTCAGGGCGAAAAAATTTCCGCGGTACCACCTGAATTCCTTCCAAAAAGAAGGCACTCGATCGCTATAACGGGCGATCCCGTACTTCCCTACTGTTGTTCAGGAAATAAGCTCCGGGGCGACAATCACAGCGTTGATCTACATACTCACACCAAACGTATGCTCTCTGAAAGATCTGCAGCCTGAAACTCCTCTTCAAAGCTTTTCACTGAGTAAAAATAACATAAACACACAAAATTGTCAATAGATATATATAAACTTCTTGACTCTTTCAAATAAAATACATATAATTTATTTTAATAATATCGAAAGTGAGATCATAATGAAATTATCGCTTGTTGTTCCCTGCTATAACGAAGCAGAAAATGTTAAGCCGTTCCAGGAGGCTGTTATCAGTGCTTTCCTGGACTGCGGATATGATTATGAAATCATATTTGTTAATGATGGCAGCAAAGATGCTACGCTGCATAATTTAAAAAAGCTTTTTGAGAAGCAGGTTTGCCCGGTGAAGGTCGTCAGCTTTTCCAGAAATTTTGGAAAAGAAGCCGCCATTTACGCCGGTATGAAAGCAGCTTCCGGTAAGTATATTTCCCTGATTGATGCAGATTTGCAGCAAAGACCGGAGATTGTCCGAGATATGGTCAAGATTTTGGACGAGCAGCCCGAGTATGATGTTGTCGCAGCATACCAGGATCGCCGCAACGAAGGAAAAGTATTATCCTTTTTCAAGAAAAGCTTTTATAAGATCATTAACAAACTATCCAATGTAACTCTTAAAAATGACGCCAGTGATTTTAGAACCTTCCGCAGAAGTGTGGCCGAAAGTATTCTTGAATTAGGTGAAAACCATCGGTTTTCCAAAGGTATCTTTGCGTGGGTTGGTTATGAAACCTGCTTTATTCCCTACACAGCCTGCGAACGGGCAGCAGGTGTAAGCAAATGGAACTTTTGGAAGCTACTGAATTATGCAACCGAAGGAATTGTAGGCTATTCCACCAAACCTCTTAGAATGGCAACTTTTTTAGGCGGAGCAACTTCTTTTGCTGCATTTGTATATTTGATCATTGTTATTTTACAAAAGCTGATTACCGGTATTGATGTTCCGGGATATGCAACCATTATTGTGCTGATTCTGTTTTTAGGCGGTATTCAATTGCTGTGCATTGGCATCATCGGTGAATATGTTGGAAAAACATTCGAGCAAAGCAAGCATAGACCAATATATATTGCTAAAGAATATTTGACCTACGAAAAAGATGTGTAAAATAAGGGGCTGTAAAATAACAGCCTAACGAAAGACGGAGGATTCCAGAAATGGGATCCTCCGTTAATTTTGGCGTTGATTTAGGCCTGTGGAAAACTTTTGAATGCAAAATAGGTATAACAACCAC
>CAYMPY010000184.1:0-3186 GCA_964392535.1 uncultured Oscillospiraceae bacterium
TCCAGTCCGTCCAGGCTGTGTACCGTCAGCAGGGCGTTGAGATCAACGATAAGCATATCGAGGTCATTATCCGTCAGATGATGCGGAAGGTCCGCATTGAAGATCCCGGCGACAGCACCCTGCTCACCGGCACTGTTGTGGATGTGTTTGAGTACGAGGATGCAAAGGATGCCGTCCAGGCCCGCATTGATGCAGGCGAGACCGAGCTGCGGATGCCCGAGGCTACCGCAATGCTGCTTGGTATCACCAAGGCTGCACTTGCCACTGACTCCTTCCTGTCCGCCGCTTCCTTCCAGGAGACCACCAAGGTCCTGACCGATGCCGCAATCAAGGGCAAGGTTGACCACCTGGTTGGCCTGAAGGAGAACGTGCTGATCGGTAAGCTGATTCCCGCCGGCTCCGGTCTGGCTCCCTACCGGGACTTCGAAACCGGCGAAGCCGTAACCGAAGAGGCTTCTAACTAATAATAAATTGCCATTCCGCAAATAAGCGGAATGGCAATTTTTAAATGTAAATTGCGTGCAATGCCCAATAGAACCTGTAGGGGCGGATATCCGCCCGCAAAATGCCCCAATAACGCACAAGCGGGCGGCAGATTTGCCGCTCCTACAATATGCTTGTGTCATTCTGAGCCGTAGGGATGGGTTTTCCGTCCCGTCAGCAAGGAAGAATCCGTTTTCTTCTTTATATTTTTTGCGTTAAAAGCCAGTTCAGGAAGCTTTTTGCAAGGTTCAGCTGCTTTTCGTTCATACCTCTCAGAAGCTCAGCGGTATCTCGCCAGTGTTCATTGTCATAGCGAATCGTTCCGACCAAGAATTCATCCGGTGTTGTCTCCAAAGCCAAGGCAAGCTTCATGATCACCTCTAAGGAGGGAATGGAAGTGGCTCGTTCGATGCAGGACAAATACTTATCGTTAATTCCGGCTTTTTCACAAACCTCTGCTTGCCGAAGCCCTAATTCCTTGCGCCGCCGCGCAATACGCCGACCAATTTCACTGTATTCCAGTTCCATAATCCTCGCCTCCTTAATTCTATTGTATCGAAACAGGTTGTATTTGAAACAATCTAAAAACGGAAAAAACGACTTGACAACAGAATAATGTGTGCTTATAATGGATTTATCTACTTTTAGATAGAATTTTATAGAGCACATGGAGGAGAGATATGAGAAATTCTAAGCTTTGGAGAGTGCTGGTTACAGCGCTTATATTGACCGTTTGCATGGTATTGCTGCCCGGCAAGGCGGAGGCAGCCACTGTAGCCAGCGGTACCTGCGGCGCAAATCTGACCTGGACGCTTGACGATCAGGGAACACTGACCATTTCCGGTAACGGCGCTATGAATGATTGGTATGATTATGACAGTACGCCATGGTACAGTCGGACGAGTTCAATCAAAGCGGTAGTAATTGAAAACGGTGTTACGACTGTTGGTGATTATGCTTTTGCGATGGCATTTGATACAAGTTCTGTGCAGATAGCAGATTCCGTAAGATTTATTGGTGAGTATTCCTTTCGGAGTTGTGATTCGTTGACCGCAATAGAGCTTCCCCAAAATCTGCAGCTGATTAAAGCAAAGGCGTTTTTTAGCTGTGACAATTTGGAAAGTATTGTGATTCCGGCATCTGTCTCTCAGATTGAGCAAAGTGTGTTTTATGGATGCACAAGCCTCAAAACAGTTGTTCTGCAAGAGGGATTGTTAAGTATCGGTTCGTATGCTTTTAAGTCCTGTGCGAATCTTCGTACTATAACTGTTCCGGACAGTGTTCTGTCTATAGGTGATTCAGTGTTTTCCGGATGTGAAAATCTGAAAACAGCCGAGTTGGGTGAAGGTATAACGGCTATGGGATATAGGGTCTTTGAGGATTGTATAAGCCTTAATGCCATTACTATTGGAAGCAACATTCCGGAAATCGATTCTTCGACATTTTATAACTGTGCAGCCTTGACCACCGTTGTGATTCCGGAGAGTGTAACAGCAATCGGCTCGGAAGCATTTGCATATTGCAGTTCACTGTCTGAAATCACATTCAAAGGCAATGCGCCCTCCATTAGCTCATTATCCTTCAGGAGTGTGCGCGCAACAGTGTATTATCCTGCAGAAAACACCACCTGGACCTCTTCTAAAATGCAGAATTACGGTGGCAGCTTGACTTGGGTTGCAAAGGATATGAGCATTCAAAAATTTGAGCTTTCTTTTGCCCGAATGATTTTGGGCAATGCACTGGAGTTCCAGTTTGCATTTCCGAAATCTGCGGCCGACAGCTGGACCGGTGCTTATGCGGTGATCGTAAAGGATTGGGCTGATGGTAGTCAAACGACCAAGACCGTTTCTGCTTCCCAGTGGGGAACTGCTGCGATCAACGGTGTATCTTACTGGGCACTGGTATATGACGGCCTTGCTGCAAAGGAAATGGCTGATAATTTTTATGTGACCATTTATAATAAGGAAGGTAAGGCAATTTCTTATGTATGGACCGATTCGGTTCGGGCCTATGTGACCCGGTCCTTTAGCAATCAGAATGCAGTTGCCAAGACCATGATGGTGGACATGCTGAACTACGGTGCCGCTTCCCAAACAGAGTTTTCCTATAACACAGATGATTTGGCCAATAAGCTGTTGACCTCTGCGGAGAAGGCTTATGCAACAGGTACCATGAACAGTATCTCCAATAATCAGGTTCAGGCCGCTAATTATATGGGAACGCGCCTTGTGCTGGAAAGCAGTATTCAAATGCAGGTTGCCTTCAATAATTTGACTTCTGATATGTATGCGGTGTACAGCTTTACCGATCATAGCGGTAATAGCCGGAATGTAACAGTGTCCGGAGAAAACTTCGTAAATGCCGGCGGTGTGCAAGGAATTGAGCTCAGTGAATTGGTTTATGCCGATGCGCGGAAGGTGGTAACGATCATCGTTTATAATAGTAACGGCACCGTGCATGGCATGGCTGTAGACAGCATTGAAAGCTATGCAAAGCGGTCTTATACCGCCGGTGGCTTGTTTGAGTATCTAATGAAGTTTTCTGACTCCGCAAACGCCTATCTGCATCAGTAAAACCGATAAGGGAAAGAAGTTTATACCGAAAAAAACCTGCTGCAAGCTGCAGCAGGTTTTTTGTATATAAGGGGAATCAGGCCTTGCCGGCGCAGCCCAGGACGTTGATCAGCTTGTGGCGGACCAGCTC
>CAYMPY010000185.1:0-3163 GCA_964392535.1 uncultured Oscillospiraceae bacterium
TGCTCTTAGACGGCGGCAAGATGAGCAAGTCCAAGGGCAATGTGGTGGATCCCTACATTTTGGCACAGCGGTTCGGCGTGGATGCACTGCGCTTCTTCCTGCTGCGGTCCTTCCCCTTCGGCTCTGACGGTAATTTCTCTAACGAACTTTTGATCTCCACCATCAATACCGACCTTGCAAACGATTTGGGTAACTTAGTCTCCCGTACCGTTGCCATGGCACAGAAGTACTTCGGTGAAAAGCTGCCCGCTGAGCAGACCGAGAATGCCGAAATGGATGCAGAATTGGTAGGCCTGGCAACCTCCCTGCAGGAGAAGTACACCGCACAGATGGAGGCTTACGCATTCCAAAATGCCCTGGCTGAGGTCTTTAAGGTCATTTCCCGTGCCAATAAGTATATCGACGAGAATGCTCCCTGGGTGCTGGCAAAGGATGAAGCACAGAAGCCCCGCCTGGCCTGCGTGCTGTATAACCTGTTGGAGACCGTCCGTATCTGTGCAGGCCTCCTGACCCCCTTCATGCCTGCTACCGCTGAGGAAATCTCCAAGCGTTTGGGTGGCGCTGCCATGAATTGGGAGTCTTTAGGTAAGTTCGGCGTGCTGACCCGCGAGGTCGCTACCGTAAACGGCCCGGCCCTGTTCCCCCGTATCGACATGGAAAAGGAAATTGCCGCATTAGAGGAGCTTTCCAAGCCTAAGTCCGAAATTGAGATCGAGCCTTATGCGCAGGAAAAGGTGGATTTTGACACCTTCTGCAAGTCTGATTTCCGTGCTGTGAAGGTCAAGGACTGCCAGCCGGTGAAAAAGAGCGATAAGCTGCTACAGTTTACTTTGGATGACGGCACCGGCACAGACCGACAGATCCTTAGCGGCATTGCCAAGTACTATAAGCCCGAGGAGCTGATCGGCAAGACCTTAGTTGCTATCACCAACCTGCCCCCCAGAAAAATGATGGGCAGAGAATCCTGCGGTATGCTCATTTCCGCTGTGCACACTGTTAAGGGCGAGGAGAAGCTGAACCTCCTGATGGTGGATGATGCCATTCCCGCCGGCGCAAAGCTCTGTTGATATAGCAATTGGAGGTATAAAAAATGGCTAAAATCAATCGTTTACCTGCTATTCCGCTGGTGACCCATGATCCCTTCTTCTCCCTGTGGGACTGCGGTCAGAAGCCTACCGCTGATGTGATCCGCCACTGGACCGATGCCATGAAGCCCTTAAGCGGCAGCATGGTCATTGACGGTGAGACCGTCCGGTATTTGGGCCGTGGCGGCAGACGGTGCATGAAGTGCGTGGATACGGAGATCACCCCCCTTTCCACCAAGTATACCTATGAGGATTTAGGCGTGCGCCTGACCCTGCGCTTTACCTCTCCGCTGCTGCTGGATGACCTGGATATCCTGTCCACCCCTGTTACCTATATCCAGTATAATGTGGAGTTTACTGACGGCAAGGATCATGAGATCACCCTGAACCTGTCCGTCAGCGAGAAGCACTGCTATGCCGGTGAAACTGCACCCTGTATGCGCAATGATGCGTTTAATGACGGTGTACTGCAGTATGCCTACATGGGTCAGAAGCGGCAGACCCCTCTGGGCGCCAGCGGCGATATGTCCACCATCGACTGGGGCTACGCATTTCTGGCATCCGATCAGGGTCAGGTGGATGATAATCCTGCCCTCAATGCCATTGCTATCCGCTATGTCCATAAGGCAAACAAACCCTTTAAGTCCACTGTTCTGTTCGGCTATGACGATATCGCTTCCATTAACTACTTTGGCCGGATGCTGCCTGCCTACTACGCAAGAAACGGCAAGACCATCGTGGAGGCTATCCGGGAGTTCCACGACCGGGAGACCGAAATCCTGGGCCGCTGTGATGCTTTTGACAAGCAGTTACTCCACGATGCCGAGTCCGTCGGCGGTGAAGATTATGCAGCCATTGTAGTTGCTTCCTACCGCCAGTCTATTGCAGCCCATAAGCTGGTTGCAGACGAAAACGGAAAGCTCCTGTTCATCTCCAAGGAGAATAACTCCAACGGCTGTGCTGCTACGGTGGACGTGAGCTATCCCTCCGTACCTCTGTACTTGCTGTACTGCCCGGAGCTGGTCCGTGCCATGTGCCGCCCGGTGATGAAGTTTGCAAAGATGCCTGTATGGCACTATGACTTTGCACCCCACGATGTGGGTCGTTACCCGGTGCTCAACGGTCAGATCTATGCCGCCTACCTGCGGAAAAAGAACCACTCCGAGGGTAACCATATCGCCCCCTTCTACTACTATCCTGCCTCTGTGGATGCCTATGACCACAGAACACAGATGCCTGTGGAAGAGTGCGGCAATATGCTGCTGATGATGGCCGCTGTCGGTTACGCCGATGGCGACTGGTCTATGGTCGCTGAGGATTTGGATATTTACCGTATGTGGTGCCAGTACCTGCTGAAATACGGCGAAGACCCCGGCGAGCAGCTGTGTACCGATGACTTTGCAGGCCACCTGGCCCGGAACATCAATCTGTCCGCCAAGGCGGTCATGGGTGTTGCCGCCTTCTCCATGATCCTGGAAAACCTGGGTCATAAGGAAGAAGCTGCCGACTATATGGAAAAGGCTCGTGCCATGGGCGCAAGCTGGCTTCAGCGTGCATTTAACGGCGAATATTCCTGGCTGACCTTTAATAGCAATGGCTGGAGCCAAAAGTATAACCTGGTGTGGGATAAGTTGTTCGGCTGGAACATTCTGCCCGACGAGTTCTACAAAAAGGAGCTGCGCAGCTACCTGCCCCGGATCAATACCTACGGCCTGCCCCTGGACTCCCGTGCACCCTACACCAAGTCCGACTGGACCATGTGGGTCGCTGCCATGGCAGACGACCGGGAAGTGTTCGATGCACTGACTGCACCCATGGCCAGGTTCCTCCGGGAGAGCACCAGCCGTGTGCCCTTCACCGACTTCTACGATACCGAGGAAGGCACCTGCGAGTGCTTCATCGGCCGCAGCGTTCAGGGCGGCTGCTTTATGCCCCTGCTCATGAAGAAGTGGACAAATAAGTAATAATTCAGGAGGTGCAATCATATTGACTATTTATAAAGCACCTACCAAAAAATCTATGTTTTATCGCAACAAACAGCTTGAAATGATACGAGAGCCAATCAGCAACATCGTTGT
>CAYMPY010000186.1:0-3147 GCA_964392535.1 uncultured Oscillospiraceae bacterium
GCCAGCGGTGGATTTTGAGTCCACTACGTCTACCAATTCCATCACACCGGCATGTGTGATAATATAAACTTGCTTGCCTGTTTTCCGGCTGTGCTATAATTGAGAAAATCGGTCCGTTGTACCGTCTCCTGTTGCGGTGCCCGACCCTCTCCTTGGCGCTAACGCCTGCATCGATGGTCGACCGCTGCCACTCGCTCAGGTCGCTTCATCCGCCACCGGCGGCGCTCCCATCGCTCCCCAATCCCATCACACCGGCAGGTGCCTTAGCATTATACAACACCTTTTCGAAAATAGCAAGCATTTTTTGAAAATAAATAGCCACTGCCTATTTGCTTTTTGAAAAATAAATGCTATAATATTTTTAACTTTGTTCCTGTTTGGGAGGACATTATGAAGAAAACTGTTTTTCCGGCCATGGGGCTGCTGTGTCTTTCTCTCAGCGGGTGCACCGGCGGTAAGGGTGTCGGCTCTGCTGTGCTGATCGCGCTGGGCATCCTGCTGATGCTGTTTTCCGGTCTGCGGACCATGAATATGGTTAAATACAACAAGCGCAGACGCCGCCGCAAACCCATCCCCTCCGATCATATTTTGGCCACCGGCCTGCTGTTTTTGATCGCGCTGCTGCTGGTATTCATTGGCATTTTGATGACCATTCCCACAGCTTCCGCACCGAAAAAAGAATCCTCTGTTCAAAGCGGCGGCCAGAGCACCGGTTCTTCTGAGCCTACAGGGGGCATCGAGCCTGAAGTATTGTTTGCACCGGCTGCGGACAGTAGCTCTGATCCTAAAAACTGGAGTATTCAGTGGGAGATCTTCAAAAACGGAACGCAGGTCGGTAGCTTTAACCGCACTGACGGCATCTATTTTGGTGAGCCGGAGGACTACTTTGCCCTGCCCGGCATCGCAACCTTCCGTGGCAACAACTACCGCAACTCCAACTCCTATGGCACAGCCAATGTAGAAAGTGAGCAGATCGAGGAAATCTGGGAAAAGACCACCTCCTCCCTGTCCGGCAGTTCCTGGTCCGGAAGCGGCTGGACCGGTCAGCCCTTGATCGTCAAATGGCCCGAAAGCACAAAGAAGCTGATGAATCTCTATCCGGAGAAGCAAAGCAAAGAGGGTCTTGTTGAAGTGATCTATGCCACCTTAGACGGCAACATCTACTTCCTGGACCTGGAAAACGGTGAAGAAACCAGAGACCCCATCCACATCGGTATGTGCTTCAAGGGGTCAGGCTCTCTTGATCCCCGTGGCTATCCGCTGATGTATGTAGGCTCCGGCGACGAAACCACCGAGGGAAAACGTCCAAGGATGTACATCATCAGCCTCATTGACGGCAGTGTACTGTTTGAATACGGCTACGAAGAAGAACTATCCATTCGCACAGACAACGACAACTGGTGTGCCTTTGACTCTGCACCCCTGATCCACGCCGAAACAGATACCCTGATCTGGCCCGGCGAGAGCGGAATTCTCTACACCATGAAGCTGAATACCGCCTATAACACCGAAAACGGTACCATTTCCGTAAATCCCGACAACATGGTTGTTACCCGCTACAACACTGCCCGTTCCGGCTCCAATAAGTACTGGTACGGCTATGAGGCCAGTGCAGTCATTGTGCAGGACTACCTGTACGTCTCCGAAAACGGCGGTATGTTCTTCTGTATCGACCTGAACACCATGACCTTGGTTTGGGCACAGGATACAGTAGACGATTCCAACTGCAGCCCGGTCTTTGAGTGGATCAGTGAGGAAGAAGCCTACATCTACACCGCCCCCTCGCTGCACTGGACCAGAAGTGACACCATGCAAGGAACAATTCGTCTATACAAGCTTAACGCGCTCACCGGCGAGATCATTTGGGAAGTGCCCTACGATGTGCACACCATCGACGGCGTGTCCGGTGGCGTACAGTCCACGCCCCTGTTGGGTAAGCCCGGTACTGCGCTGGAGGGGCTTGTGATCTTCACCGTTGCAAGAACGCCCAATATGTACACCGGTGTCATGGTGGCGCTGGATACGAAGACCGGCGAAGAGGTATGGTCGCTTCCCATGAACAACTATACCTGGAGCTCCCCGGTAGCTGTTTATGAGGATGACGGCAATGCCTATGTGATCGTCTGTGACTCCGGCGGCTATATGATGCTGGTAAGTGCCGACGGTGAGCTGCTGTACACCATCGGTCTTGGCGGCAATATTGAAGCCACTCCGGCAGTCTACGAGAACATGATCGTAGTTGGGACCCGTGCTGAGAACATTTGCGGCGTTAAAATCAAGTAGTTGCATCCTGCAGATTTCTATGTTATAATGACGAAAAATATACCTTTGGAGGTTTACTATGTATTATATTGGCGTTGATCTTGGCTCCACCAACATTAAGGTAGCCATCTACAGCAAGGCAATGAAGCTCATCGACCGTCAGAGCTATCCTGTGGAATACATCCGCAAGAATGGTTTTGTGGAGTTTGATGCAGACCTTTACTGCAACAACATCATGAAGCTGATCGGCTCCATGATTGAGGGCAATTCCATTCCCTCCGATCAGGTTGCACAGATCACCTTCACCGGCCAGGCTGAATCCCTGGTGGTACTCAACAAGGGTGGCAACACCATGATGAACGCCATTTCCTGGATGGACGAGCGTTCCGTCAAGGAGTGTGAGGACCTGGCTGAGCAGTTCACCTCCAAGGAGATCGAGGCTGTTACCGGTCAGATGGCTGTCCTACCCACCTGGCCTGCCACCAAAATTCTGTGGCTCAAGAGCAACCGTCCTGAAATTTATGACAATGCCGCCACATACATGATGCTCAAGGATTTTGTGGTCTACAAGCTCACCGGCAAGAAGGTTGCCGATATGTCCATTGCCACCTTCACCTTCTACTTTGATATCTACGAGAAGAAGTACTGGGAAAAGATGCTCGCTGCCATTGGCGTGAAGGAGTCCCAGCTGCCTCCCCTGGTTGAGCCCTGCACCGTTGCAGGCAATCTGACCACCGAAGCCGGTGAGGCTATGAAGCTGTCCCCCTCCACCAAGGTCAATGTGGGCACTTTGGACCACTTCACCGGCATGGTCGGCACCGGCAACGTACAGATGGGCGGCATGACCCTGTCCACCGGCACCGTTATGGCACTGACCACCATGGC
>CAYMPY010000187.1:0-3138 GCA_964392535.1 uncultured Oscillospiraceae bacterium
CAGAAGCAGGTCTCCCGGGCTAACGGTGGTTACGCCAATACAGCTCAGGCAGTATAGACCCGCTACAGCGAGGATAATACACAAGGGTATCCATTTTGTGGTCTTTTTACCCTGAAAAATCCCAATTACCGGAACAAGTACGATGTACATTGCTGTTAGAAAGGCGGATTTTCCCGGATCGGTATCCTTGGCAATGCCCAATTGTTGCAGATTGCATGCAATAAACAGAGGAATGCCGCACTTCATTCCTGCTTTCCATAGGTTTTTGTCAGCCCATCTTTTCAAAAAAGATTTATTATCTTTTTTAAAATGGTCTGCAACGCATATCAGTGGGATCAATGCAATGACCGCCAAAAAACAGCGTATTGCCTGAAATGTAAACGGACCGATGTGATCCATTCCGATGCTTTGGGAAACAAATGCGGAGCCCCATATAACAGTACAAAGCAGTAAACTGCATATTCCTTTCAATTTGTTTTTCATTATTATTTACTTCCTTTTTGATTTTTAATACTTTAGCATAGATGTATATTTTTTACAAGACACTTCTTTTAAAATTTATGTACCAAATTTTAAAATTTATGTACCAAATGGAGGATTCTTATGGATAATGCCATCATAAAAGAACGCAGTCAGATCGATATTGCTGATACTTGGGCTTTGGAGGATCTGTATGTTTCTGATGAGCTGTGGGAACAGGAGCTGTTACAGCTGGAAGGGGATAAGCAGAAGCTTGCCGCTTTTGCCGGTACACTTGGCACCGGTGCACAGCAGCTTTTAGGTTTTTTGCAGTTGACGGAGCAGACGCAGGTTCGGGTCAGTAAGCTTGCCAATTACTGTATGCGTAAAGCGGACGAGGATACCTCCAACTCTAAATATCAGGCGATGTCCGGCAAGTTTATGAGTACGGCAGTGGCGCTTGAGGCTGCTACCAGCTTTGAAACACCGGAAGTCATGTCAATATCTGATGAGACACTCGATGGCTTTTATGAACAATGTCCGGAGCTGGAGCGGTATCGTCGTTATTTGACAGATATGCGCCGCAGAAAAGCTCATATTTTATCTCCAACTGAAGAAAAGCTTTTAGCCGCTGCAGGCGAAATGGCCCAGGCCCCTGATAATGTTTACGGCCTGTTCTGTGATGCGGATATGACCTTTAAAGATGCTATGGATGCAGAAGGTAATGCCCATCCCATTAGCCTTGGGACCTTTGTAGCTTGTCAGGAAAGCAGTGACCGTGTTCTGCGGAAAAATGCTTATAATAGTCTGTATTCCGGCTTTGCGAGTTTTAAAAATACAGCGGCAGGATTATTGGATGCCCAAAATAAGCAGCTGAAATTTTTTGCGGAAGCAAGAAAATATCCTTCAGCATTTGAAGCTTCTTTGGATGAAAACAACGTTCCTACGGATGTGTATTTAAATCTGATCGCAACTATCCGTAAGAATTTAAACATCTTGCATAGATATGTCGCACTGCGCAAGCGGCTGATAGGGGTGGATGAGCTTCATTTTTACGATGTTTATGCGTCCCTTGTTCCAAATGTAGACAAAAAGTATTCCTATGCCGAAGCGGTGGAGATCGTCTGCAGTGCAGTTGCACCTATGGGTGATGCTTATGGAAAGGTGATCAGAGAGGCTTTTGAGAACCGTTGGGTAGATGTGTATCAGAATAAGGGGAAACGCAGTGGTGCCTATGCGGCCGGCACACCGGTCCATCCTTATGTGCTGATGAATTTTAACGGCACACTGGATAGTCTTTTTACCCTGGCTCATGAAATGGGTCACGCCATGCATTCTTATCTTTCCAATTTGCATCAGCCTCCGCTGGACAGCTCCTATGTGATTTTTGTTGCAGAGGTTGCATCCACTGTGAATGAAGCGCTTCTTATGGAGTATATGCTGGGTAAAACTACGGACAAGAAGGAACGGGCCGTTCTGATCAATCATTTCCTGGAGCAGTTTAAGGGTACGATCTTCCGTCAGACCATGTTTGCTGAGTTTGAGCTGGAGATCGGCAAGGCTGTTTCAGAGGGGAAAACGCTGACCGCCGATTATCTTAGTGAACTGTATAAAAAGCTGAACGAGGATTATTTCGGACCTGAAATAGTTGTAGATGATCATATCTCGGTTGAATGGGCAAGAATTCCCCACTTTTACTATAATTATTATGTATTCCAGTATGCCACAGGCTACTCTGCAGCAATTGCGCTTTCGAGAAGAATTTTAGACGAGGGTGCAGAAGCTGTAAAGGATTACCTGGGCTTCCTCTCAGGCGGCTGCAGTGCAAGTCCTATCGATCTGCTTAAAGGCGCTGGTGTTGATATGACAGAGCCTGCACCGGTTCAGAAAGCTATGGAGCTTTTCGATTCCTTACTGGATGACATGGAGCAGGTTTTGGAGGGTTCAGCATGAGTCAGCTTTATTTGCCTACATTGCATACCTTTGCAATGAAAAATACCTTTACAGGTTCCTGCGGTCTGTTTCGGTTTAAGATTGTGCCGTCTGTTACAATGATCGGTAAAGAAGTGGATTTTGAAAACAGCTCCATGAAAGCTGAATATTGGCACGGTCAATTTTGCTATGAAAAAAGTGAGATTGAGGCCGAAAAAACCTTTCCTTTAAGCACAGAGGGGCGTGAGGAAATGATTTCCTGGCTGGAAGACCATATTTAAAAAAAGAAACGCAAAAACCATTGACAAATGTGTCATTTATGGTAAAATAACAAAAATATGTAAATGCAATGCGGAAACTAAGCATACTTTAGGTACAAAAAGCGAGAGGGGATTGGTGAAAGCCCTTTGCCGGAAGTATGTGTGCCATTTCCAAGTGGCCCGGGATGACCGGGACGGGCGCTCCCGTTATAGAGCAACTAAGATGTCCTCCTTGAGGATAAATTAGGGTGGTACCGCGATGATCTCGCCCCTAAATTTTAGGGGCGAGTTTTATTTTTTGTAATTTATTATGGAGGTTTTTCCAATGGCTAAAAAAGCATATGGTGTAAACGAGCTGCGTGAAATGTTCCTGTCCTATTTTGAGAGCAAGGACCATCTGCGTCTGCCCAGTTTCTCCCTGATTCCCCAGAATGATCAGTCCCTGCTGCTGATCAACTCCGGCATGGCGCGTATGAAACCTTACTTT
>CAYMPY010000188.1:0-3131 GCA_964392535.1 uncultured Oscillospiraceae bacterium
CCAAAGCGTCGCCGGTAGCATCCTGCTCCACAGCGATCAGGCAGGGCACGCCCTTACCGGCCTGGTACTCACTGCGGACAGTGTGACCGGGGCCCTTGGGAGCGATCATGATAACGTTGACGTTCTTGGGAGGCTTGATGCAGCCGAAGTGGATATTAAAGCCGTGGGCGAAAGCCAGGGTCTTGCCCTCGGTCAGGTTGGGCTCGATGGATTCCTTATAAAGCTTTGCCTGCTTCTCGTCGTTGATGAGGATCATGATGAGGTCCGCAGCCTTGGCGGCATCGGCAGCGGTCATAACGGTCAGGCCCTGGCCCTCAGCCTTGGCCCAGCTCTTGGAGCCTTCGTACAGACCAACGATGACATTAACACCGGAGTCCTTCAGGTTCAGTGCATGGGCATGGCCCTGGGAGCCGTAGCCGATGATGGCAACGGTCTTACCGGAGAGCTTCTGCAGGTCGCAATCCTGCTGGTAAAAAATTCTGTTCATAGTCTTATACCTCTTTCAAAAATTATAATAAAGTTACACGTTCAATGGTGGTTGCACCGCGCTCCAGCGATACAACACCGGTACGGCAGATCTCCAAAATGGTGAAGTCCCGCATGAGGTTCACGAAATTGTCGATCTTCCGGCTGTCACCCACCATCTGAATGATGATGGATTCCTTTGTATAGTCTACGATCTTGCCTTCATAGGCATCGGAGGCGGCACGGATATCGCCCCGGTGCTCCGGCTCGTTGGCTACCTTGATCAGCAGCAGCTCTCTGCAAACGGTTTTCTCCGTATTGAGCTCTGCAACAGAGCGCACATCGGGCAGCTTATACAGCTGATTGACCAGCTGTTCCTTTTTTACCTGATCGCCCTCAGATTGAATGGTGATACGGGAAAAGGATGCAGACTCGGTCTCACTCACGGTCAGAGAGCTGATGTTGAACTGTCTGCGGCGGAACATACTGGTGACCCGGTTCAGGACACCGAACTGGTTATTAACCAAAATGGCAACAGTAAATCTTTCCATCTTACTCTCCGATCTTTACAATAATATCATCCATGGAGCCACCGGGGGGCATCATGGGCAGGACGAACTCATCCTTATCCACATAGCAGTCGATCACATAAGGACCGTCACAGGAGAAGGCCTGCTTAAAAGCTTCGTTAAGCTCCTCTACGGTCTCTGCCTTACTGCCCTTTGCGCCGAAGGCCTCGGCCAGCTTCACAAAGTCTGTCTTTCTTGCATCCAGCATGGTGTTGGAATAGTGCTTCTGGAAGAACAGGGTCTGCCACTGGCGAACCATACCCAAAACCTTATTATTCATGATCAGCACCACCACCGGCACGTTGTGGGAAACGGCGGTTGCCAACTCGTTTAAGTTCATGCCAAAAGATCCGTCACCGGTAACCAGTACCGAGCGTTCCTTTGTACCAATGGCTGCGCCGATGGCCGCACCCAAGCCGAAGCCCATGGTGCCCAGGCCGCCGCTGGTAATGAACCGGCGGCTTTTCTGCAGCCGTACATGCTGGGCAGCCCAGCACTGATGCTGACCCACATCGGTTGCAACGGCGGTATTTTCACCTAAGTATTTGTTCAGCGTGCACAGCACATTATAGGGAGTCATGCCCGGGCGGGTATCAGCACCCTCTGCTTCTCTGGCACGGATAGCATCCACCTTTTTCTGCCAGTCGGGCTGTTCCTTCTTTTCCAGCAGCGGCAGCAGCTTTTGCAGTGTCAGCTTCACATCACCACGGAGGCCGCAGGCGGCGGTGGTGGTCTTATTCAGCTCCGCACCGTCAATATCAATATGGACGATCTTGGAGTTTTTAGCGAATTTCGCGCGGTTGCCGGTGACACGGTCATTGAACCGACAGCCCAAGGCAACCACCACGTCAGCCTGATGCATGGCAGTGGAGCTTGCATAGTGGCCGTGCATACCCTGCATACCCAAAAAGCGGGGATGGTCAGTAGGCACGCCGGAAATACCCATCATGGAGCAGCCCATGGGAGCATCGATCTTCTCCACCAGCTCCAAGAGTTCTTCCTGCGCCTTGCCTGCAATCAGGCCGCCGCCGAAGTACACAAAGGGTCTGTGGGCTCTGTTAATGATATCTGCAGCCTGCTCGATCCGAATGTCCTTGGCTGCAAATTTGGGCTCTGCCTCCACCGGCTCTTCGGGCTCATAGTCAAATTCTGCGATCTGCACATCCTTGGGCACGTCCACCAGCACCGGGCCGGGTCGGCCGGACTTGGCAACCCGGAACGCTTCCCGGATGGTGTCTGCCAGGTCCTCTACGCAGCCTACAAAGTAGTTATGCTTTGTAATAGGCAGAGTAACACCGGTAATATCGATTTCCTGGAAGCCGTCTGTACCGATGACAGAGTTGGGCACGTTGCCGGTAATGGCGACCAAGGGAATGGAGTCGATATATGCCGTTGCAATGCCGGTAACCAGGTTGGTTGCACCGGGGCCGGAGGTGGCGATCACAACGCCTACCTTGCCGGTAGCACGGGCGTAGCCGTCTGCCGCATGGGATGCGCCCTGTTCATGGGCGGTCAGCACATGCTTCAGCTCGTCCTGATATTTATAAAGGGAATCATAAATATTGATGACCTGACCGCCGGGGTAGCCGAAAACGACCTCTGTGCCCTGCTCGATCAAGGTGCGCACAATAATATCCGAACCGGATAGCTTCATGTAATCACTCTTTCGTTATGTTTTCTGCGATCAGCTGACCCATTTTAGTACAGCCGATAATTCTCTCTGCCGCGGTAGCTTCGTCCCTGATGTCCCCGGTACGCCAGCCTGCATCCAAAACCTCGGACACAGCCTTTTCAATGGCATCGGCCTCCTTCGTCATATCGAAGCTGTAGCGCAGCAGCATGGCGGCAGCCAAAATCGTGCCAATGGGGTTTGCAAGATCCTTGCCTGCAATGTCAGGGGCAGAGCCGTGGATGGGCTCATACAAACCGCAGGTGGTTGCACCCAGGCTGGAGGAAGGAATCATGCCGATAGAGCCGGTGATCATGGAGGCCTCATCAGAGAGGATGTCACCGAACATATTCTCCGTGACGATCACATCGAACTGAGAGGGGTCCTTCACGATCTGCATGGCGCAGTTATCCACCAGCATATCGCTT
>CAYMPY010000189.1:0-3106 GCA_964392535.1 uncultured Oscillospiraceae bacterium
CCTCCATGCCCAGTGCCAGTGCGGGGAAGCAGTCAGTAACCAGGTTGATGAACAGCAGGTGTACAGGGTTTAACAGTGTAAAGCCCAGCAGGGTTGCACCGAACACGCCCAGCACCTCACTCATGTTGGAGGCCAGCAGGAACTGGATGGCTTTGCGGATATTGTCGTAGATCCGGCGGCCCTCACCTACTGCAGAGACGATGGTTGCAAAGTTATCATCGGCCAGAACCATGTCGGCCACGTTCTTGGTAACATCGGTACCGGTGATGCCCATGCCCACGCCGATATCAGCGGTCTTGATAGAGGGTGCATCGTTAACGCCGTCACCGGTCATGGCGGTAATGCACTCGTTGAGCTTCCATGCAGCAACAATGCGAACCTTATGCTCAGGCTGCACACGGGCGTAAACGCCGAACTTCTTCACAAACTCGGGCAGGTCCTCATCAGAGATCTTATCCAGCTCTGCGCCGGTAATAGCCTGAGAAGCATCCTCGATGATGCCCAGCTCCTTGGCAATAGCAACAGCGGTGTCCTTGTGGTCACCGGTGATCATCACAGGACGGATACCGGCACCGCGGCATTCTTCAATAGCAGCCTTGACCTCAGGACGGACCGGGTCGATCATACCGGCCAGGCCCAGGAACACCAGCTCCTGCTCCAGGAACTCGGGGGTGTTGTCGGCAGGCTTCTCGCTCCAGGTTCTCTGAGCAACAGCCAGCACACGCAGAGCCTTATCTGCCATGGCCTTGTTGGCGGCCATAATCTTGGCACGCTTTTCCTCAGTCATGGGAACAACCTGACCGTTTTCCAGGCAGTAGGCACAGCGGGCCAGGACCACATCGGGGCCACCCTTGGTGTACTGCACGAATGCGCCGTCCACAGCATGAACGGTGGACATCATCTTACGGCCGGAGTCGAAGGGAGCCTCGTCCACACGGGGAGTCTTGGCTTCCAGATCCTGCTTCTTCATACCCAGCTTGCAGGCAAAGTTTACCAGGGCACACTCAGTGGGCTCGCCCTCAGCCTGATCCTCTTCGTTGAGAGCAGCATCGGAGCACAGAGCCATGGCGGAGGCCACCAAATTCTCGTCGCCGTAGGACTCCACGACGGTCATCTTGTTCTGGGTCAGGGTGCCGGTCTTATCGGAGCATATGACCTGGGTACAGCCCAAAGTCTCTACAGCGGTCAGACGGCGGATAACGGCGTTGCGCTTGGACATCTTTGTAACACCGATGGACAGCACAACCGTAACCACAGTTGCAAGGCCCTCAGGAATGGCGGCAACAGCCAGGGACACGGCCACCATGAAGGTACCCAGGATGCCGTTGATGGAATAGTCGCCCTTCATCAGCAGGTTGAATGCGAAAATGAACACGCAGATGCCCAGCACCAGGTAGGACAGGATCTTGCCCAGCTGATCCAGACGCTTCTGCAGAGGAGTCTCCTCCTCTTCGGCCTGGGCCAGTGCATCGGCAATCTTACCCATCTCGGTGCTCATACCGGTCTCGGTGATCACAGCCTTGCCGCGGCCATAAACCACGGTAGAGCCCATGTAGCACATATTCTTACGGTCGCCCAGAGGCACCTCGTCCTGTCCGGCAGACAGATTCAGAGCATCCACCATCTTGTTGACGGGGACAGACTCGCCGGTCAGGGCGGCCTCCTCGATCTTCATGCTGGCATTTTCAATAATACGACCATCGGCAGGAACAGCATCACCGGCTTCCAGGATCACCACATCCCCGGGAACCAGGTCTGTGGAATGAAGCATGACCATCTTGCCGTCACGAAGAACCTTACATTTGGCAGCGGTCATGGTTTGAAGTGCTTCAATAGCCGCTTCTGCCTTACTCTCCTGGATCACGCCCAGGATGGCGTTGAGCAGAACAACCACCAGGATGATGCCGACCTCCACCAGGCCTTCGGTCAGGTGGCCGATATCCCGGGGCTGCGGCAGCTGCATATAATCCAGCACCGTTGTGGCAGCGGAAACTGCAGCAGCAATCATCAGAATGATCAACATGGGGTCCTTCAGCTGGTTCAGGAAGCGACGGAACATAGAGATCTTTTCTGCTTCCTTGAGCTTGTTGGGGCCGTACTTGGAAAGCCGCTCTTCTGCCTGTTGGGTGGTCAAACCGCCCACATTGGCATCCAGGCCCTGCAGTACTTCTTCCGTGGACTGCATGTAGGTTTTCTTCATAGTACATTCTCCTTATAAAAATTTGAGGGAATAACTAAGTAACCTCTGGTCAAAGAGGTAAGTGATGACAGCGAGAGATTTTGACACAAATCAAAGTTTTGATAACACAGGAATACTTTGTGTATTTCGTGTTATCAAAACTGCAGAGTTGGGGTAAAAGATCCGTTGTCATCCGCAGCCGAGTTGATTAGTGGTTACTAAATAAAAAGACTCATGCGTAGAGGTTGGTCCTTTACGCATGAGTCTCATTCTTTCAAACATTCCGGGCCCACAGGCCGAGTGACGGATATGCTTCACACCTGTCGGTGTGGAATTACTCCCTCATGGTTACAGGCATACTATAACAGGAAAAAGCCTTATTTGTCAAGAGTTTTTTGTGCTTTTTCAGGAAAAAGACGGTCTAATATTCCATAAATCCAGATTCCGGCCTGTCCAACCGGCACCCACAGCAGCGAATAAGGCAGACAGATCTGCCCTCTTAAATTATAAGGAAGCTGCCGGTAATCCCAAACACGGTAGCCCCGGTTGAACAAAAGCCCCGCCGCCAGCTCCACGCCGGTGATGATCCCCGCACCACCCAGCGCCCGCACAGCCGGCCTCTCCGTAGCCTGACCCAGCCTGCCCAAAAGCAGGAAGCTGCTGCCACCGGCCAAAAACATACTGCTGTGACTGCGCCCCCGCCATAACAGCTCCAGCCCCACATAACCCAGACCACCTGCACAAAACAGGGTCAGCTTCTTTCCAAGCCCCATATAATCCCTCCGATTTTTTCGTTCAGGCTTATGTTTTCCAAAAAATTTTTAAAAATACGAATAAATTCCTTGACAAATGGAGAAGTTCCCTGTATAATGACAAAGCTGATTTCGGCGGTGCCGAGATCTTTTGACCACACATGGCGGCGTAACT
>CAYMPY010000190.1:0-3102 GCA_964392535.1 uncultured Oscillospiraceae bacterium
TACCTGGATTGTTACTTGTCAAAACTATTGCAACTTGCTATTGCAATTTCCCATTATGTTGCACAGCCTTCCACATAACGCAACACTTGTCTTGCCGTGTCCAGGCTGACTTTGGCGGCAGCACCGTGCTTAAGCCAGGCATTTAAATTACCGGGATTCAGCTTCAAATCCGTATAGATGCGATAGTTGGACACGCCGTACTGTGCCTGCAGCCGCCGTAACTTTTGACGCATAAGCTCCTTTGTGTGATCGTCCGCCTTTCCCCTGTTCTTTTTGCTTTGAAAACTGCACCATACTTTATGATATGCCTCAGGAAGGAGCGGAGAATCCTCCTCAAACAGCCGTGTCATTTCATCCGCACTATACTGCAAAACCGTGTTCTTATATTCATCAAACAAATCCGTTTTCTTTAATGCCTGCAGCAGAACCTGCTGTTTCCCGGAATAAAGCGCATACAAAAACAGCGGCTCCCGGAGTCGGGGGTTATCCCCAGCTGCTTCTGCTGCAAGCTTATACAAGCTGTTCGTCTCACCGGCAGACAGCCTCCTAACATATTGCGCCAAAAAACCTTTAAATGTCAGTTCTCGCATGGACACCACCTCTCTACATAGGTTTTGTAGCTATCTAAAAATTCTTCATAGCGAAAAGGATTGAGTGCAGAGGCTTTTGCCTCATTCTCATCCGTTGCCAAGTACTCCAACCGTTTCCAATCCACTGCTGCCAGTACCCTTGGATCAATAATGTCCTGCACATCCGTGGCTCTGCCGGAGCACAACTTCGCAATAACAATATCTTCCAGTGATGCAGTATAGAAATCAATACGCCGTCCATTCACAGGAACAGGAACGAGCCGATCATCATAGTTGTACGGAAAATTATTGACAAACGTTCCTACTCTTGTATTGATGTCATATTTTTCAAGCAGTGCAACGATCTCGGGAGATACATCCAGTGCATCAATATCGTAAGTCGCACGGGTGATCGTTTCCAAAAGGATCAAGGCACTGCCGCCTACGATCACCATTTTGAATCTGCGGTCATCGTCAAACAGCAAATCTACATCCTCATCCAGCCGCATCAGCCGTTCCAGTAAATCTTCTTTAAAAAATCCACCCATTCAGATTGCATCCTTTCTTTTGGATAATACTATTATTCAATTATTATTATATAAGTATACCCTGAATCTGTCAACATTAAAATAGAGATAGATAAATAAAAAGGAACGGATTCGTCGGCTATGCCTCAGAATGACAGTGGAACCTTTCAGGTTTTCGTGTCATTCTGAGCGCAAGCGAAGAATCCGTTTTTTACGGGCAACATGATAGTCGCCCCTACGAGATGTCTATAGGGTTATGGTAGGGGCGGCAATCTTGCCGCCCGTTATTATTGCAGAGCATTATTGGCGGTATCGATGATTTGGCGGATGGGGATGTTTTCTGTGCCGGTCAGCAGAGAAAGCAGTTGGTCCTGTCCTGCTCCGGAGAGGACGGGGGCGGTGATGCGGCGGAATTTGTCGGTAAGCCAGTTTAGGCCAATGTTTTCGTGGGCTTCGCCTCTGGGCTCACAATCGGGGGACGTCAGGATTCTGCCGTCTTTGGTTTCAATGACCGCGCGGCAGATCCGCTTTGCCGGGAATTGGGCATCTAATTTGGGATCGACCACAAATTTCAGCCGGGACATCATGTCCACCACCTTTGGGTCGCCTAAATTTTTCAGCTGTCCATAGCCGAAATCGCCGTAAATAAGAGAGGCCGCCACCGGGTAGGCAATGTTATACTGGGCCTCGTCGGCGGTTTGGGGAACGATCTTCGACAGCATGGTTGCCTTTTCGAAGGTCTCGATGGTCACCTGTTTAATGTCCTCCGGTTTTAAGTCCTTCATAAGACCTACGCAGGCATCGATGGCCGGGTGACCCCAGCGGCAGCAGGTGTAGGGCTTGAAGTACAGGTCCATGACCTGATATTTTTCGCCCAGATCATCCAAATAATGGCAATACTCCTCTGCTTCCAGCAGGTTTTTGTTGCCCTCAAAGCCGCACATGGTCTCCTCCACCGCAAGACAGCCCACCATGACACCGAAGGGCACGCCATCCTTATTCATGGAGGGGTACTCCACAGAGCGGATTCCCGGCACAAGGGGTGCATTAAATTCCGCCACCGACAGGGCATTATTCAGCATTTCCCGGGAAAAGCCATAAATTCTGCCCACGCCTGCAGCCACACCCACTGTACCGAAGGTACCGCTGGAATGGGCAAACTGATAATAGTCCATAATGGCCGCACCGCTGCGGATGGTGATCTCGTAGGCCACCAGCATGGCCTCCAAAAATTCGTTGCGGTTTAAGTTCTTTTCAGCCGCTGCCGCCAGCACCGCACCCACAAAGGAGGTGCCGGGGTGGGCTCTTGTCATATTATGGCCGTCGTCAATATCATAGGCGTTGGAGCTGTGACCCATGGCGGTGGCTGCACCCATAAAGGTCAGCTTTTCAAGGCTGCCCACCACCGGAATCTCACCTGCGCCGTAAAGCTTTTTTGCAAGCTTCAGGCCTACTGCAAACTGGTCGGAACAGCTTCCGATGAGCAGTGCGCCCATCAGGTCCACAAAGCAACCCAGCATCCTTTCACGGACTTCCTCAGGAAGCTCGTCCCAACGGGTATTTAAAATAAATTCTTCAGCCTTATAAGTCGTTTCAAATTTCATCGCAGCTACCCCCTTTTGCCCTATTGTAGCAACAGCATACAAAAAAGTAAAGACACGAATTTGAATAAAAGATATTGAAGGAAATGAATAAAAAGAGCAAGCACCAATTTGCCCGTTGTTCTTAACGGAGTAAATGGTGCGGTATGTAACCGGAAGGCATAATGCCTTCCGGTTACTGCTGTTTTTAGGCATTTAACGCTGCCATTTGCAGTTCCATCGGTATCACCGCTATTGTGGATACTGCCGTTTTGGATGTGGTGCGTGGCTTTGGTTGGAAAGTATAGTGGATTTCGATATAGTTTCCGCATTTGCGTGAGAATTTTTCCTCTTTCTCATATACATCGATCCGGAGGACAAATGCCCGAAGGATTTTTGGTGTCAGCTTATCCATATCCACAATTT
>CAYMPY010000191.1:0-3061 GCA_964392535.1 uncultured Oscillospiraceae bacterium
AACAATTGCATCGGGATCAGCCTCGCCACAGGTGCTGCAGGCGCCGTCCACATAGCTATGACCCAGTGCGGAAATCTCTTCCTGCGCAACAGTCACCTCGCCACAAACAGAGCAGTGCTTGCCCGCAGTCAGGCCGGTAGCGGTACAGGTTGCGGCAACAGCGGTATCGGCAACCTCAGTATGACCCAGCGCAGGAATCACTTCCTGTGCGGTGATGGTCTCGCCACAGTTTGCACAGACCTCACCTGCGGTCAGTCCGGAAGCCGTACAGGTAGCAGCAGTACCGGGAACAGTGGTCGTTGTTGTGTGAAAGCAGACAGCTTCTGTGCTGAAGTCCGCATTGACGATCAGAGTACCCGTGGGGGGGAACCATGCCCAGGGATCGTAGGTGGACACGGCAAGCAGAAGCTGATCACCTGCAGCTACAGGTACTACAGCAGTAGCAGTAGAGGGAGAATCTGTATTCCAGCCGGAAGCCAACTCCTGCTGAGTCGCCACATTGGTGATGTGGTAAGTCCAGCTGTCACAATCCATGGTGATGATCAGATAGCCATCCTCTTCTGCGGTCCAGGTGAAGTAGAAGTCTTCGTTGACACCCTCTTCGATATAGCCGTAGTTCACACCCATAACCAGTGCTTTGGGATTCTGTTCCGTACCGGTGGGGTAGGTCAGCTTCAGGGTGTAGGTGACAACACCGGAGTCATTATTAGAAACAGAGACAACATGGGGGGTCTTACTGGTGCCGGTTACCTCGGTCTTGTAGTTGCCGTTTACATACAGCTCCATGCCGGAGACATAGATATTATAATAGTATGTAGTCTTGGCAGGAATGGTGGTGGTAGCAATAGCCTCAGTGTTATCTGCATTCCAGGTCCACTCCAAATCATAAGGGTTACTCTCTGTACCCAAGGGATCGTCTGCGCTGGCAGCCACAGTGATCCAGCCATCGGTGCTGTTTGTGAGCACCAAGGTGGTGGTGCCGTCAAGGATCGTCACATAGCCTCTGTCACCGGCAGTCATGGTGGTGCCATTGCAGACGACAGTCAAGCCCTCTGCTTCAGCAATAACCAGCTCCTGGCCGGCCAGATCGGCGCTGAGCTGCACATACAGGGTATCATGGCCTGCAACAGACAGAGAATTCAGCGCAGCTGCGCTGCTGATAACCAGGGGGCTGGCCTCGCTGCCTGCAGGATTGCCAACCGTGGTGCTCCAGTTGGCGTTGGAGGAGCCGGTGTTGGAAACCTGCAGCTTATTGGCGGTTTCGCCGTCCAGCTTCACCTGAATAACACCGCTTGTGTTGGGAGTGTACTCCACGCCATTAAGACTTACCACAGTGTTGGCATTGCCGTTAATGGTAATATATTGGCCATTGAGGTCAGTGGTCACATCATACCACACCTCACCATTGGCGGGGATGACCAGAATCGCCATCTGTGATGCATTTTCGATCTTGATGGGATTGGTCTCGCTGCCCTCGGTCTTTGTCAGCGCATCAAAATCCAGAACGAAATCGCCATTGGTATCTGTGTCCACATCCACATCCGGTGCGTCGGTAGCAGCAAATGCCGTTACACCCAAATTAAAGATCATCACAAATGCCATCAGCAGCGAAAGTACAGATCTTTTCATATATATTTCCTCCTATAAGTACATTGCAAATCCACAGGGTATGCCTATGCATTTTACTTCATCCGTTATTATAACACCTTTTTGGAGACTTTGCCACCCTATTTTTTCTATCTATATGTAAATTTTTATAGACACAATTTGTTCACTTTTCACATATTTTTTAAAATAACTCTTCAATACTGCGAAATTCATAACCCATTTCTTTCCATTTGGTCAGAAGCTCGTCCAGAATCTCGCCGTTTGTTTTGGAGGTAGAGTGCAGCAGAATCACAGCGCCGTTGTGGGTTCTGGGCAGCAGCTTCTCCAAAGCCTGCTCCCGTGTGGGCTGATGATCGTTATCCCAATCGGCATAGGCCAAGCTCCAAAACAGGGTCTTGTAGCCCAACTCTTTTGCCATTTTTAGATTCTCCGTGCTGTAAATCCCCTGGGGCGGCCGGTAGTATTTGAGCATTTCACTACCCACGGTCTCCATATACAACGCCTCCAGGTCTTTCAATTCCTTGGAAAAAGCCTCTTTTGTGGAGATCTTGCTCATATCCGGATGGTGCATGGTGTGGTTTGCAACAATATGGCCCTCGTCCACCATTCGCCGCACCAGCTGAGGGTTACGTGTAATGTAATTGCCCACCAAAAAGAAAGCCGCCGGCACTTCATGTTTTTTCAGGGTTTCCAGTATTTTTTCCGTCTGCCCGTTTTCATAGCCTGCATCAAAGGTCAGGTACAGCACCTTTTGGGAGGTGTCTCCCACATAGGCTCCGTCATATTCAAAAAGCTGTTGCGAACTTGCCGGGCCCTGGGGTATTTCCGTAGTATAGCTCAGACCCCATGCCCCGGCAGTCACCGCCGGATCATACAGCTGCAATGCAACCAGCACAAGTGCCAGCACGATCGCTCCCATACCCATCCATAAATCCCGTTTTCTCATAATAAAATCCCCTCCGGGCTGAGTCTATGTGCCGAAAGGGAAAGTTATTACAAATGATGTTTGCTGCGCAAATGATGTACTTCGTAATGATGTTGCCTTCGGCAAATGATGTGCGGCGATGCCGCAATTATGGTATTTTCCAATTAAATTCTGATTTAATTGGAAAATTATTTAAATAAGTGGCGAAGCCACACCACAATTGTCCCAACGGGGCACATCATTTGGGCGCAAGCCCAACATCATTTTGGAGAACGCCAAACATCATTAAAAAGAGCGTGCCGCAGCACGCTCTTTTGCATATTCAATCAGAGGGCAGCCTTTGCCTTCTCGACCAGAGCGGCGAAAGCAGCGGTGTCCTGGATAGCCATCTCGGACAGGCTCTTACGGTTCATCTCGATACCGGCCTTCTTAACGCCGTTCATGAACTTGGAGTAGTTCAGGCCATAGGGAGCAACAGCAGCGCTGATGCGGGTGATCCACAGTCTGCGGTAGTCACGCTTCTTCAGC
>CAYMPY010000192.1:0-3046 GCA_964392535.1 uncultured Oscillospiraceae bacterium
ACAAAAAGGCAAGAAAAAGACAAAGCCGCAGACGAAAATTCGCCTGCGGCTTTGCTGTGCTTATTAACCGCCGAAGTTTTCATATTCCGACACAAAGCAAAATAGCCCGAACATCTTACCAACGGTAAAGAGGTTCAAGCTATTAAGACTTGGTGCGCGAGGCGGGACTTGAACCCGCACGTCCGCAGTGAACACTAGAACCTGAATCTAGCGAGTCTACCAATTCCACCACTCGCGCATATTTAGTTGCGTTGCTCAACGCCCCCATATAATAGCACGCAACATATAATTTGTCAACTGTTTTTTTGTCATTTTTGAAAATATTTTTTAGTCCTAAAATATTTTTTAGTCCTTATAATACAGCAGACAATGACAATAGCCCTTGAAATCCGGATCGGCAATTTGTTCCTTAAATTCTTTACACATACACTTATTTTCCTCGGTCCGTGCCAATCTGCAGGGACAATAACCACCGGTGCGCTTCAGCCCCTCCCGGATCTTTTCCACGATTTCCCGGTCTTCATTAAGTCGAACAGCCAAACATATCCACTCCTTTTATTTTTATTATAGCACCGCTGTCAAGGTGAGATTTTGATTGCATTCCTGCATAAAATCATGTATAATAGCATCACTGTAGTAAAAGGATGTGTAAGTCATGTGGAAGCAGCCGCTGTGCATCAATCTTATAAAGGGTTTAAACATAGATCCTGTTGAGCAGCTTCGGCTGATCAAGAACGTTGGTTTTGATGGATGCTTCGCTGAATGGCAGGAACCTGACCAATTAGATATTCTCGCAGAAGAAGCAGAGAAGCTGGGACTTCTGTTCCAATCCATCCATGCTCCTTTTCGTAAGGCCCGGTATATGTGGCTTGAGGGTGCAGACGGCGATGATGCATTGCAGGAGCTATTAAGCTGTTTGGCGGACACACGCCGTTTAAATGTGCCCATCATGGTAGTGCATCCATACATTGGCTTTAACATTGAGCCGCCAACGAAAATTGGTGTTCAGCGATTTGGTACACTGATCGAGGCTGCCGGTGCTGCAAATGTGAAAATCGCTTTTGAAAATGTGGAGGGCGAAGAGCATCTCAAACTGCTGTTTCAGCGGTTCGCTCATCTGTCGTATGTTGGCTTTTGCTGGGACTCCGGTCATGAAATGTGTTACAATCACAGTCAGGATATGCTGGCATTATATGGTAATAAGCTCATTGCCACCCATTTAAATGACAATTTGGGCATCAGCAGCTTTGATGGCATTATTACTCCCACCGACGATTTGCATCTGCTTCCCTTTGACGGTATTGCCGATTGGGATCACATTGCCACAAGGCTTGACCGCTGGGGCTTTGACGGTCCGCTGACCTTTGAGCTTTCCGTCTCTTCCAAGAAAAACCGGCACGATAACGACATTTACGCACAAATGCTACCTGAGCAGTATTTATGCCTTGCCTACGCAAGAGCCTGCCGGGTGGCGGCTAAAAGGAGTATTTATGGAATTTCTTCCAATCTCTAAACAGGAAATGCTGGACCGTGGCTGGGTCCAGTGTGACTTTGTATACATCATTGGTGATGCCTATGTGGATCACCCTTCCTTTGGTCACGCCATTATCAGCCGTGTGCTGGAAAACGCAGGATATACTGTGGGTATTATTTCACAGCCCGACTGGAAAAACCCCAAATCCATTGATGTTTTCGGGCCGCCCCGGCTTGGCTTTTTGGTCAGCGGTGGCAACATGGACCCCATGGTCAACCACTATTCCGTCACAAAGCATCGCCGAAAAACCGATGCCTTTACCCCCGGTGGCGTAACCGGCAAACGGCCGGACTATGCCACAACTGTATACTGCAACCTGATCCGCCGAACCTACAAAAACATCCCCATTCTCATTGGCGGTATTGAAGCCAGCCTGCGCCGTCTCGGCCATTACGATTACTGGTCAGAGTCCATAAAGCGTTCTGTTCTTTTAGATTCACAGGCTGATCTTTTGATGTACGGCATGGGTGAGCGCACCATTGTAGAAGTAGCCGATGCCCTTAATTCCGGCATGGATGTAAAGGACATCACCTATATTGACGGCACGGTATATAAAACAAAGGAACTGGATGAGAGCCTGCCTACCATCATTCTGCCTTCCTTTGAGCAGATCAAAGCAGACAAGCGCAGCTATGCGGAAAGCTTCAAGGTTCAATACGGAAACTGTGACCCATTCACCGCAAAACGGCTGGCCGAACCATACGGGCAGAAATATGTTGTGCAGAATCCTCCTCAGAAGCCACTGACCACTGCAGAAATGGATGCGGTCTACGATCTCCCCTATTGCCGCACCTGGCATCCCAGCTACAAAAAAGCCGGTGGTGTGCCTGCCATTGAAGAAGTGCAATTCAGTCTCGTCAGTAACCGTGGCTGCTTTGGTGCTTGCTCCTTCTGCGCTCTGACCTTTCATCAGGGTCGAATCATTCAGACCCGTAGTCATGAGTCCATCATCAAAGAAGCAGAGCTCATAACCAAGGACAATAATTTCAAGGGCTACATTCATGATGTAGGCGGCCCTACCGCCAATTTCCGTCATCCGGCCTGCGACAAGCAGCTGACAAAGGGCACTTGCGGTGGCAGACAGTGCCTCTTCCCCACCCCATGTAAAAATGTGCGTGCCGATCATTCCGATTACATTGATCTGCTGCGGAAGCTGCGGAAGCTTCCCGGCGTAAAAAAGGTCTTTGTTCGCAGCGGCATTCGCTTTGATTATCTGCTTACAGATAAAAAGGACACCTTCTTCAAGGAGCTGATCAAGTACCATATTTCCGGTCAGTTGAAGGTCGCCCCGGAGCATGTGGCTGACAAGGTACTTGATCGTATGGGTAAACCTCGCAGAGCGGTATACGATCGCTTTGTGGATAAGTATTTTGCCCTCAATAAACAATTTGGCATGAATCAGTATCTCGTTCCCTACCTGATGTCCAGCCACCCCGGCTCTACCTTAAAGGAAGCCATTGAACTGGCGGAGTACATCCGGGAAATGGGCTACAATCCCGAGCAGGTGCAGGA
>CAYMPY010000193.1:0-3005 GCA_964392535.1 uncultured Oscillospiraceae bacterium
ACCTTCAGGCTCAGCTCGGGCTTCCACTCGCCCTTGGGCTTACCCATGTGGGAGCACAGGATGACCTTTGCACCCTTGTTTACCAGGTACTCGATGGTGGGCATAGCGGCAACGATACGCTTATCGGAAGTGATCTTGCCGTCCTTGGTGGGGACGTTGAAGTCGCAGCGGCACAAAACACGCTTGCCTGCTACTTCGATATCCTCAATGGATTTCTTGTTGTAGTTCATACTAATACCTCCGCAATTATTTCATTTTACCGTAATCGGTCAGTCCCGGGAAATTCAGCTGTCGCAGGGCCTCATAAACGGTGATGGCCACGCTGTTGCTCAAATTCAGGCTCCGGGCTTCCTGTCGCATGGGCAGGCGGATGCAGCTGTCTCTGTGCTGCTCCAAAAAGGTTTCCGGCAGACCCTTGGTCTCTTTGCCGAAGAACAGATAGCATTCGTCCTCAAAGCTTGCCTCGGTGTAAGACCGGGGGGCTTTGGTGGACAAACACCACATCTGCTTTACCTGGTTTTTGGAAAAGAAGTCCTCTAAGTTTTCGTAGTCCCGGACCTCCACCAAATGCCAGTAGTCCAGACCGGCCCGCTTTACGGCCTTGTCTGAAATGTCGAACCCTAAGGGGCGGATCAGATGCAGCCGTGCGCCGGTGGCGGCACAGGTACGGGCAATGTTGCCGCAGTTTTGGGGAATCTCCGGCTCTACCAGTACGATGTTGAGCATCTTATATAGCCTCCGTCAGTTTCGTATAGTCTGATAAATATTGTAATCCTAAATCCCCATAAAATCAATGGAAAAAGTGCGAAAATTACAACTTTTTATAGTGTTCACATAAAAATGATAAATTAGAAGTAAAATTTGTTGAAAATGCGGAATAGGTGAGAGACTGTCGGTGCTTTCTGCTTGACAATGTATGCAAACATGGAATAATAAATATGTCTATTTGAGATAGATTTATAAAGGGAGGGAAATTACAATGCGGTATTTTAGAGTTCTGATCGTATTATTGGCATTTAAATATGTAATTAATTCTACAGAACTATCCTCCCGAATAGATCAGCTCAACCAAGTAGCATCTGTCGCTTTAGAAACACCCGAAAAAACACGATATAAAGATTTACAGGTTTACTATTATATTGAAACAGAAGCTGACGGAATAGCTTTGGATGTTGAAATAAGTGGAAAAGGTCGTACAATATTTGTAAACGGCGTGGAAGTAAAATACGATCCTGTGTTCTTTGAACTTGTTGAGCCGTATTTAGATGCATATACCGTGGAAATCGTGCCCGAGCCCGAGACGTAGAGCGCAGAGGGTCCGCAGAAAAGACGATCCGGGAGATTCTTATGAAAAACGAGTTTTAATTGTGATCCTGATCGCGGTATCGTTTGCAGTTACCTATCTTTTATTCTACGATAGAATCCATAATCAAATACCCATCATTGATGGGATGTATTTCAATATGTCCCCCAAGCAGGCAGAAAAGATTCTTGGCAAGCACATTGAACGGGAACACGATGTAGGCGTTAGTGGAAAATATATCTACACCTACAAAACAACTGTATTCGACGAAGATGCTTGATGAAATACATCTGTGTGCTTAAAAATCTCCCCACAGTGGGGAGATTTTTGTTATATATTGAAAGATCGTAGTGTTTACACTTTCTACTTGAAAAAGTGGGGATTATTTAGTATAATCATAATGGATATTTATTGAAAGGGCATAGTTTCTATGTTTAAGAGAATAACTGCGTTTTTATTGGCGTTTTTTATGACCGCTGTGATGATGGCCGGCTGTGGCGGCTCTGTAACGGAAGCACCTGCGGAGGTGGAGGCCATTACCTATAAGGTGACCTTTGCCATGAAGGGGCATATTCTGTCTGAGCAGACCGTAGAGGAAGGAAAAAGCCCGGCGGCTGTGGATACAAAGGTGGAGGGCCTGGTGTTCTCCTGCTGGACAGATGAAACCGGGGAGATCGTAGATCCCTTTACAGCAAAGGTCACTGCAGATACCCGCTTCGATGCCATTGCCTACCCGGATATCAGCAGCCATGCGGCCTTTTTGCAGCTGGACGAAAACGGTTTTCTGCGGCCCGATGATCCGCTGACCGCCGATGATCTTTACTATGCGCTGCATACCTTGGCGGCACCCGGCGCAGACCGGTATTTCCCCGGCCTCTATACCGGCACGGCCAAGGTCTCCGGCAGTGAGCTGCAAGAGGTTATGGAGCACTTCTTCCCGGCACAGGCGGTTCAAGAGGCCTTCTCCGATGAGGTCACAAGAGCGGCTTTTGCTCAGGGGCTGCTGAAGCTTTTAAACCGTTCCTGTGAGGACAAGCAGCTGACAGAGGAAGCCGCTGTGCTGCCCCGGGATATCTACAGCGGTCGGGAGGACAGCGCAGCCCTGCTGGAGAGCTGTATGCCCCATACCCACGATGCCTCCGGCAGCACCTGGAACGAGTTGGAGCTGCCTGCGCCCTATGAGCCCGGTTTTGTAAATATCGATGGCTGGCTGTACTATGTAAAGGAAGACGGCTATTTTCTGAAGGACGATAAGGTTGGCGAGCTGTACTTTGGCGCAGATGGCCGCTATACCACCGGCGATGCAGAGCTTGACGGCATGGTTGCAGAACGGCTCAAGAAGTTCTTTGAGGAAAATCCTGAAATGACTCGTTTTGAGATCCTCCGTGTTGCTTACGACCACTGTGTAGGTAACTACGAATACCTCCGCAGAAACATCTATGGAAAGGGCCATACCGGTTGGGAAATTGAAGACGCAAAGGTGATGTTTGAGACCGGTTTGGGCAACTGCTACAATTTTGCTGCTATTTTCTGGGCATTGGCCCGTGGCCTGGGCTACGAAGCTTATGGCATTGCCGGTAACTGTACCGGAAGTGTACAGCCCCACGGTTGGGTTCAGATCTCCTTTGACGGTGAGCCTTACTTCTTTGATCCTGAGTGGCACTACGATTATATACATGATGGGCGTCCCGTAAAGGATATG
>CAYMPY010000194.1:0-2895 GCA_964392535.1 uncultured Oscillospiraceae bacterium
GCTCGATCTCGTAGAGCTTGGAGGCCAGCATCCGCATACACTTCTCCCGGTTCTGCAGCTGGCTTCGCTCCTCCTGACAGGCCACCACGATGCCGCTGGGCTTGTGGATCAGCCGCACGGCGGAGCTGGTTTTGTTGACGTGCTGACCGCCTGCACCGCTGGCACGGTAGACCTGCATTTCAATGTCTGCGGGATTGATCTCCACATCCACCTCTTCCATCTCCGGAAGCACCGCCACCGTAGCGGTAGAGGTGTGGACACGGCCGCCGGACTCGGTCTCCGGCACACGCTGAACACGGTGGACACCGGACTCGAATTTTAATCTGGAATAGGCGCCACGGCCATCGATAACGAAGTCCGCTTCCTTCACGCCGCCCAGCTCTGTTTCGCTGTAGTTCATCAGCTCCACACGCCAGCCCATTTTCTGTGCATACATGGTGTACATTCTGTAAAGGCTATGAGCGAACAGGGCACTTTCCTCGCCGCCAACACCGCCACGGATCTCCATAATGACACTTTTTTCGTCATTGGGGTCCTTGGGCAGCAGCAAGATCTGCAACTTTCGGTACAGGTCTTCACTGCGGTCCTTGGCCTCCTGGTAGGTCTGTTGGCAAAACTCCTTCATATCCGGCTCGGCCATCAGCTCCCGGGCATCCTCCATTTCCTGCAACGCCCCATTATAGGCACGGTAGGTCTCTGCGATGGGCTCCAAATCGTTGCGTTCCCGGAGCAGGGCCGCCGCCTGCTTGGGGTCATTGTAGAAATCCGGCTGCTCCGACATGAAGCACAGCCGATCAAAGCGGTCTGCAACCGCCCGTAATTTGTCCAGCATACTTTCACTCCAATAATTTGTTACCTTATATTTTACCAATAAATCAATGAAAAGTCAACGAGCAGAGAGCAACTAAATCTAATACCGTAGGGAACGGATTTATCCGTTCCACCCCCGGAATGCATTCCCTACACTCGTAGGGGACGGGTTTCCCGTCCCGTTTCCACCGAAAGCGGCAGCAGGTGGGCATTGTCACTACGAATTGTGTTTGCGAATTTTGCCATTCATAAATAATTTAAAATTGACCTGTTGACATTTTTAGCACTCTATGCTATAGTGTGCTTAGCACTCAAAGGCTCTGAGTGCTAACAAACGAAAGGTCGGAAGTATATGGAACTTACTGAACGGAAAAAGAGGGTGCTGCGGAGTATCGTAGACCTTTATATCCGTACTGCGGAACCGGTGGGCTCCAAGGCCATCGCCGAGCTGCCGGATATGAACTACTCCTCCGCCACCATCCGCAATGAGATGTCGGACCTGACAACAATGGGCTATTTGGAACAGCCCCACACCAGTGCAGGCCGTGTCCCCTCTGCCGCCGGTTATCGGCTGTATGTGGATGAGCTGATGGCGGATTACCGGTTAAGCCTGGATGAGACAGCCTCCATCAACACTGCCATTGAAGAAAAAATGCAGCGTGTGGATAAGCTCATGGAAAAGGTCGCAAAATTGGTATCACAGGCAACGGATCTTCCGGCCATCTCCATATCCGCAAGAAACGCAGGCGTTACGGTCAAGCGCTTTGACCTGATCTGCACCGGCCCGGGCAGCGTGATCCTGGTTGTCATGCTCTCTACCGATGAGGTGGTCAATAAGCTCATCCGCCTGCCGGTGAATGTGACCGAGGAGGAGCTGAAGATCCTCTCTGCGGTGCTCAATGCCACCATGACCGGCATTACCGTTCAGGACATCACCCCGGAGCTTCTGGAGCGGATCATGCAAAGCGCAGGAAACGCCGCTTCTCTTGTTCCTGTCATTGTGGAATTTACCTCTGAGACCCTGAACCGTCAGGCCAGCGCCAATATGGCTGTTGCAGGTCAGATGCGGCTTTTGGGTCAGCCGGAGTACCGGGATGTGGATAAGGCCCAGCGGGTCATGTCCAGCCTGGACGAGGAGGCGCTTTCCAATCTTCCCATGGTCATGCAGAATCAGAACGGCACACAGGTGCTGGTCGGTCCTGAAAATGTAGCCCGGGAGCTGAAGGACACTTCCGTGGTTATGACAAAGTTTGATATTGGCGACGGCATGAAGGGCATGATCGGCGTGGTTGGACCTACCAGAATGGATTACGCAAAGGTCACCGCCCGTCTGAGCTACTTTGCCGAGAGCCTGTCTAAAATGTTTGCAAAGCCCGAGCAGCCCCAGCTGCCTGAGGGCAAGGAGGAGTAAAATTGGCAAAAAAGGAAAAGAAAGAGCAGGAGGAGCTTCAGCAGGAGACTCCTGTGGAGGAGATCCCGGCAGAGCCTACCTGGGAAGAAAAGTATAATGCTGAGCATGATAGCTTTTTGCGGCTGGCGGCGGATTACGACAATTTCCGCAAGCGCACCGTGAAGGAAAAGGAAGCCTCTTACGGCAACGGCAAGGCCGATGCAGTGGAAAAGCTTCTGCCTGTTTATGATAACTTAGAGCGGGCCCTGAACCAGCCCACCGAGGACGAGGCCTACAAAAAGGGCGTGGAAATGACCATGAATCAGCTGGTAAGCATTTTTGCCGGCCTGGGCGTGGAGATCTTCGGCGAAAAGGGCGACACCTTCGACCCCGCACTGCATAACGCCGTTATGCACGTCGAAGAAGAAGACACCCCCGAAAACACCATTACCCAGGTGTTCCAGAAGGGCTTTAAACTGGGCGACAAGATCGTCCGCTTTGCAATGGTACAAGTTGCAAACTAACAGTAACCCCCCGTAGGGGCGATTCATGAATCGCCCAAATCCAAATCTGTAAAAAATTTTTGTGAATATATTGGAGGAAATTATTATGAGCAAGATTATCGGTATTGATTTAGGTACTACCAATTCCTGCGTAGCAGTTCTGGAAGGCGGCGAGCCTGTTGTTATTGCAAA
>CAYMPY010000195.1:0-2892 GCA_964392535.1 uncultured Oscillospiraceae bacterium
TGAAGCTGAACCCCGACGGCAAGACCGTGGCGGCTATGGACTGCCTGGTGCCCGGTATCGGTGAGATCATCGGCGGCTCTCAGCGTGAGGACGATTACGACATTCTGAAAAACCGCATTGAGGAGCTGGGCATGAAGCCGGAGGATTACGGCTTCTACATGGACCTGCGCAAGTACGGCTCTGCCCGCCATGCAGGCTTCGGCCTGGGCTTCGAGCGCATGGTCATGTATCTGACCGGCATTGGCAACATCCGCGATGTGCTGCCCTTCCCCAGAACGGTTGGAAACTGCGAATTGTAATTTAAAGGGTGCTTCGGCACCCTTTATTTACTATTGCATCATAAAAAACTTTATGATATAATGATAAAAATAAGCTGTCGAAATGAGGGGGCATATGAAAGAGGGACTTATCAATGAGAATGGTGAGCTGCGGTATTATAAAAACGGCGAGCTGTACCATGCCGGTGTTATTGAGGATGGCGGTGATATTTTCTATATCGATTCCACCGGACGTGCTGTAAAGGGTCACCATGTGATCCATGGGGAAATGACCAACGGCATTCTCAAGCGTGGCACCTATACTTTTGCTGACGATTATACACTCATTAAGGGCTCTTATGTAGCCCCCAAGAAGCGTAAAAAAACCAAGAAAAAGAAAAGTCAAAGCAGAAGAAGCAATGTGAAGTGGTATAAGGATAAGAAAAAATGCGGGATCGTTGCAGGTATTGCCATCGGTGTGCTTTTGCTGCTTACGGCTGCGGTCGTGGATCAAGTGTTTACCGGTGAGCTGCTGTTTAAGAAGAGGTCCTCCGGGGAAACACTATCCACGGAGCGGATCTGCGATCTGCCGGTGTTTGAGGAAGAGGTGCTGCTGTGCTCGGCGGCGGCAAAGGCCCTTTATGATGGCGAAGCTTCTGCTGAGGCTGCGGTACAGGAGGGACTGCCTTACAAGGCGTTCAGCTTTAATTACCGCTTAAAGGGTGCGGACGGTGTATTGGTGCTCAGTGAGCAGGCGGATCTGTCTGATGGACGGGAATTTGTCCTGTTGGAGAAAGAAAACAACCTGCAGATCCATAACCTGAAAACGAATACCACCTATTACTATAAGGTGACTGTATCCGGCAAGGAAATGGGCAGCGGCAGCTTTAAAACCGCCGCCTCCACCAGATTTGTGTATGCGATCACCAATAGTGCTGATCCCGGCACCCTCAATGCCCGGGATATTGGTGGCTATGTGAATCAGGACGGCAAGACTGTCAAGCAGGGTATGCTCATCCGTGGTTCGGAGATTGATGGCCTGGTGGAAAAGTTCTATTATATGAACGACGAAGCTGCCGCGGAATTTTTGGAGACCTTCGGTTTTGTGTACGATTTTGACCTCCGTGGCGCGAGTCTGTACCAGGGGCCCTATGTATCCCGCCTGGGTGAAAGTGTACAGCATAAATTCTACGGCTCTCCGCAGTACGGTGAAATTTTCAGTGATATGTATATGCCGGCACTGAAAGAAATTTTTACTGACCTGGCAAATGCGGAAAACTACCCTATGTATCTCCATTGCACCTACGGTGCAGACCGTACCGGTACCATCATATTCCTGCTCCAGGGTGTGCTGAATATGTCCGAGGAGGACATGATCACCGAATTCCGCCGTACCGGCTTTGCTGCCAGCGGCTTTGAGGTCTCTCGGTCCATGGATGTGGTCATAAACGGCCTCCAGCCCTATGAAGGCGAGACCCTGCAGGAGAAGATCGTGTCTTTCCTGAAAACCGAGGTTGGCATTACCGATGAGCAGATCCGGGAGATCCGGAACATATTCCTGGAAGAATAAATTGAAGCGGCGGGTTTTTATGCCCGTCGCTTTAGAATTTATTAAAATCCTCTTAAAAAGCCTTGCTTTTATAGACCGGTGCGAGTATAATATATGCGTAATATTATAAAATTGACGAAATATGCCGTGGAGGGAAATAGTTGTTATGCCTGAAACAGTACAGAAAACTGAATATAAGGTAAATAACAAAAAGGGTTACCTGATCCCGAAGCGGATCTTTGACCTGGTGTTTTCCCTGCTTGCGCTGCTGGTACTGCTGCTGCCGATGGCCATTGTGGCGCTGCTGATCCGGCTGGAGTCCCCCGGTCCGGTGATCTATAAGCAGGAGCGGCTCGGTAAAAACGGAAAGCCCTTTATGATGTACAAGTTCCGCTCCATGCGCAACGATGCGGAAAAGAATGGTCCCCAGTGGGCAAAGATCGGTGATCCCCGATGCACCAAGGTGGGCAAGGTGATCCGCGTATGGCATATTGATGAGCTGCCCCAGCTGTGGAATGTGGTTCTGGGTGATATGACTATTGTAGGGCCCCGGCCGGAGCGGGAGTTCTTCTATCAGGAGTTTGAAAAGGAGATCCCGGGCTTCCGTGACCGGCTGCTGGTAGATCAGGGCCTGACCTGTATTGCACAGGTAAACGGCTGCTATGACCTGACCCCGGCAGGACGGCTGGAGTACGATGTGGAGTACATACAAAAGCAATCTCTGTGGACGGACTTTAAGTGTGTTTTAAAGACCTTTGTCGTCCTATTTAATCATAAGGGAGCAAGATGATGCCCAAAAATCCTCTGGTTACTGTAATCATGCCGGCCTATAATGCCGCCGGCTTTATCAGGCAGGCTATCGAATCGGTGCTGTGCCAAACAGTTTCGGATTTGGAGCTTTTGGTGATCGATGATGGCTCCAAAGATGAGACCCGACAGATCGTGGAGCAGCTATGCAACCGGGACTGTCGGGTACATCTGCTTATAAATGAAAAAAATTGTGGCGCGGGCGGCACCCGAAATCGGGGTATGGATCTGAGCAAAAGCCCCTATACAGCCCTGCTGGACAGTGACGATTACTGGAAG
>CAYMPY010000196.1:0-2866 GCA_964392535.1 uncultured Oscillospiraceae bacterium
TGGGCTTCTTGGGGGTGGTGGTACGAACAGCGGTGCACACGCCACGCTTCTGGGGGGAGGGCAGCTCGGTAGCCTTGTTCTCAATGGTATTGAGACCTCTCTGCAGAGCGGGAGCAGTGGACTTGTAGGTAGGTGCCTTACGGCCACTCTTCACAAGCTGATTAAAAGTAGGCATTATTGTTCTCCTTTCTTGAATTCTCGCATTTGAGCGGATCTATTCTACGGCCTATGCCGATAGAATCATTCATTTCCCACAGCAGCTGCTGCGGCTGCGCCGACTTCAATGCCGCAAGCGCGGCCCAGGTCCTCCATCGTCCGGACCCAAAGCACCTCCGCCTCCTGCCGGCGGCACAGCTCGGCAATCGGTTCTGTTATGGAAGGGTCGGCATTATCTGCCAAAAAGACCGTTTCGACCTTCCCTGCCACCAGTGCTTTTTTCAGCTGACGGGCACCCACTGCAAGCTTTTTTCCACCGATGGATGCAAGCTCCTTGCGGGTTGCCATACGATGTTCATTGTAAGTGTCCATACAAAAACTTATTATACGCAGTTTTTCGAAAATGTCAACAAAATTTATAGAAAAATTTATGAAATTCCTTAGTATTTTCAAGGCTTTTCGCCAATTTACGTTACTGTCCCTCCATGGTGGACATTGATATTTCCTCCATGTATTCTTCCATGCAAAGGCCGCTGTCATACAGCTCCTTTGCAAGCTCTACACCCACATAGCGAAAATGCCAGGGCTCATAGATCACGCCGGTCAGGTCGCTCTTACCCTCCGGGTAGCGGACAATGAAGCCATACTGCCAGCTGTTTTCCGCCAGCCACTTATAGCTGTAATCCGTCGCAGTCAGGTCAACAGCCAGGCCCAGATGGTGCTCACTGTGACCGGGCAGCATCAGGCTCTGCGTGATCAGGGAGGTGGCTGTTTGCTCGTCCATGCCATCTGACATAAAGCTATATAGCCGCTTATTGAACATATACTGCTGGGTAGCCACGCTTCTGTAGGCATTGTTGATATACACCGGGTGTCCGGCAGCCCGGGCAGCATTGAGCATTGCAACAAGATCGTCTGCTGCATCGGCATCAAACAGGTGTCCCTGCACCTTAACGAGATTCAACTCATAATCCGCCGGCACAGCGTGCTGGAAATTGACGAGAACCACATACTTGCCTGTAGAAGTAAAGAACCGGGTAACGCCGTCGATCTCCACCTCCCCTACGGCCATCCTGCCGTCAGCAAGGAAATAATACCGGTCCTCATGGTCTGTGTACCAACCGGTATAAGCCTTACCGCCGTCAAACAGATAGCGGGCACCGTCAATATTTTGCCAGCCCTGGGCTGCAACACCGTCCCGGAAGAAATAATAGATCTCCCCTTCAATGGTCCACCAGCCGGTCACCGCTCTGCCTTCATCAAAATAGCGGTCCTCAAACCAGCCCTCGCAGGGCGTGCCATCGGCCATAAAATGCCACAGGTTATCGGAATGCTCCACAAGGCCAATTGCCATTTTCCCGTTTGCATCAAAATAGCGGATGCCCTGATCGGTCTCGACCCAGCCGGTAAGGACCTTTCCCTCCGGGGTCAGCAGGTATGTACCGGTTTCATCGCTGTACCAGCCGGTTCGGGGGTTGCCGTTTTCGTTAAAAAGATACCGCTGCTCCCCTATCTGAAACCAGCCGGTGACCTTTTGTCCGCTTTGGGCAAAATAATAGGTCTTGCCGTCGACGGTCTGCCAGCCGGTGAGGGGCTTACCCATATTATCCAGGTAACAGCCGTCTTTCCAGCCCTTGGGTGCAAAGATATTATAATGAAAACAAAGCAGAACGCTCCACAGTATCAAAAAGCAAAGGATCAGGCTACCTGCGCCGATAACCGACCATTTAACCCATTTTTTCACCGCTTTCACCTCAATTTAATAGTATAGCACAAAATGTTGGTGTGCGCAAGCAGGAATGGGCCGGAGAATTAAGAATTAAGAATTAAGAATTGAGAATTTTACTTTGCCGTCATGACGGCATGGCGCCATGATATCATGGTGTCATGGTATCATGGTATCATGGTTTCATGATATCATGCTATCATGATATCAAAATGAGGGCGGTTTTGTGGGCGATTCGTGAATCGCCCCTACAAATGAACCCGGAGGCGTCCCGACATTTGGAGATGAATTATCAATTGTCAATTAAAAAGAAACGGATTCTTCGGCTACGCCTTAGAATGACAGTGGAGCCTTTCAGGTTTTCTCTGTCATTCTGAGCGAAGCGAAGAATCCGTTTCTTTTGATATTGGCGGGCGGATGATATCCGCCCCTACAAATTAATATTCAGTGGGAGTAATATGCCAGATCTCCTCTGCGTACTGGCGGATGGTGCGGTCGGAGGAGAACTTGCCGCCGCTGGCGATGTTCAGCAGGCACTTTCTGCCAAAGGCCAGCCGGTCTGCATAGTCCCGGTTTGCCCTGAGCTTTGCATCGAAATAGGACTCATAGTCCATCAGCAGGAAGTAGTGGTCAGCCTGGTGCCATGCGGTGCCGTCCAGAAGGGCATGGTACAGCTCTCTCTGATCGTCATCGGTGGGCACGGTGCCGTCCACCAAGGTATCGATTGCCCTGTGCAAGCGGTCATTATGGTCATAGATCCAACGGGGATTGTAGGTAGCCTTGGAGCTGTTGATGATATCCACGGTCGCGCCGAAGATATAGTTATTCTCCTTGCCTGCCTCTTTCACGATCTCCACGTTTGCGCCGTCCAGGGTGCCCAGAGTCACCGCGCCGTTAAGCATCAGCTTCATGTTACCGGTGCCGGAAGCCTCCGTACCTGCAGGAGAGATCTGCTCGGAAACATCGGCAGCGGGGATGATATAC
>CAYMPY010000197.1:0-2777 GCA_964392535.1 uncultured Oscillospiraceae bacterium
TACTCCCATACCACACAGAAATCAAGATTTCCTCATAAATTACCGCTACCCGCCCTTATCTGCAAATGCAGCTACAATGGAGGTAGCGGAATTTTTATGCCTATGCTGTTGGGTATTTGTTCCGCTGCTCAAAAGCCGTTTTTTCGGCTTCTATGTTAATGGCGTAACACTTGCCGACGGGATGGACTTCTTTCCCGTATGCCGGGCTTGTATAAGGTATTAACACAATGACCATATGGGAAAGGGAACAGAATGCTGCGAAGATACAGAGAGAAGAAATATTACTGTGGAGAGTATCTGGAGGTAGCTATCTATCCAGTATATACCCGCCCCAAAGAAAAGAGGGAAGCGAGCGTAGGGACGCCCGTCCCCGGGTGTCCGATTTGAACGGTGCTGCCGTAGTGACGGACACCGCAGGAGCGGTGTCCCTACAAGTTGCAATCCCTATATTTTTGTGCTATAATACACGCAAAGAAAGCGAGGGTGGTTTATGAAGATCTTATTTGTCTGTCACGGCAATATTTGCCGTAGTCCCATGGCGGAGTTTGTTTTAAAGGATATGCTGAAAAAAGAGGGCATCAGCGGTATTGAGGTGGCCTCCTGTGCGGTTAGCTGTGAGGAGTTGGGCAATCCTGTCTATCCCCCGGCACGGCGGGAGCTTGTAAGCCACGGCATTAACTGTGATGGGAAGTATGCCCGGCGGATCACAGCGAAGGATTTTAAAAAGTATGACCGCATTTACTACATGGATTTCTCCAACGCCCGGTACTTGCGGCAGATGTTCCCCAAGGAAACCAAATACGAATCCTTTTTACCACGCAATGTGGCCGACCCCTGGTACACCGGTGATTTTACCCAGACCTGGGCGGACATCTGCGAGGGCTGTGAGATCATCATTCAAAAAATAAAGGAGAACACATTATGAAAAAGACACTGATTCGCCTGATCGCCCTGCTGATGGCACTTTCCTGTGCCGTTACCCTGTTTGGCTGCGAAGAGGAGGATAATTCATCCATCCGTAGAAGAAAGTCCAAAAAAGAGTCTACGGAAGAAGTATCTGATCTTGGTGAGACCGTCGGCGAAAGCCAGTGGGCAGAGCAAACAGAAGCACGGGAAGAAACTACCGCACCTGTTGTTGAGGTTATGGTTGATCCAGGCAGCATTCAGCTGCCTGCCGTAGAGCTGTTTGACTATGATTATGATACGCTTTGCAAGATGAATTGGCTCTGGCTCACAACCGAGAAGAGCGATAACCGCTGGATTCTTAAAACAGAGGTGGACAACGCAACCTTCACCTTTATATTTGAAGATCTGGACTCCAAAGCCATTGTGCTGACTGTGGACGATTTGACCAATTCCAGCGAAGTGTACATTTCCTATGACATTCAACTGAATGATACTGCTCAGTTGCTGCCCAAGGATATTCAGAACAAAATCGGCACCATGGACGGCGGCCTTTTCGCCTCCTGTACATTAAACGGATACGAAGCAGATTTTCTGCTCGACGGCGAAATGGACAACATGGACGATGCGGTTTTGTACTGCGTCCAAATACGGCGGGAGGGCTAAATGAACCTGGAGCTTTTGGAGCAGCAGCTGGCGGAATTGCCGCTGTATGTGTACACCTATATCGACCCGGCATCCATTGAATTTTCTGAGCGCATCCGCTACATCTGCAAGGCCGAGTGTCCCATGTATGACAAGACCTGGGCCTGCCCGCCTGCAGTGGGCGCAGTGAAAGCCTGCAAGGAAAAGTGCCTGGGCTACAAAAACTGCCTGCTGATCGGCACCATTACGGAAATCGAAAGCATTGCTAATATAGACGAAGCCCTTGCAACACGCCCGGAGCATGAGTCCCTGACCAACGAGATCCGTGCCATGTTCCGCAACCAGGGTGTAGAGCCTTACATCTTGTCCACGGAAGCCTGCTCCGTTTGTGAGCGGTGCGCATGGCTGGACGGTCTGCCCTGTCGGATGCCCGGACGGATGCATCCCTGCATCGAAAGCCACGGCATCAACCTGATCCCTACCTTAGAGGAGATCGGCGTACCCTTCCAGTACGGTGATAACATCGTCACCTGGTTTTCCCTTCTGTTTTTTAACTAAAATTGTAGGGACCGGCCTCCCGGACGGTCCTCTGCACCATGTCAGGACCGTTGAGGATGCTGGTCCCTACAGGAGCGTTATATGGAGCTAATACACACCGCTACACGGGCCGGGCGGCTGTCCTCTATTTTAAGGGAGGATATGGCCGTATCTCTTGGCCTGATGAACCGCCTGAAATGGCAGGATAAAATTTTCGTCAACGGCACACCCCGGCATACGGACTATGCTGTTTGCCCTGGGGATGTGATTTCCATTGACCTGGAAGAGCCAACGCCGGACTACCCGGCAGAGGATGGCAAGCTGACTATTCTTTATGAGGATGAACATATTTTGGCGGTGGACAAGCCTGCCGGAATGCTGATCCATCCCTCCCGCAGTCGGCTCACCGGCACACTGGCTAATTTCGTTTTGGGCTACTACCAAAAGACAAATCAGCAAAGTGCGATCCACCCCCTGACCCGGCTGGATCGGGACACCTTCGGTGTGGTTCTGCTGGCGAAAAATTCCCATATTCATGCCCTTCTCAGCGCACAGGGCTTCCAAAAGGAATATTGGGCCCTGGTAAAGGGCGGCCCGGAGGCCGACAGCGGCACCATTGATGCCCCCATTGCCCGGCTTCCGCTGCCCAGCCTGCTGCGCCATGTCCACCCGGACGGCAAGCCGTCCATCAC
>CAYMPY010000198.1:0-2657 GCA_964392535.1 uncultured Oscillospiraceae bacterium
CAACCCGCATTTCGGGCAGCTCTTCCTTCATGTACTGGCTGGACAGAGCCTTAACTAAATCCATATCTTTGTCCTCCTTAATGTTAGGCGTTCATACGATGTTATTACCCGGCGATATGGTTCCCGGCACCGCAGAGGACTCACCTTGTTTTAAGACCGGTGTATTTTAACACACAATTTTCCAAAAATCAAGTGTTTTTTAATATTTTTTAAGGAAGATCATATTCAGCCTTAAGCATCTTTTCTGTAAGAGGCTTACCGGTAACTCGTTCATACACAATTGCAACATCCGCGAGGAGCTTTTCGCGCTTTTCCCCCTCCAATGTTTCGATCAGTTCGTGGATAGGCACAACACGTAAAGGCTCGTCGTTTTCTTCAACCATCTTAAAAATGGAGAATGTAACCTTCTTAATAGATTTGTCGGCAATATACAGATGTGCTGCCAAACCATACTCAGGTAAGCACTCAGAAACAGAATAGAATGTTCCGGGTGACATGCTCACATTGCCCATGGAATAGAAGCAAGGCATGCCGGACAAGAACTCAGCCTTCTGAGATGTATGAGAATGTGCTGCAAAAACAGCATCAAAGCCCAATGCGGCGCACTTTTTCATCAGTCTTTGGGTATACTTACCGGGAATCTCGTTAAACTGACCGCCTACATGGGGGTAGAACAGAACAACATCCGCATTCTTTCTTGCCTCATGATAGTCAGCTTCTACACTCTTAAAATACTCGTCCTGCTCGTTTTCATCCATGAAGTTATCAATAATTGGAACAGGCAAGCCCATGGAGATCTTTAACTTAACAGTCTCCTCCCAAAGCATTTTGCGGCCGATAAGCTCTTCGATATACGCAATGGTATCGTAGAAATTTTGAGGCATCCGGGCATATATAGGGAACGCTTTGCGAAGAGGCCGCAGGGCATTGATACACTTTGACCGTTCTCCTTCGAAGAAAACATGGTTAATGTCATAATTGGTTGCATATGTATAGGCAATAAGCGCAAATTTCGTGTCACCAAGGGTAAAATAGTGAATTCGTTCACCGGTGAAGCCTTCGGGATAAGTGCCGGTATGGGCAATACCGTTCTGATCCAGCACCTCCAAAGTGCGTACCAAACCTGCGTAATCACGGTCTACGCAGTGGTTGTTGACGGTGGAAACAACGTCAATTTCCAGCTCCTTCAGCGCATCAACCAAAGAGTCCGGCGAATTAAAGCTGACGATTCTGTCGGTATAACCGGCCTCCTCACCCGCCAAAGGTGTTTCAAGGTTACCGATTACATAGTCGGAGTCCTTCAGCAGACTCTTAAGGGGTAAAAAAGAGGGAACAAAATTGTAAGCGCCGTCTTTGGCAACCTGTTCCATAAAGGGAGGTTCAACCATAATATCGCCAATAACTGTTACCTTTTTCATATATATCGCTCCTTAATTTTAAGTGATAGGTTCATTATAAGTCATATCCGTTAATTGTCAACAACTTTAAAAAGAATGCCCACCAACTATATAAATGTGTTAGTGAATGAGTAATTGTATTTTTGCATCGCACTTATCTGCGATAATTTTAACTGTTCCGCCAATAGGGAAAGTAATCATTGGATAAATATGGCCAAAGTCAACACCGAAAACTACCGGAATATCAGAAGACACTTTATCTTTAATAATATCAGCAATTATTTCTGCGTTTAGACCACAGCTATCATCAAACCGGCCAAAAACAATACCCTTGATTGTTTCCGCCCCCTCGACTTGTAAAAGTGACTGCAAATTGCGGTCAAATTCATAAGGAAAATAATCACCCATAATGTTGTCATCTTCAAGAAACAATACTTTATTTCTAATGTCTGGCATAAACTGAGTTCCTTGCAACAAATTCAATGTGCAAAGATTTCCTCCAATGATAGTCCCTTCGCATGTTCCATTTTGAATTACACAATATTGCTCTGCGCTTTTGGACGGAGATACAATGATTGGGGCATCATTCATTACGCAGTCAAAAAAGGCAGTTCGTGTATATTTTGCCTCTTTATCAAATGCAAAAGTTCCGTAGTGCGGGCCGTGGTAAGTTATCAACCCCGTTTTAGCGTAAATTGCGTTGTGCAAAGCAGTTATATCGGAAAACCCGCAAAGAATCTTGGGGTGTTTGGCTATTAAGTCATAGTCCAGGTGGTGCAAAAGTTGATTAGTATTGAAGCCCCCTAAACAAGTTATTATCATTTTGACATTCGGGTCGATAAACGCTTCGTGAATATCTTCCACCCGTGATGCAATACTGGAAGAATGATACTTATTTGTTTCCCGGCAATTATTAGAAAATGTTAGATTGTAGCCTTCGTTGCACCAGAAGTCAATCGCATGATAATGAACATCCTGCCTCACTTCTGTCATGTTTCTTGATGGTGCGATTACTCTGACTTCATCACCGCGCCTTAATCTGTTTGCAATCATGCGATTTCCTCCTCGTTGAATTTAATAAATGAAACGGAATTGATCCTATTTCATTATATCACATTATTTTTTTATTGCAAAAAGATTTTCTACCGTGATATGCATATTGTCGGGAATATTTTTTATTATAGAAAAAGGGGCTGTAAAAAAAATCCCCCTCAAAAAAGCAGGCTGTGCCGGAAGGTGCAGCCTGCAAAATATTTATAG
>CAYMPY010000199.1:0-2619 GCA_964392535.1 uncultured Oscillospiraceae bacterium
GGGTAAGGACATTCTGACCGTGGGTGATGTTTCCGTCACTGTGGATGGCGTAAAGCTGCTGGACAAGGTCTACTTCTCCGTTGGCAAGAATGACAAGATCGCCTTTGTTGGCGAAAACGAGCTGGCACAGACCGCGCTGTTCCAGATCCTCATGGGTGAATTGGAGCCCGATGAGGGCAGCATTAAGTGGGGCATCTCCACTGTCCGCAGCTACCTGCCCAAGGACAATTCTGAGTACTTCGAGGGCAACAAGGAGCAGCTGGTGGATTGGCTGCGCCAGTACTCCGCAAAGAAGGACGATGTGTACCTCCGTGGCTTCTTAGGCAGAATGCTGTTCTCCAATGAAGATGTATTTAAGAGCGTGGAAGTGCTCTCCGGTGGTGAGAAGGTCCGCTGCATGCTCTCCAAGATGATGCTCTCCGGCGCCAATGTGGTGCTGCTGGACCAGCCCACCAACCACCTGGATATGGAATCCATTCAGGCTGTCAACAAGGGCCTGGAGGCCTTCCCCGGTGTGGTTCTGCTGGCCTCCCACGACCATGAGCTTTTGACCTCTGTATGTAACCGCGTTATCGCCTTCCAGCCTGACGGCACCATCATCGACCGCTACGGCACCTACGATGATTACCTGGAATGGCTGGCACAGAATAAGAACGTTTAATCCCCTCTGTAGGGACCGCCGTCCTCGGCGGTCCGCAGGGATTTTTCGGAACTTTCCCGGACCGCCGGGGACGGCGGTCCCTACATTTCAAAGGAGTAAAATAATGGAAAAAATCTTAGATATTATTTCCGCCAAGATGGCGAAAGCCTTTGAAGCGGCAGGCTATGATGCTTCCTATGGCCGGGTCACGGTTTCCAACCGTCCCGACCTGTGCCAGTACCAGTGCAACGGCGCACTGGCAGCAGCAAAGGCCTATAAGTGCGCACCCATACAGATCGCCAACGCCGTTGTGGCGCAGCTGGATGCAGCCGACTTTTCCATGTGCGATGCGGTCATGCCCGGCTTTATCAACTTAAAGCTGTCTGACAGCTTCCTGCAAAATTACCTGGAGGCCATGCGTACCGCCCCCGACTTCGGCGTGGAAAAGACCGGCACCGGCAAGACCATCGTGGTGGACTACGGCGGCGCAAACGTGGCAAAGCCTCTGCACATCGGCCACCTGCGGCCTGCCATCATTGGCGAAGCCCTGAAGCGGCTCAATAAATTCTTCGGCTACAACACCATCGGCGATGTACACCTGGGCGACTGGGGTCTGCAGATGGGCCTGATCATTGCCGAGCTGCAGGAGCGTCAGCCTGACCTGTGCTACTTTGACGAAAACTACACCGGTCCCTACCCTGAAGAATCTCCCTTCACCCTCAGCGAGCTGGAGGAGATCTATCCTGCCGCATCTGCCAAGAAGTCTGACCCTGTTTTTGCGGAGAAGGCACACATTGCCACCTACGAAAATCAGATGGGCCGCCCCGGCTACCGGGCCATTTGGCAGCACATTATGAACATCTCTCTGCCGGACCTGCGCCGCATTTACGGCAAGCTGAATGTGGAGTTCGAGCAGTGGCTGGGTGAAAGTGACGCGCAGCCCTATATTCCCGCCATGGTGGAGGACCTGAAAAACCGTGGTATTGCGGTGCAGTCTGAGGGCGCATGGGTCATTCCCGTTGCAGAGGAGACCGACAAGAAGGAAGTACCGCCCTGTATCCTGGTAAAGTCTGACGGCTCTTCCATTTACGCCACCACCGACCTGGCCACCATGGTCCAGCGCATGCAGGACTGGAAGCCCGATAAGATGCTCTATGTCACCGACAAGCGGCAGAATCTCCACTTTGAACAGATCTTCCGTGCCGCCAAGAAGAGCGGTATTGTTGAACCTGAGACCGAAATGGAGCATGTGGGCCACGGCACCATGAACGGTGCAGACGGTAAGCCCTTCAAGACCCGTGACGGCGGCGTTATGCGCCTGGAGCAGCTGCTATATGACATGACCGCATTTGTCCGTGCAAAAGTAGTTGAAAATAAGATCGTGGATGCCGACCAGGTGGACGACACCACCGCAAAGATCACTTTGGCAGCCCTCAAGTACGGTGATCTTTCCAATCAGCCCACCAAGGACTATAACTTCGATGTGGAGCGGTTTGCCGCTTTTGAAGGTAACACCGGCCCCTACATTCTCTACACCATCGTTCGGATCAAGTCCATTCTGGCCCGCTACGGCAGCTGGGAGAATATCCCCATGGCGCTGCCTGCCAACGATCAAGCCCGGGAGCTGATGCTGACCATTACCCGTCTTGCACCGGCACTGGAGAGTGCGCTTAGTGCCTCCTGCCCCAACCTGATCTGTGCTTATATTTACGAGCTGGCCGGTGCGGTCAACAAATTCTATCATGAGACCCGCATCCTCACCGAGGAAAACAAGGAGCTGCAGGCCGGCTATATCAGCCTCATTGCCCTTGCAAAGGATATTTTGGAAAAATGCATTGACCTCTTAGGCTTCAGCGCCCCTGAGAAGATGTGAAAAGAATTAGGAGGAAGCTGCATTATGGCTCTTCAGGAGAACATTCGCAACATTGCCATCATCGCCCACGTTGACCACGGTAAGACCACCCTGGTTGACGAAATGC
>CAYMPY010000200.1:0-1899 GCA_964392535.1 uncultured Oscillospiraceae bacterium
GTCTCCTGTGCACCAGGTGCTGGTTGAGAAGAGCGTCAAGGGCTATAAGGAAATCGAATTTGAGGTTATGCGGGACTCCTATGACCACGCCATCACCATTTGCGGTATGGAAAATGTGGATCCCGTTGGCGTGCACACCGGTGACTCCATCGTTGTTGCCCCCATCATGACCCTGACAAAGCAAGAGGAGAAGATGCTCAACGATTCTGCAATCAAGATCATTCGTGAGCTGAAGATCGCAGGTGGCTGTAATGTACAGTTTGCGCTCCATCCCACCTCCGGCGAGTATTACCTGATCGAGGTCAACCCTCGTGTGTCCCGCTCCTCTGCACTGGCTTCCAAGGCTTCCGGTTACCCCATTGCCAAGGTTACGGCAAAGATCGCTGTGGGCATGGCACTGGAGGAGATATCTATTGCAAACACCAATGCCGCTTTCGAGCCCCGGCTGGACTATGTGATCTCCAAGCTGCCCCGGTTCCCCTTTGATAAGTTCACCAATGCATCCAACCTGCTGGGTACACAGATGAAGGCTACCGGCGAGGTCATGGGTATTGGTACGACCCTGGAGGAGAGTCTGCTGAAGTCCATCCGCTCTCTGGAGATCGGTGCAAATCACATTTACCATGCAAAGTTTGACAACATGACCGAGGAGGAGCTGATCGAATACATTAGCCTCTTCCGTGCCGATAACATCTTTGCCATTGCTGAGCTGCTGGCCCGTGGCGTCAGCGTGGAAAAGATCCACGAGATCACGCAGATCACTGCCTACTTCTTAGAGGCTATCAAGCGGATCGTGGATATGGAGGAGACCCTGAAGGCGAACCCCCGCAACCTGGAGATCCTGACTGATGCCAAGAAGATGGGCTTTAGTGACAAGTATGTTGCAAGAATGTGGAAGTGCACCGAGCTGGATGTGTATAACTTCCGTAAAGAGCATAACCTGTTCCCGGTGTTCCGTATGGTGGACACATGCCACACCGATGCTTATATTCCTTACTTCTATTCCTCCTACAGCGGTGAGAACAAATCTCTGCTGACGAACAAGAAGAAAATCGTGGTGCTGGGCGCAGGTCCTATCCGTATCGGCCAGGGTGTTGAGTTTGACTACTCCACCGTGCACGCAGTCATGACCATCAAAAATGCCGGTTACGAGGCTATTATCATCAACAATAACCCCGAAACCGTTTCCACCGACTACACTACTGCCGACAAGCTGTACTTCGAGCCCCTGACTCCCGAGGATGTCATGAACATCGTGGAGTTTGAGCAGCCCGAGGGTGTCATTGCTTCCCTGGGTGGACAGACCGCTATCAACCTGGCCCAGCCCCTGATGGACCGTGGCGTGAAGATCATCGGCACAGACTGCGCGGCTATTGAGCGTGCTGAGAACCGTGACAGCTTTGAAAAGATCCTGTCTGATCTGAATATTCCCCAGCCCAAGGGTCGTGCAGTCACCAAGATCGAGGACGGCATTGCTGCAGCCAACGAGATCGGCTATCCTGTGCTGGTCCGTCCCAGCTTCGTGCTGGGTGGCCGTGCTATGCAGATCGTTGCCAACGAGCGGCAGCTGCGGCACTACCTGAAGACCGCTGTTGAGATCGACGAGGATAAGCCCGTGCTGGTCGATAAGTATATCGAGGGCAGGGAAGTGGAGGTCGATGCCATCTGCGACGGCATCAACGTATTTGTCCCCGGTATAATGGAGCTGGTAGAGCGTACCGGTGTTCACAGCGGTGACTCCATCAGTGTCTATCCTGCTTTCTCCATCTCTGACCGTGTAAAGGGCATTATTCTGCAGTATGCCAAAAAGCTGGGTCTGGGCATCGGTATCGTGGGCCTTTATAACATTCAGTTCATCGTAGATAACGATGACAATGTGTTTATCATCGAAGTTAACCC
>CAYMPY010000200.1:1909-2602 GCA_964392535.1 uncultured Oscillospiraceae bacterium
CGTTCCCTTCCTGTCCAAGGCTACCGGCTACTCTCTTGCGGATATTGCCACCGAAGTCATTTTGGGCAAGAGCCTGAAGGAACAGGGCATCTTCGACATTTACCCCGACGAGAAGAAGCGTTGGTATGTGAAAGTGCCCGTATTCTCCTTCAATAAGCTCCGTGGCCTGGATGCCTATATGTCCCCTGAAATGAAGTCCACCGGTGAGGCCATTGGCTATGACGATAAGCTTAACCGCGCGCTGTATAAGGCACTGCAGGCCTCCGGTATGCACCTGCAGAACTACGGTACGGTCCTTGCCACTATTGCCGATAAGGACAAGGATGAAGCACTGCCTCTGATCCGCCGGTTCTATAACCTGGGCTTTAATATCCAGGCAACCGAGGGAACAGCTGTGTTCCTGAAGTCCAACGGCATCCGTACCCATATGCTTCAGAAGATCAGTGACGGCTCTGAGGAGATCCCCGAGGCACTGCGCCAGGGCCATATTGCCTACGTGATCAATACGAAGGAGCCCGGCTCTGACGGTTCTGAAAATGACGGCTCTTATATCCGTAATATTGCAACAGAGAACAATGTGACCTTGTTTACTGCATTGGATACGGTTCGTGTTCTGCTGGATGTACTGGAGGAAACCACACTGACTATTTCTACCATCGACGCATAAGGAGTAGCCATGAAACAGGGATTATT
>CAYMPY010000201.1:0-2494 GCA_964392535.1 uncultured Oscillospiraceae bacterium
GCCGAAGAACTTGTCCATGAACTCCTCGCTGGTCTCAGCAACGGACTCCTTCAGAGCATCGTTAAACTCCTCAATAACGGATTCCTTATCGGCGGGGACCTCGATCTCCACACGCTTCAGGGACTGCATCTCGTAAGCACGCTTGTTGAGCACGTCAATGATGCCGGTGATCTTCTTGGAGCCGTCCCAAATAGGCACAACAACAGGAGCGACCTTGTTGCCGTACTTTTCACGAAGTGCCTCGAAGGTTGCGTTATAGTCAGAGTTCTCCTCGTCCACCTTGGAGATGTAGATAAATACGGGCATATTCCGCTCAGCGCAGTACTTCCATGCCTTCTCAAAGCCAACGGTGATGCCGTCCTTTGCGGAGCAGACCAGGATGGCTGCATCGGCAGCACGCAGAGCCTCTACGACAGCGCCGGAGAAGTCAAATGCACCGGGGGTGTCCAGCAGATTGATCTTATGGTTATGATACTCCAACGGAGCAACAGCAGTGCTGATGGAGATATTGCGGCGAATTTCCTCGGGATCGTAGTCACAGACTGTGTTGCCTGCGGCATTCATACCCATACGGTCGGTAGCGCCGGTCATGTAAAGCAGGCTCTCAGCCAGGGCGGTCTTACCGCTGCCGCTGTGACCCAGCAGACAAATGTTGCGAATAGAATTTGCAGTGTACATAGTTATGTTGTTCTCCTTTCGGGAAGGGGTTTACCCCTCCTTCTTTCCCTTGGGCACTCAAAGTGCCACAATAAAGACATTATACACGAAGCTTTTCAATATTTCAATGCCCAATTTTGTTAAATTTGCAATATTGGCCTATGCTTTTACACATTGTATAAAAGCATAGGCCAATTTTAGTGCAATTTGTACAAAAACAACTGTATTTCCCCGGCGTACAAACAATAATTATCAATTATGGGTTTTCAATTCTCAATTATTAAGCGCTCCAGATCCTCTTCCGTCACCAGCTTTGCCCCCAGCTTCTCCAAAGCCTGTGCGCCGGAGGAGCCGTCATTAAAACAGGCTATGGGACTCCATTTGTTTTGCAGGTTGGCGCAGCTGCCGCTCCAGGTGCCGCCTCTGCCCTCCCTGCACTGGCTGACGATCGTCAGCTGTCCCATGGCGTGGATCACACGGTTTCTGCTCAGTGCCCGGGCCGAAGAAAAGCCCATATCAAAATCATGTTCCGACAGGTACAGCACCCGGTCATGGAGTCGCTTGTCATAAAGGGTATCGGCCACCACACTGATCACCGAGCCGCCTGCCTCAAGACAGGCCCTCTGCGCAAGCTCATCCACCCCCCGGGCATTACCGGATATCAGTACATAGCCGTTTTCCGCCGCAGTCTGCCCTGCCCGGACGGCAAATTGCGCCGCCGAAAACCGGGGCTCCCGGCTGCCAACCACCGCAACCGCCGACTTGTTCAGCAAGGACAGCTCGCCCTTTGCCCACAGGCAGCATGGGCCTTCAAAGCCCAGCTTCTGCCACAAGGCCCTTGGGTAATGCTCAGAAAAGGGGGTCAGCGGTATACACTCATTGCGTTTTGCCGTCTTTAAATACTGCCTTAAAAGCATCTCATCCTGCATAAGCCCCATGACCCGGCTTGCCAGCGCAGGCTTAAGGCCCAGCCGCAGCAGGTCCTCGGTACGCATGGCACGGTCCTCGTATTGCTGCCGCAGCTGCATCACCTGCTGCTGAACGGTTTTCATCATAGTGGGTGTCAACGCCGGTCTGTCCGGGTATCCCAAATGGCTGCTGAGCAGTATAAAGCCCTGTTCCTGGGGTGTCATTTAAATCTCCTTTTCACCACCGGTGCCTTGACCTCTTCCCGGGTCAGGCTGCCGTCCTCATTTAAGATCATGGGAATAACATTATAATTGGAGTATTTTGCGATCTCGTCCAGCTTTGCTTTATCAGGAAAATTGCCGATAATGGACCAGGCAACACCCTTGCGCCGTGCACGGCCCGTACGGCCGATACGGTGGACGTAGTACTCATTTTCCTCGGGAATATCGAAGTTTATGACGCAATCCACATCGTCCACATCAATGCCACGGGAAGCAACATCGGTGGCGATCAAAACAGCAAGCTTTCCGTCACGGTACTTCTGCATGGTCTTTTCCCGCTGGCTCTGACGGATGTCACCGTGGATGCAGTCGCAATCTGCACCGGCACGCTTAAAGTCGTCACACAGCCGCTGGCACATGTGCTTGGTGTTACAGAAGATCATCACCCGCTCATAGCCCTGGGTGCGGATCAGCCGCAGTGCGGTCTCCGCCTTCTGTAAGGGGGAAACGGTGGTGCAGTACTGATCGATATCGGGCCGATCCTCTTTTTTCGGCTCAATGGTGATCTCGATTTCGTCCCGCTGATACATCCAGGACACGGTCATGACCTCCTGGGAGATGGTGGCGGAAAACAGGCCCAGATTCTTGCGGTTTTTCACCTTTTCAATGATCTTGGTCACATCCTTGAAAAAGCCCATGTCCAGCAT
>CAYMPY010000202.1:0-2487 GCA_964392535.1 uncultured Oscillospiraceae bacterium
GAACTACCGGTCAGCACCCCGGTGGTCTGGTTGTTATTCCGCAGGAAAATGAAATTTGGGATTTCTGTCCTGTACAGCATCCCGCTGATGATCCCAATTCCGATCAGATCACTACCCATTTTGAATATCACTCCATGGAAGAGAATCTTTTGAAGCTGGATATGTTGGGACATGATGATCCCACAATGATCCGTATGATGGAGGATATGACCGGTGTTGATGCCAAAACCATTCCTTTGGATGATAAGAAGACGATGTCTATATTTACATCCTCCAAGGTTTTGGGCTATGAAAATGATAAGCTTTTAGGACCTACCGGTGCTGTTGCTGTTCCGGAATTCAATACCCGCTTTACCCGCGAGGTTTTGCTGGATACCAAGCCTACAAAGTTCGATTTTCTTGTGCGAATTTCCGGTTATACCCATGGTACGGATGTGTGGCTGGGTAATGCCAAGGATTTGATCGTTTCCGGCACGGCCAGAGTTGATCAGACCATCGGCTGTCGTGACGATATTATGATTTACCTGATTTCTTGCGGCTTGCCCGAAAAGCGTGCATTTAAGATCATGGAATCTGTTCGTAAGGGTAAAGGTCTTCCGGATGGTGCGGAGGACGAAATGAAAGAGGCCGGTGTTCCGGAATGGTACATTACCTCTTGTAAAAAGATTAAATACTTATTCCCGAAGGCCCATGCTGTTGCCTATGTTATGATGGCGTTTCGAATTGCTTGGTTTAAGGTCTATCATCCTCTTGCCTTCTATTCTGCTTATTTTTATCGCAGAAGTCAAAAGGGCGGCTTTGATGCGGAACTGATGGCTGGTGGTATGGAGTCGTTAAAGGCCAATATTGATGCAATCGATTCCAATGAAAATGCTACGGATAAGGATAAGGATCTGCTGACAACTATGGAGGTGGTATATGAGTACTACCTGCGTGGATTTGAGTTCTTATCCATTGACATTTATAAGAGTCATGCCATCAAATTCCAGATTGAAGACGGAAAGCTGCGCCTGCCCTTTGTGGCGATTTCCGGTCTTGGCGAAAATGCGGCTTTGGATCTGATGAATAACAGTAAGGACCGAGATTTCATTTCCATTGAAGAAGTAGCAGCGGCTTGCCCCAAGGTTTCCAAAACCCATATTCAAATGCTGAAGGATGCGGGAGCATTTGGCAGCTTGCCCGATACAAATCAAGTTAGCTTGTTCTGAAAAGAGGTATAAATTATGCAGGATACTGGAAAACAATTTCACATTCATTGCGTGTCCGGTGATGTAGGCCGCTATTGCTTCCTGCCCGGTGATCCCGGACGGTGTGCATCTATAGCCGCAATGTTTGATAACTCTGTTCATATCGGCATGAACAGAGAATATAACATTTACACCGGTACACTTTTAGGGGAGAAGGTTTCTGTTTGTTCTACAGGCATTGGTGGCCCCTCTGCGGCCATTGCCATGGAAGAGCTGACCGCAATCGGCGCAGATACCTTTATCAGAATAGGTACCTGCGGTGGTATTGATCTGGATGTATGTCCCGGTGATGTGGTTGTTGCCACCGGTGCGATCCGTTATGAGCACACATCCATGGAATATGCACCTATTGAATTCCCGGCAGTTCCGGATTTCGGCGTTGCAGCGGCGCTGAAGGCTTCCTCCGAGGATCTTGGTTACCGTACCCATACCGGTGTTGTTCAGTGTAAGGATTCTTTCTACGGCCAGCATTCTCCCTCAAAATCTCCTGTCAGCTATGAGCTGTTACAGAAGTGGGAGTCCTGGAAGCGCTTGGGCGTGAAGGCCAGTGAGATGGAGTCTGCGGCGCTGTTTGTGGTTGCCTCTGCCTTAGGCGTACGCTGTGGCAGCTGTTTCCATGTGATCTGGAATCAGGAACGGGAAAAACTGGGTATGGATATGTCTATGACAGAGGATACCTCCGGTGCTGTGAAGGTTGGTATTGAAGCCATGAAACGGCTGATTGCTGCTGATCTGAATAAATAAATATAAGCTCTCCTCTTATGAGGAGAGCTTAAGCTGTTTTGATTTTTCTGGAAGCTGGGATAATATTACTGCGATAAACATGAGTATGCAGCCAATGGTTTCCCATTTGGTCAATGTTTTGTGCATGATCAGCCATCCAAACAGAACGGCAAAAACAGATTCCAGGCTCATGATCAGTGAGGAAGCTGTGGATTCCAAATACTTTTGACCAATGATCTGTAGGGAATAAGCGATACCCATGGAAAATACTCCTGCGTGGATCAGCGGTATCGCACATGCTGTAATTGAGGACAAGCTTACTGTTTCTGTAAATAGCATGATTAACGCTGAAGTGGCAGCACAAATCAGTGCCTGAATTACATTAAGCCGCAGTGCGTCAACGGAGGATGCGTATTTTTCAATCAATACGATCTGAATTGCAAATGCAAGTGCGCAGCCAAGCAGAAGCAGGTCTCCCGGGCTAACGGTGGTTACGCCAATACAGCTCAGGCAGTAT
>CAYMPY010000203.1:0-2478 GCA_964392535.1 uncultured Oscillospiraceae bacterium
GCACAGTGGGCCACTGGTACTTCTTGATGCCGCCGTAGTAGTGGGTCTTGAAGTAGGCAATCTCAGAATCCTCATACAGGGGATTGGGCTTCACATCCATGCGGGGGGAGTCCATGTGGGCGGCACAAATATTTGCACCGGCAGACAGGGGCTCAGAACCGATAACAGCCAGCATGATCTGCTTGCCGCGGTTATTGTAATAAATACGGTCACCGGGCTTTGTAGTCATGCCGGGGGTGAAGGGTACGAAGCCCCGCTTTTGGGACTCCAGCACAGTCCATGCGGTAGCCTCCCGCTCGGTTTTGCATACATCCATAAATGCGGCATAACGGCGGCAGTAGCCTTCCATTTCCATTCTCTGCTCCTCCGTGATACGGGTATAACCGTTCTTGGGGGAGGACAGCAGCTGTTCACGAAGTTCATCAGTAGTCATAGTTTGACCTCCTATCTTTTATGCTTTCATTATACCCAAATCCTGCAAAAACGCAAGGCATTTTTCATAGAATTGGGATGCAGTTCCCTTGTTTTCCAAATGATAATCACAAAGTGCCACAAATTCCTCCTGGGGCTTTTGGGCGGCAATTCTTGCCCGGGCGTAATCCTCGGTAATACCGTCCCGAGCCATCAGTCGCTTGACCCGGTCCTCCACAGGGGCGGTTATGGCAACGGTTAGTTTACATAATCCTGCCAAGCCGCCCTCAAACAGGGCAATGGCATCGATTGCCGCCAGCTTCGGTTCGGGGGTCAGCTGCCGCAGCACCTCCTGCTTTACCGCACCGTGGGCAATACGGTTCAGATCCAGCAGTGCTTCTTTGTCCTGAAAGACGATAGCACCTAATTTTTTGCGGTTAAGCGCACCGTTTTCCACAGTGCCGGGGAAGCGGTCAGAGATGGCTTTCAGCAGCTCAGGGTCGGTTTTCAGCAGTTCGTGGTAGATTTTATCGCAATCCAACACCATGCCACCTGCGGCCTCTACGGCCTTTAAAAAGGTTGTTTTACCGCTGCCGCTGCCGCCGGTGATGCCGATGATCATACCCATTCCTCCCCGCTGATCTTTTCAAATGCCGCAGCCTTGCCTAATCTGTTCTGCACAGCCAGGGCAAGTCCCTGACCCTCCGGGCAGCGGGCGTAGACCTTGTTTACAGTGGGATCGTCCAAAATCCGCAGAGCAGCAAACAGGCCTGCCGACAGCGTTTCCACATCCGCCTCCCGACCATAGGCCAGTGGTGCGCAATCTCCATAGAGGTCCAGCTCTTCCTCAAAGCACAGCACCCGGTCACCGGGTTTATACAGGTCGTGGATACACTTTGCGGCCTTTTCCCGGCTGCCGGTTACGATGATCACCTGACAATCCGGGGCATAGTGGCGGTATTTCATGCCGGGGGCTTTTGCCACCTCGTCCTTCCGGAGGGCGGCGGTAACGGCCTTGTCCACAGTAATGGTGCCCAAAACCTCCTGCAGCTGCTCCGGGGTCACGCCGCCGGGTCGCAAAAGTCTGGGGGGCTGCTCCGTCAGATCCACAATGGTGGATTCCACGCCTACACGGCAAGGGCCACCGTCCACAATGGCTTCGATCCGTCCGTCATGGTCATGGAGCACATGGGCGGCGGTGGTGGTGGAGGGCTTGCCGGATATATTGGCAGAGGGGGCGGCGATGGGACAGCCGGACAGGACAATAATCTCCCTTGTAATGCTGCAGTCCGGGCAGCGGACGGCCACGGTGGGGAGGCCTGCGGTGGTGCATTTGGGCACATTGTCCTTTACAGGCAGCACCATGGTCAGGGGACCGGGCCAAAACTTTTCAGCCAGACGCCAGGCGGCCTCGGGGATGCTGTGACAGTAATGCTCCATTTCCTCTGCCTTTGACAGGTGGAGGATCAGGGGATTATCCTGGGGACGGCCCTTGGCAATAAAGATCTTTGCCACAGCCTCCGGGTCTAATCCATTGGCACCCAGGCCATAGACCGTCTCTGTGGGCAGGGCCACAAGCCCGCCTTTTTTAATGATTTGCGCCGCTTTTTCGGCAGTATCTGCTCCTTGAGCAGGTAATACGATGGTTTTCATAAGCATTTTCCTAATTTTAATTGCGGGCGGGACGGGAGATCCAATGTTACTAAGTTAAGAAAACGGTGTCATTTCGACCGAGTGTAGCGAGTGGAGAAATCTATCCGTTATGATATTCGAAAATGGATAGATCCCTCGACTTCGCTCGGGATGACAACGTTTCTTAATAGCTTAAAGCTTAACTTAGTGGCTTTGACGGGGACCGTCCCCTACGAAAAACCCGGAGCAATGGCTGCTCCGGGTTCATAATTACACGGTGGGCTGGTTAGCAGCTTCAATGATCTGCACGAACTTCTCAGGGACCAGAGAGGCACCGCCGATCAGGCCGCCGTCGATGTCGGGCTGAGCCAGCAACTCGTAGGCGTTCTTCTCGTTCATGGAGCCGCCGTACAGGATGGAGATGGCACGGGCATT
>CAYMPY010000204.1:0-2461 GCA_964392535.1 uncultured Oscillospiraceae bacterium
AGATCACCTTCGCCAATGCATTCGGCATTGCTGACGATGTGCTGAAGCAGGCTGTGACCTCCATCTCCAACCTGGTTGGTTACTCTGAGAATGTTATCATTAACCTGGACTTCGCTGATGTCTCTGCTGTTATGAAGGACGCAGGCCGTGCACATATGGGTGTTGGCATTGCTTCCGGTCGGGAGAAGGCTGAGCAGGCTGCGCTGGCCGCTGTTGCAAGCCCCCTGCTGGAGACCTCTATCAACGGCGCTACCGGCGTTCTGGTTAATGTTACCGGTTCCTCCGAGCTAACTTTGGATGATGTGGAGACCGCTGCTTCCATCGTTTCTGAGGCTGTTAACCCCGATGCAAACATCATCTTCGGTGCTACCTCTACCGATGGTATGGATGATGAGATGCGTGTTACCGTTATTGCTACCGGTTTTGATCCCAAGCCCCAGGTTGAGGAAGAGGACGTTGAGCCTGTGAAGCCTGTTGCCGGCGGTGTGAAGCTGCCCCAGAACGATAACAGTGATATCGACGATATCTTCAGCATCTTCAAGCGCTGATTAAACTGAGATCCTTTGGGCATTCCGGAAAACCGGGATGCCCAATTTTAATGATACGGAGAGAAGCTATGGATGCCTATCATGCCCTGGCGGTCAGCTATGACCGGCTGACCAATGATGTGGATTATAAAGCTACAGTGGATTTTTATATGGAGCTGCTGCGGCAGGAGGGCTTAAAGCCCAGAACCGCTGTGGACCTTGCCTGCGGTACAGGTTCTGTAGCCATTTTGCTGGCTCAGATGGGTATTCAGGTGACCGGTGTGGATCTTTCGGAGGAAATGCTGACCGTTGCCCTCCAAAAGGCCCAGGATATGCCCAAGCCGCCGCTGTTTGTCTGCCAGCCTCTGCAAAAGCTCCGCCTGCCCAGGGCGGTGGACCTGGCAGTATGTGCCCTGGACAGCCTGGACTATATTACGGACCCGGAGGATTGCCGTGCTGCGATCCGCAGGATCTATAAGGTTTTGAACCCCGGTGGTTGCTTCATTTTCGATGTAAATACCCCTGAAAAGCTTCGTGCCATGGACGGCCAGGTGTTTTTGGACGAGGATGACGATGTGTACTGTGTGTGGCGTGGAAGCTTTGATGAACAGACCAATATCTGCTCCTACGGAATGGATCTGTTTCAAAGAGCCGGTAATGTGTGGTATCGGTCCTTTGAGGAGCACCGGGAATATGCCTATTGCGCGGAGCAGCTTACTGGCTACTTAAAGGAAGCGGGCTTTACCGGCATTCGTGTTTACGGTGACCGGCGCCTTGGACCTCCTGAAGAGGGCGAACAGCGAATCTATATTAAAGCGAGAAAAGGAAGAATACGATGAAGGATTATCTTGTGCGCGGAATGACCATGGACAGCTTTGTGAAGGTGGTGGCCATCCGTACAACGGAAACGGTTCGGGAAGCTGCCCGGATCCATGATACGACCCCCAACGCAACAGCTGCCTTTGGCAGAGCCCTGACTGCAGCATCCATGATGGGCAATACGCAGAAGGTGGAAAACGGCTCCATGACCTTGCAGATCAAGGGTGGCGGACCTATCGGTACAATCGTCTGTGTGTCCGATGCCACCGGCAATGTTCGTGGTACGGTCTACGAGCCCCATGTGCCGCTTCAGGAAAAGTACCCCGGTAAGCTGGATGTGGGTGCAACCGTTGGCAGAGACGGTACATTGACGGTTATCCGGGATCTGCAGATGAAAGAGCCTTATGTGGGCTCTGTGGAGCTGATCTCCGGCGAGATCGGTGACGATGTGACGGCCTACTTTGCCCAAAGTGAACAGACCCCCACAGCCTGCGCCCTGGGCGTGCTGGTGGATAAGGACAGCTCTGTAAAGGTGGCCGGTGGTTACCTGATCCAGCTGCTGCCCGGTGCGCCCGAAGAGACCGTCGATAAGGTGGAGGCCGGTATTAAAAGAGCAGGTGCAGTGACCACCATGCTGGAGCAGGGTCTGACTCCTGAGGATATTTTGGGTCAGGTGTTGGGCGATTTGGGCGTTGTATTTATGGAGACAACGGAAATTTCCTATAAGTGCTATTGCTCCCGGGAGCGGGTGGAGGCAGCCCTCATCAGCCTGGGCAGGGAAGAGCTGACTCAGATCAGGGATGAAGGAAAAAGCTTCCCTGTAGAGTGCCAGTTCTGCGATAAACGCTATGAATTTACCCCGGATCAAATCGATCAGATGCTGAAGTCTATTTGATAAAAATGGCCGGGATCTGCTGTTTTGGGGCAGATTTCGGTCGTTTTTGGGCGAAATAATTCGGTATAATTTTTCTTTAAAAAAATAAAAAAAGTGCTTGACAAAATGGCTTCCTGCGTGTATAATGAACCACGTCGCTGAGGTGTGAACGCCTGCAGCGATGCCAATGGGAGCATAGCTCAGCTGGGAGAGCACATGCCTTACAAGCATGGGGTCACAG
>CAYMPY010000205.1:0-2449 GCA_964392535.1 uncultured Oscillospiraceae bacterium
GGGCATGTTCGATGCCAAGGAGATCAACTTTGAGACCATCGAGCCCATGTATGACTTAAACGAGGGCAGTGCCTCCGGCCGTGGCTTTGCGGTGGCCGGTGGTGTTGCCGGTGCGGTGGAGAAGATGATCAAGGAAAACGATCCCGATGCAACGGTTAATATTGCCCATGCCGAGGGCCTGCGGGAGTGCCGCAAGCTGATGACCCTGGCCAAGGCCGGTAAGTATAACGGTTACCTGTTGGAGGGCATGGGCTGTCCCGGCGGCTGTGTGGCCGGTGCAGGTACACTGCTGCCCGTAGAGCTGGCTGCCAAGGTGGTTGGCCGCTATCAGAATGAGGCGGATTTTGAAAGTCCCATGGACAGCGAATATAAGGATAAAGGTGAAAAGCTGGTATGATGAAAAAAAGAATTGCTGCGATACTGTTGGCACTTACACTGGTGTTTTCTCTGCTGCCCGTGTCTGCACTGGCTGCGGACCACTCTGTCAGCTATGTGACCGAGGCAGTTGTTCCGGACGAAAACGGTGATGCGAGCTCCTACACCAATGTGGTGAAAAACTGGGGCACAAGAGGGGAGACGGCTACCTTCCTTTCGCCTATGGCGGAGGATTTCTACGGCAATACCACCTATTCCTCTTTGGCTGCGTGTTCTGCCGATGAGCTTCAGAACCTGATGACCGGTAGTATTCCCGATTACGATGACAGTAAGTATCTGCTGACCTACACCGATTGCGAGGAAAACGGCTACTATATTTCCGACTTCTACACCGGCACAGATATTTTGCCTGTGTGGGACGGTGGCAGTACCTGGAACCGGGAGCACACCTGGCCTCAGAGTAAATTTGGCACCGGTGACACGGACGATATCATTCTGCTCCGCCCTGTGACCTCCACCGTCAACTCCAGCCGGGGCAATGCGGCCTACGGTGAGTCCGCCGGTTATTTCCAGCCCAACAGCCTGACGGATAAATTTGATATCCGTGGCGATGTAGCCCGCAGTATGCTCTATGGCTACATCCGCTGGGATATGTCGGTGTTTTACGGCACAAGCGGCGTTATTGAAAGCGAAGAGGTACTCCTGAGCTGGATGGAGGCTGACCCGGTGGACACCTGGGAAATGGGCAGAAATGACGTTGTAGAGTCTATTACCGGCGTGCGGAATGTGTTTGTGGACTTCCCGGAGCTGGCCTTTACTGTGCTGGGTGAAAGCGTACCGAATATGCAGACCCCCTCCGGCAATGCTGTAAAGTCTTCTTATTCCATTACCGCTTCTTCCAATAACGAAAGCTACGGCACGGTTCACGTAAACGGCAATACCGTCACAGCCATGCCCAAGGCAGGCTTCGAGGCAGTGGGTTATACCATTCTGTCCGGCAATGTGACTGTCACCCGCAGCTACGATGTATTTACTGTCAGCGGTGATTGCTCCATTCGTATCAACTTTGCAGAGCAAAGCCCCGGTACAGTAAAATATTTGCACGCAGGCACCACCGCAAGCACCGTGACCTATGACCCCGGTGAAGTGATCTTTATGCCGGAATATACAGGTACTTTACCCACCGATTATCAGTTCGTGGGCTGGGTCACTGACACAGTGACCGATACGGCTACCCGTCCTGTCGGTGTGCTGCGGCCCGGCGATCCCTACAGAGTGGTTTCCGGCATCAATAATATTTATGCCCTTTATAGCTACATGGATATGTCCGTTGGCGGTGAGCAGTGGCAGCTTGTCACAGCTACATCTGAGCTTGCTGTTGGTGACCGGGTGATCATTGCGGCCCACGGCTATGAGCAGGCCATGAGCACCAATCAAAAGACCAGTAACCGCGGCGTGACTGCCATTACAAAAAATGCGGACAATACCATTACCTGGTCCGGTTCTGATGTGCAGATACTCACCCTGACCGCCGGTAATGTCAGCGGTACATACGGACTTTACACCGGCAGTGGCTATTTATATGCTGCTTCTTCTTCCGCAAACCAATTAAAAACCGGCTACTTAGATAATAACGCCTCCTGGACCATTACCGTTTCCTCTACAGGCGCAGCCACCATTAAGTCCGCCGGCACATTTACCCGTAATGTGATGCGCTATAACACAAGCCTTTTGATCGCTTGCTATTTGCCCAGCAATCAGCAGAAGGATTTGTGCTTCTATAAAGCTGTTTCCAGCGGTACCACCATGTACACCATCGGCAGCTGTACTCACGAAGAAACCACGGTGCTTGCCGGTACTGCTGCAACCTGTACCGAGATCGGTATGACCGAGGGCTTAAGCTGTGCCCTATGCGGTCAGGTGCTGGAGGCGCAGGTGGAGATCCCAGCTTTCGGCCACAGCTATGAAAGGGGCAGCTGTACCGTCTGCGGTGAGGCCGATCCTGACTATGTTGCAAAATTCGACATCGATGTTGCCCGTATGATCCTGGGCAACGCATTAGAGTTCCAGTTTG
>CAYMPY010000206.1:0-2439 GCA_964392535.1 uncultured Oscillospiraceae bacterium
GTGATTATTATACCATACTGTTTACCAAAAGTAAAGTTTTAGTATTAACGATATACTACAGGCGTTCTGCGTTCTGCACGCTGCATTGCGCATAGGGGCATTTTATAGAACGGTATTTCGATATTGGTTTCGGATTTCCTCCGGGACCATACTGCCGCCGGTGGCCCACAGAATGTGGGTCGCTTTTTCGTTTGTGTACACCGGGCCGTGGAAGGCGGCGCAGGCGCTGGGTTCGATAAAGATGCCCTCCGTCTGTTCCAAAAGCCGCATATAGTCATAAAGCCGGGAATCCTGAACAGTAACAATGCCGGAAAGAATATTTTTCATAACCCGCCCCACAAAACCGGAGGGGCGGCCCACAGCTAAGCCGTCTGCGTGAGTCAGGCCGGAAAGACCGATATCCTGCACGCAAATGTCCGGTCCTTTTCCGGTGGCCATACCCAAAAGCATACAGGGTGCGGCGGTGGGCTCAATAAAATAGCAGTGCACATGGTCACCGAACAGCTGCTTAAAGCCAAAGGTGATACCACCCGGTGCGCCGCCTATGCCGCAGGGAATATATACACATAAGGGGTGCTCATGATCTACGGAGATGTTCATATCCACAAGCTGCTTTTTCGTTCGCAGAGCGGCAACGGCGTACCCCATAAACAGATCCACAGAGTTTTCATCGTCTACGAAATAGCTGTTTGGATCCTGATCTGACAGCTTTCGGCCTTCCTTAACGGCGGCGGAATAATCGCTCTCGTATTCAATGACCTGAACTCCGTGGCTGCGCAGCAGATCCTTTTTCCACTGCCGTGCATCGGCGGACATGTGCACGATGGCCTTATAGCCAATGGCGGCACTCATAATGCCGATGCTCAGACCCAAATTGCCGGTAGAGCCTACCTGGATCTTAAATTGCGAGAAGAAATCCCGATACTGCGCTAAAATGCTGTAATCACTGCTTTCGGTTACAAGGCCCTCTTTCAGGGCCAGCTCCTCGGTGTGCTTCAATACCTCATAAATGCCACCCCGGGCTTTAACAGAGCCTGCGATGGGCAGGCTGTCATCCCGCTTCAGCAGCATGGTGCCCCGGATACCCATGGCTTTTTGCATATAGGGGATGGGCTCCAGGGGGGATTCAATGATCCCGTTGTCCGTTTGAGGAAAGAGCTTTTTCAGCAGCGGCGCAAAACGTGCAAGCCGTTTTTCAGCATCCTCTATTTGGCTCAAAGACAGTGGGCAACCGAAATCAGCCTGTGAAAAAGCTGTAAGATCGGGATTTGTCCAAAGAAATTCTTCCTGTGATTTTAGTTTTTGCAAAACCTGTTCCATAGTGTTCACTCCTTATACCCATTATAGCATAATCAGTGACTTGTGACAAGGGTATATTTGTGCTATAATAAACGCAGGGAGTTGATTTTATGGATCAAAAATTCTATGAGCAGGACCCGGTGACCGTTGCCCGGGCATTGGTTGGGAAAATACTGGTTTGCGGCGAAAAACGGCTGCGTATTTCTGAAACAGAGGTCTATTGGGGTGAGGAGGACACTGCCTGTCATGCCCATAAGGGCCGCACGCAAAGAACAGAGGTTATGTACGCCCAGGGCGGCACGATCTACGTTTATCTGTGCTACGGAATGCATTGGATGCTCAATATTGTAACCGGCAGGGAAGGAGATCCCCAGGCGGTGCTGATCCGCGCCTGCATGGAAGCACCCGGCCCAGGCAGATTGACCAAAGCCTTTGGAATAACCGGACAGCTCAATGGCTGTCACATTTTGAAGCAGGAGCAGCTGAAAATCGAGGACGATGGCTTTAAATGCCAAATTGAAGCAGACAAGCGTGTGGGCATCGGCTATGCCTCCCAAGAAGATCAAGACCGCCTTTGGCGTTTTAAAATGAAAATATGATTACAGGGCCAAGTTGAAATTAACTTGGCCCTGTAATGATGTCTTTTTATAAATTTGTGTATAAAAATGAAAATAGCCGATTGACATTTCAATCGGCTTGTGATAGAATAGTTACCTATATGTGGGAATATGCGATTCTGCGCCCTTTTGTCCCAGCATGAGCATTTTATCACATATTTTGAACGATGTCAAGAGCAGAAGATGAGTTTTCATCAACTTCTCCGGGCGTATCAAAAAGTAATCAACACAACACTTAGAAGAAAGGCTGTGAGATCTATATGGAAATGGTCAAGGACCAACTGTTTGGCAAGACCGTGCGTAAGTCCTACGCAAAGTACCGTGAGATCCTGGAAATGCCCAACATGCTCAAGATCCAGAAGGATTCCTATCAGTGGTTCCTGGACGAAGGTCTGCGCGAGGTCTTCAAGGATGTTGGCGTTATCTCTGATTTCTCCGGCAAGCTGGAGCTGAGCTTCCTGGATTACTCCATGGAGGATAAGCCCAAGTACACCATCGAGGAGTGCAAGGAGCGGGATGCTAC
>CAYMPY010000207.1:0-2425 GCA_964392535.1 uncultured Oscillospiraceae bacterium
GGATGTGTATGCAAAGCTGAAGGACGGCTCCATGACACTGCCCATCAACGAGGATTATGTGATCCGTGAGCTTGTGGATGTAAGCTATAAGTATGAGTCCTGCCGTCAGCAGCCCGATACCCACGGTGATAAGCCCACAGAGCTGAAGGAGCCCGGCAAGACCTTGACCGTTAACTTTAACCTGGGTGTCAGCGCAGGCACGGAGGTCGTTGTTATGACCTACATTGATGGTAAGTGGGAGAAGATCCAGAGCGTTGTCAACAACGGTGACGGTACTGTTACCTGTGTGTTTGAGGATATCTGCCCTGTAGTCTTCGCAGTGAAGGAATCCCAGAACGGCACGACACCTCCTCAGACCGGTGATACCTCCGGTAAGTACCTGCCTCTGTGGATCGGCACTTTGGCCCTGTCCGGCGTGGCTTTGGTCACCCTGGTCGTGGTTGCTCTGAAGAAGAAGGAACAGTAACAATCTAACCGGATAAGGATGAATCGTATGAAAGGCAGAAGGAATAAAACGCTCCTGTTTTGTGCCATCCTGATCCTGGTGCTTGTAATGATTATCAGCGGGCTCCAGATTTTGAAGTCCGCTGATTTTTTACATAAACCGGGCGCAGAATATGCACAACAATCGAAAACCATTGAAAAGGACGGCAAGCTCTATTATCCCCGGCAGGATGTGACGGTGATGATGGTCCTGGGTATCGACCAGGAGGGCCCGGTCCAGGCAAGCAGCTCCTACATTAACCCCGGTGCAGCGGATATGGTCATGCTGCTGGTTTTTGATGAAACAAATGAAAACTGCAGCGTACTGTACTTAAACCGCGATACTATGCTGGATGTATCTCTGCTGGGTCTGCGGGGTGACTATGCAGGTACACGAAGGGAACAGCTTGCATTGGCCCATACCTACGGCAGTGGCCTGGAGGACAGCTGCGAAAATGTTCGCTCTACCTTGGAGAATTTCCTCCCGGGCGTGAACATTGATTACTATGTCTCTATGAATATGGATGCCATTCCCATCTTAAATGATGCGGTGGGCGGTGTGACGGTCAATGTGACCGATGATTTTTCGGAGGTAGATCCCTCGATTTCCATGGGTCAGACCGTGCTTCGTGGCCACCAGGTGCTGAGCTACGTCCAGACCCGTAAGGGCGTGGGTGACCAGAAGAATGTGAGCCGTATGGAGCGGCAGAAGGAGTATATTACCTCCTTTCTGCAGCAGTATCATAATATGGATGACCACGGCATGGAGTTTTTGATCTCTACCTATGAACGGATCGAACCCTATATCGTTACCGATTGCTCCGTCAATACCCTCACCGGCATGCTCAGCCGCTATAAGGACTATACCCTCAAGGAGATAGTCACCGTAGAGGGCGAAAATGTAGTCGGCGAGGAATACTACGAATTCTATGTAGACGAAGAAAACCTCCAACAGGTGGTCTTAGACCTGTTCTACGCCGAAAAGAAATAACAAAAAGCCTTGCCATAGCGTGATGTCCTTAACGGAGTTTTACAGAAGGTTGCATTTTTTTGCAACCTTCTGTCTTTTTGTTGAAAACACGCATAATGTATGGTATAATTAGTTACAAGGTTTTAGGCAGAGGAGGATTGCGGTGCTTACTTGTGTGGAAATTTGTGCTGGTGCAGGTGGTCAGGCGATAGGTTTGGATTTAGCCGGATTTGAGCACATTGCATTAGTTGAATACGAACCTGAATACTGCGATGTTCTTAAATCCAACAAACCGGAGTGGAACGTTATTTGTGCAGATGTTCACGATTTTGATGGCACTCCTTATAAAAATGTTGATTTATTTGCAGGCGGAGTTCCTTGCCCGCCTTTCTCTGTTGCATCCAAACAATTAGGAAAAGATGATGAAAGAGATTTATTCCCAGAGGCGATACGGCTAATCAAGGAAATGATGCCGAAGGCGGTGATGCTTGAGAATGTGCGAGGATTCTTAGATCCAAAGTTTTCTGAATATCGAGAACAAATACTTACTGCGATTAAGGATTTAGGTTATGATGTTCAAATAAAACTCCTAAACGCAAGTGATTATGGTGTTCCGCAATTGCGCCCTCGTGTAATCATTGTTGGCATAAGAAATGATATAACAAACTCTTTCGTCTACCCCCAAGCACAGAATGATGATGCACCAACCGTTGGTGAAACATTAGAAAATTTAATGGGAGCAAACGGGTGGAAACAACTTGATGAATGGGTTGCCAAAGCGAACAAAATTGCGCCTACCATTGTGGGCGGTAGCAAAAAACACGGTGGACCTGATCTTGGTCCTGTTAGATCAAGAAAGGCGTGGGCAGAATTAGGAGTGAATGGCAACGGGATTGCGAACGAAGCCCCCGAAGCAGACTTTGTAGGTATGCCGAAATTAACAAAAGAGATGATTGCACTATTGCAAGGATT
>CAYMPY010000208.1:0-2411 GCA_964392535.1 uncultured Oscillospiraceae bacterium
CCGCAGATGGGTAATGGTCCGCAGAAACTCCATGGTGTGACGCTTGGGCTGCAGAGGATAGTCACCGGTGGAAGCACCCTCCACGGTGACGGTCTTGGCCTTGAGCTCAAAGGGCTGCTTGGAGTCGGGGGTCAAAACCACCTCACCCTCCACGATCAGGGCTGCGCCGATATTGATCTTGGAGATCTCCTGGAAATTCTCGATGGTATCGTCATAAACCACCTGCACCGGGGTAAAGTAAGTGCCGTCATTTAAGACGATGAAGCCAAACTGCTTGCTGGGACGGCGGTTGCGTACCCAGCCACCCACGGTAACGGTCTTACCGGCGTAAGCATCGGTATTTTTAAATAATTCACGAACAGTGATGAGTTCCATGTTCTTTGCCTCTTTTCCATTGGGATAATATTAGAGTATAAGCGAAAACCGCAGATTTTACAAGGGGTTTTATAAGAAAAACGCCTTAATTATTACAATTATTGCCATGTGCACCGGGTAAAACAGGTTCATAGCGTGGGAAAGCACCTTGTTCCGGCTACCCTTTTTACCGCCATAGAGCAAAATGGGCACCAGCGCCGACACCGCAAACCACTGCACCGGCACGCTGCGCCAGGGCAGCTTTACCGTCCAACCGCCCATATAAATGCACAACAAGCCAAAAAGCGGCACTTGCCACACAGCACGCATGGGCAGCTCCCGGGTCAGCATGAACATGGCGATCATCAGGATGCCGCCTGCGCCGTAGTCACAGCGGGCAAGCTTTGCCAGGAAGAAGAAGGGAATGACCACCGGCAGCTTCATCCAGTATTTGGGCAGCTTTTTCATAAGCATACACATGGATGCGCCCAGAAGCAGCGTCACCATGACACTTTGCTTACCAAAATAGATCAAGCGCCGGTAACACATCAGGTCGAACAGCGGTTCAGACAGTACCGCCAGCACCACCAGCCGCAGCAAATACTTTTTCGGGCTCTTGGTATGATGTACACCTTCTGTCAGCAAAAAGCAGTAAAGGGGAAAGGCCATTCTGCCAATGATCCGCAGCACTGAATACAGCGGTGTGCGGGCCGGTACAAAAGAAAAAGCAACATGATCCAGCAGCATGGTGATGCAGGCCAGCAGCTTCAGGACCGTTTGAGAAAGGGGCTTTTTCATAAAAGCACCTCACGCACCCGGTCATACATCTTTTCAGCGATCTCCACATGACCGTATACACTGGGATGAAGTCCATCGGCAGCGAAGAAGTCCACATCATTTACAATATCCCGTCCATTAATATAGGTCAGGTTCTTGTAACCCAGCTTTTCCACCACTTCCGGGATAATGCGCCGCCATTTTCTTCCGTTTTCGCCGTCACCGGCCCAATCGCTAGGGGCAAGGAAGGGGGACACCACGAAGAAGGGCTTTAACGGGTTGCGGCCAACCACCTGACGGAGGATATTCTCCACCCGGTCATAGACCTTTTCCTCCGGGTAGGTCATGGCATTGATGCCCAGCTCCAAAATACCGGCATCGTAGGCGTTCTGCTCACCCAACTGGGCTAAGTATTCGGCCATATCGTACTCTAACATACAGGAGCCTGCAAAGCCCTTGTTCAGCAGATCCCACTTGAGCTTGTGGGCTAAAATGGATGCCCAGGCTGTGGCTGCGGCCATGGAATCCATGCCAACGGTAATGGACGAGCCGTAGGTCATCAGGGTCTTTTGAGGACACTGCTCCTTTTTGGGTGGCTCTACCTCACCGATAATATCTACAACACGGAAAAGTCCCCGGTCAAACCGTACGCGGATCACATCCATGTCCCAGGGCATATTGGTCAGTGCATTCATTTTGTCCTGCCGCTCCTGGTTTTGGTGCTTTTTGATCACCACATCCACGGGCTCCATATCGGTAAGCACCCGACTTTTTGCGTAATCGTCATAGTAGCCCTGGAAGCCGCCCCGGAAGATGCAGAAGGAATTGTCCACACCGTCATCCCGGACCTTGGCCAGACGAATGGTCACCTGATCACTTTTGAGCACGAACCGCAGCTCCACGCCGGTGGAAATACGGCTGTAACGCAGGCTCTGATCGCCCTTTTCCAGAGTATCCTCCACCCACTTGGGCACACGCCGCCAGGTCACCGAGCCGTCCTCCAATTCGATCAGCTCCGCAGCATTAAAAAACTCCACATTTTTACAGATCATTATCTTTTCCTCCCACCTGCATTTTTATACTATATTACCACGGTTTTCCCAAATTGCAAACAAAAAATACCGTGTCATTCTGAGGAGCCTGCGACGATGAATCCGTTCTCTTTTACGAGGAAGGACGGATTCTTCGCTTCGCTCAGAATGACAGAGGAGGGTTTTGGTTAATTCTGCATTTCCAATAAAACACTCCCGAGGCAAGTGCCTCGGGAGCGGTTTTTATTG
>CAYMPY010000209.1:0-2393 GCA_964392535.1 uncultured Oscillospiraceae bacterium
CATGGGTCAGATCATAAGGAGACATTTGAACAGTTACCTTGTCACCGGGCAAGATCTTGATAAAATTCATACGAAGCTTGCCGGAAATGTGGGCCAGGACCGTATGGCCATTGCCGATATCCACGTTGAACATGGCGTTCGGCAGTGCATCCGTCACAATGCCCTCAATCTCAATTACGTCGTCTTTTGCCAAGTTATTAACCTCCCAGGTTATTGCTTTGCATTTCCCGGCTCAAATAAGCCAGGTCTTTCCGTAATTCGCTGTTGAGCACCTTTTCGCCAAGCCGAAGCTTTTCGGCGACTCTGGTCTCAGAGCGAAGGACCTTCACAGTGTGCTTTATTTTTTTACGCTTGGGTTTCTCAATTCGCCGTTGCTTGCCGTCTGCCAGGATCAGATATGCACCGTCTGTTTCAAGCACATAAAACAGGTGGCCCTTGTCCCGGCCGGCAATGGATTCAACGACATCAGCAATTGTTAAATCCGAACTGTCAGTGTCCATAATTAAAGTCCTTCGGCGACGGTGAGGATTTCCGGCTCCCCGTCGGTGATGAGTACAGTATTTTCGTAATGGGCCGAGAGTTTCCCGTCGGCTGTCACTGTTGTCCATTTGTCCTTGAGGATCCGCACATCGTGGGTTCCTTCATTGACCATGGGCTCAATTGCCAGCGTCATACCCGGTAATAATCTTGGTCCATGGCCGGCTTTACCGAAATTCGGTACCTCCGGCTCTTCATGGAGCTGTGCGCCAACGCCGTGACCTACGAAGGTGCGCACAACTGAAAAACCGTTAGACTCCACATACGTCTGGATGGCGTGGGAGATATCGGACACTCGGTGTCCCCGAGTTGCAAAGCGGATACCCTCATAAAAGCTCTGCTTTGTAACATCGATAAGCCTTTGAGCTTCGGCGGTAATTTTACCGCAGGGAAAAGTTGCCGCGCAATCTCCATGGAAGCCCTCGTAGTACGCGCCCACATCCACAGATACGATATCGCCCTCTTGCAACACATAGCCGCCGGGGATGCCGTGAATCACGGTGTTGTTGACGCTTGCGCAGATGCTTCCCGGAAAGCCGTTATAGCCAAGGAACGACGGTTTAGCGCCCTGGGACACGATATAATCGTAAACGGCCTTGTCGATCTGCTTGGTGGATACGCCGGGTTTTACCATTTCCCCTGCAAGTGCACGGGCTGCCGCGGTAATTTTACATGCCTTGCGCATCGCCTCAAGCTGACGTTCATTTTTAATTGCGATCATACTGTTTCTCCTATAGCCCGCAGGATGTCATTGAAAGTACCTTCAATGGACTGATCACCCTGGACAAGCCGGAGCATGCCCTTTTTGCGGTAATAGTCCTTCAGGACCTCGGTGGTTTTATGGTAGATACCCAGGCGATTGCTGACCGTTTCCGGTTCATCGTCCTTTCGGGTGGCAACTTTACCGCCGCAGAGGTCACAGGTGCCTTCAGACTTAGGAGGATTGGTTTCGAGATGATAGGAAGCGCCGCACTTTGTGCAAACTCTCCGACCGGTCATACGACCCATGATCACCTCGTCGTCAATCTCAATAGAAACTACATAGTCAATTTTCACACCCTGGCGACTCAGGTCCATTGCCTGAAACAGCGTGCGGGGCACGCCGTCCAGGATATAACCCTTGGCGCAATCGGGGCGGGCAGTCCGTTCCCGAACCAGCTCTAAAACGAGCTGGTCGGAAACGAGCAAGCCGTTATCCATGTAGACTCTTACTTTTTCGCCCAGCTCGGTACCATTTGCCATGGCCTCACGGAGCATATTCCCGGTAGAGATGGAAGGAATTCCAAGCCGCTCACTGAGGAGCTGGGCCTGTGTGCCCTTACCGGCGCCGGGTGCGCCTAACAGGATCAACTTCATTCAGGATGCCTCCGCCCCTTAGTCCAGGAAGCCCTTGTAGTGACGCATCAGCATCTGAGCTTCGATAGCCTTTACGGTCTCCAGAGCAACACCGACAACGATGATGATGGAAGTACCGCCGATGGCCAGGTTCTGAACCTCAGTCCAGATGATGCCACCCACAACAGGCAGCAGTGCAACGATGGCCAGGTAAATAGCACCGAAGATCAGGATCTTGTTGATAACCTTCTTGATGAAGTTTGCGGTAGGCTTGCCGGCGCGGAAGCCGGGGATGAAGCCGCCGTTCTTCTGAAGGTTCTTGGCGATCTCAGTGGGGTCATACTGAATGGTGGAGTAGAACCAACTGAAGAAGAAGATCAGCAGGAAATACACGATGGCATAAACTGCACACTGGGGGCTGAAGATATTCTTAAACCACCAGTTGTTAGCCAGCCAGGTGTTGGGGTCGGCCTTGCTATTTGCAACAAACTGGAAAATAGTTGCGCCGATGGAAACGATGG
>CAYMPY010000210.1:0-2341 GCA_964392535.1 uncultured Oscillospiraceae bacterium
CCCAGTACCAAGCTGTTCTGCAGGCCGTGGAGGATGGCCGTATTTCCCGGGAAATACTGGATGAAGCCGTTTCCCGAGTTCTGAACTGGAAAGAGGATCTGGGGCTGCTGGTATATTGATGGTAAAAGCCGACCCGGACGGGTCGGCTTTTCACCTTATTCTTCTTCCAGTTCCTTGCCCAGGTCATGGTAGGGGCTTTCCAGGGGGCTGGTGGATCGGGCTTCCTTCTGGTAGCCGGTGACCAGCCTCTGAGCCATTTCCACGGGGATCATGGTGCCGGCACCGGCGACGCAGCCGCCGGGACAGGCCATGCCTTCCAGCAAGAAGCCGTTGTACTTGCCCACCTTAGCCAGCTGCATCAGCTTCTTGCACTCCCGCAGGCCCTCCGCCCGGGCGGTCTTGACTTCCACGCCAGGGTTCGTCTCTGCGATAAGATCCGTGACCGCCTTGGCCACACCACCGGCCACCGCAAAACCACGGCCCGCAGCGGTGCCCACGTTCAGAGGCTCCGCGGATTCCACCTCGTCCAGGTTGATGCCCTTGGCCTCGAACATGCCCTGCAGCTCCTCAAAGGTCAGCACGAAATCCACATCGGAGCGGATGTCCTCACGGATGGCCTCCAGCTTCTTGGCGGCACAAGGGCCAACAAAGACCACCTTGCAATCGGGGTACTTCTGCTTCATGAGCCGGGCAGTATAGACCATGGGGGTCAGGGTCATGGAGATCTTGCCGGTCTCCGAGGGGAACAGCTTATAGATCATGGAATGCCAGGCCGGGCAGCAGGAGGTTGCCATATAATTCTGCTGGGCAGGAACCTTTTCCATAAAGTCCTTGGCTTCCTCAATGGTACACAGGTCTGCGCCAACAGCCACCTCCACGATGCGGCTGAAGCCCAGCTCCTTCATGGCAGCAATGAACTTACCGGGAGTGGAGTGCTTGCCGAACTGGCCGATAAAGGCCGGAGCAACAATGGCAATGACCCGGTCACCCTTTAAAATGGACTGGATCACCTGGAATATCTGACCCTTGTCCACAATGGCGCCAAAGGGACAGCTGACCAAGCACTGACCGCAGGCCACGCACTTGTCCTGATCGATCTGCGCACGACCATGCTCGTCAGAGCCGATGGCATCCATGCCACAGGCAACCTGACAGGGCCGCTCCAAATGGACGATGGCGTTATAGGGACAGGCCTTGGCACACTTACCGCAGCGGATACACTTATCCAAATCGATGTAAGAACGGTTATTGCGGACCGTAATGGCATCCTTGGGGCAGACCTCCCGACAGGATGCAGCCAGGCAGTTCTGACAGTAGTTGCTGACCTTGTACTGATTGGTGGGACAGCTATGGCAGGCATAGGGAATGATGTTGATCAGCGGAGGTCTGTAGTACTGCTCCGCAACCGCAGCCTCGTCCATGCCCTCGGTCATCAGGTGGCGGCTCTGAATAGGACGGATATCCAGGCCCATGGCAAGCCGTACCCGCTCACTGGCAATGGCACGCTCCAAAAACACAGATTCCCGATGCCGGGGCTGATCGCCGGGCACAATAATATAAGGCAGCTCATCTACTTTCTCATAGCCGTTACCCTCATAGGCCATCCGGGCCACTTCAGTAAAAACCTTCTTACGGATGTCTGTAATTAAAGACGGAATTCCACGCATATTCAAAAACCTCCGAAAAGTATACATATTCTTTCATTTTCTATTATACTCCCACAGCATTTATTAGTCAAGACAGCATTTTTACCCCAAAATCTGTATTTTTCCCTTACCGCAAAATTTTGATTGCTTTTTTTATTCTTATCGTGTATAATACCGAAAGTATCCAGGTGTAGCGCAGTTGGGGAGCGAGGCGACCGCCGCCGGTGGCGGAGGAAGGGAGCCGAGCGAGTGGCAGCGGTCGATAAAATCGAGGATCAGCGTAAGCCCGAAGATTTTATCGGGCACCGCAACAGGAAGCGCACCTTCCATTTTCGTAAATCTCACACTTAGTTAAATATGTATCCAGGTGTAGCGCAGTTGGTAGCGCGCCTGCTTTGGGACTGTGAGATAGGTAATTCAAGTAAAATCCCAGACACCTCAAAAAAGCCTTTAATACTGCGGTTTTTCCGCTTTCCTTTTTTCTAAGAATGTGCTATAATAGCCCTAAGACCACATAGTGTCCCACAGTTGCGGTTTTTCTGCTGAAAACCGACCAAAAATTGAATACTTCGAGGTGTGGCGCAATTGGTAGCGCGCTTGCTTTGGGAGCAAGATGCTGCAGGTTCGAGTCCTGTCACTTCGACCAAATTTTGACCGAATTTTGAGGTTTTACCTCCACTTTCGGTCAATTTTTT
>CAYMPY010000211.1:0-2312 GCA_964392535.1 uncultured Oscillospiraceae bacterium
TATTAGGCCCTTATAGGGCCTGTGCAAGCCACCGGCTCAGCCGGTGGTCTTGACTTAAAAGTGATGCAGAATCATGTCAAATACGACCTTTAGACCCGGATGGAGGCTGTCAATCTCCAAATACTCCTCACGGGTGTGGGCTTTTGCACCGATATAGCCGCCAACACTAAGCGAAGGAATGCCCATGGAAAGGGGCGTATTACAATCCGTAGAGCCGAAACCTGCTCTTGTATCAAAACCATAATGGGCCTTAACGGCGGCCATTGCTCTGTTAATCAAAATTTGGTGCTTGTCGGGATCAATGGGACTTGCACAAGGACGATCACCTACAAGAGAAACATTGATCGTAATTCCTTTTGCGCGGTAGTATTCAATTGCGGCATTAAAATGTGCTTCCATTTCAGCTAAATCCTGTTTATCGTTGGAACGGAATTCGTAGAGCATAGTGGCCTGCTGTGCGATGGTATTGACAGATGTACCACCGGAGATGGTGCCTACATTATAAGTAGTTTTTCCACGATTGGGTACTTTGATATCATAAAGAGAGGAAATCAGGGAAGCCATATAGGCAATGGCGTTTCTGTTTCCAAATGCTCCGTAAGAGTGTCCGCCCTCGGTCAAAATCTCCACTTCATAACGCTTGGAACCGACGGCGCCGGTGCACATACCACGGGCGGTGCCATCAAAGGAGACAAATTCCTGAACACGGCTGCCGTATATCGCCATAATATGCTTGCTGCCCTTGAGATTGCCAAGCCCTTCTTCACAGCTGTTCAGTACAATAACAACGCCCAGTTTTTTAGGTGTTAATTTGTTCTGCGCAATGTACTTTGCGGCGGCCATGAGTGCTGCGACATTGGCACTGTCGTCGCCAATGCCGGGGCAGAAGATATTTCCATCCTCAACACGCAGGGGCAGGGGGGTGGTGTCCGGGAATACCACGTCAGTATGTGCCATGAAAACTACCACAGGATTGGTTTCGTTGCAGCCAATGGGATACACAACATTAAGTGCTTCATCAATATAAACACCCTCTGCACCCTGATTCTCCAGCCACTTCTTGCAAAATTCAGCTCGTTTCTCTTCATGGTGAGAGGGGGCTGGGATCTGTGCAAGTGTTAAAAGAAGATCGTAGGCTTCCTGCTTATGTTCGTCGATATATTGGATTACAGATTCATTGAGACTCATGATAGTTCCTCCTGATATATTATATACAATCTTTAATTAGTGTCATTGTGAGCTCAGGGACAGATACAGAAATAACGGAACCCGTAGCATAATCATCGTATCCCTGCTTGCCGAGGCCAATGTAGAAATCATTTCCGTTTTTTACAAAACTGATTGGAAGGTTCTCGCTTTCAAATGATAAAAGGGGATAGAAAAAGCTGTTATATACATAGGCGTACACACGTACATCACAGGTTTTCTCTTTGGTTTGAGCACACAGTATATACAGCTGATCGTCTTCTACCAGTAGATCAACTGCGATTTCGTTTTTTGGAAGTGGGAGTTCCTCAAAGGTTTTAAAATCTGTTGTTCTTGAGAGGTAGTATGCGGCTAAGTAACATTGCCCCCGGAAGGTAACTTCTGAAGAAATTGGCTCTTGCTTAATGGTTTTAATACGAATGCCTGCATCCTTGTGGGTGGATTCAAAGTAAAATGCACCGTTATCATATCGGAAAAATTCGTAATACTGTGACTTTCCATCTGTCGCAGATGTGAATATGCAGTATAGTCCGTTTTCGGTAACGAAGAAATCATATACACGCATAAAGTCAAAGCAATTCTCTTCAATGATGTTGATACCATCTTTATAAAACGGCACTCCATAAAAGGTTAAGCCGTTGTCTTCAGTTGCCTGAACAGGAGCGTTGGCGCCGGTCCAGGTGCCAATTGCAAACATAAGCTTTCCGTCATGTTCTATGATGTCATAATTATGAGCTGCACCAGGAAGGGTGTTGTTTTCCTGCCATTGACCGTTTTCAAGCCAGTAAAAATTGCCTGTAGAGTTTGCGCCTTTTGAATCAAAACCCGGGGCGAAGATACGATCACCGATTCGGACAAATTTTCCAATTGCTTCATCATTCAGTGTACCGGAAACTGACCATTCGTTTGTGGTTAGATCTAAGGTGTGTATATCTACAGGCCCGGTGTTATCATTGTAATCACCGCCGCCAAGATATAGCTTTCCATCTTCTATGACCATATCCCAGGGAACGCGGGATGTTGCCTGTTTCACAGTATAGGATTCTTCTGACGGATTGCCTCTGCTGGTTGTCCGCTTACTGTCAGATGTCAGCCCGCTGTTCATG
>CAYMPY010000212.1:0-2304 GCA_964392535.1 uncultured Oscillospiraceae bacterium
GTCCTTGGTAACCAGGGGGTCACCCTTTTCGTCATTCTTAAAGGTGGTTTCCACGTAAGCAGGCAGATCCTGACCCAGCTCGCAGTAGTCAGAATAGCGGCGATAGAAAGAACCAACCGCCTTATAGCGGCAGATAACCTCCAGGCCCTTGCCGAACACCTTGGCAGGCAGAACTTCCATGGTGGTTTTTTCAAGGTCGGCACTGACAAAGTGGGTACGGATACCAGCCTTGTTGATCTTCTCGAAGAAATAAATGGACATACGCAGGTTCACATCACCCACGCCCTCGATAGTCAGGCCTACAGAATTTTCGCCGGGATCAAACACGCCGTCCTTGCCGGTGCAATCGTCCTTAAACTTCAGTAAGTAATTTCCGTTTTCCAGTGCAAATACATCCTTGGTCTTACCGGTGTAAACAAGCTTCTTTTCCATTTTTCTTTCTCCTTTTAAATTATAATCTATCCATGATACCGGCATCCTTTTTAAGGACCGCCTCAGCATCGGTTACACGCTTTTCATCCAGCTTCCGTGCAAGCTCCTCATCGGAAACTGCCAATATTTGGGCAGCCAACAGGGCTGCATTGGCACCGCCGTTAATGGCAACAGTGGCAACAGGAATTCCGGTGGGCATCTGTACAGTCGCAAGCAGTGCATCCATACCGTCCAGCACCGGGCCCTTACAGGGAATACCGATTACCGGAAGTGTGGTATTGGCAGCAATGGCACCGGCCAGGTGGGCCGCCATACCGGCAGCGGCAATAATCACACCAAAGCCATTGGTTCTTGCGCCGAGTGCAAAGTCCCGTGCCTCCACAGGGGTTCTGTGCGCAGAATATACATGCACTTCAAAGGGAATCTCCAAGCTGCGGAGCATATCCGTTGCTTTTTGAATAATCGGCAGGTCGCTGTCGCTGCCCATCACAATACCAACTTTCTTCATATTCATTCCTCCATTTAAAACGATTTTAAAAACCAAGTAACCGCTGAACACCCCGGCAAGAAATAGCGGCGAGAGATTTTGTCCCAAATGAAAATTTGGAAAACGCAGACATACTTTGTGTATTTCGCGTTTTTCAAATTGCACAGTTGGGGCAAAAGATCCGCCGATAACCGCAGACGGGTTGTTCAGCGGTTACTTAAAAGCAAAAAGGGCGTAAAAAGCCCTGAAAAGCTTTTTACGCCCAGACGGTCGGCAAAATAAACTTCCTGTTCCCCTATGGTGACCCATATTTTCCGTCAGTCGCAGAAAGCCTTATAAACTTACAAAAACAATTTTAACAGCCCAAAAAACCTTTGTCAAGGAAGGATGGAGCAGAAACTTTTTTTCTACCTTTTGCCCCATGAATCCCTGTGGGAAGCGGTCATAATTTGTTAAAGTAACCCAGTTTACTTTTTCTTCTTTTTGCACTCGCAGTAAATACAGCGGTAAATGCCCTGCGCAGGCTCGACACACTTAAATAAATGCTCCAGCTCCTGCTCCGTAGAAGTGATACAACGGGGATTATCGCAGGTAAGACCTTCGATGCTGTACTTTGCAAAATCAAATTCCTCAGCAGGGTTCTTGGCCTCTTCCAAAAGCTTCAGGATCAAGGCCATGCGCATAAACTTACCATTCAGTGCCTGACGGAAGTAGGCAGCACGGGGGTCCGCATCCACCTTCACGCTGATTTCGTTGACACGGGGCAGCGGATGAAGCACACGCATATGAGGCTGTGCCAGCTTCATCTTTTCCACATCTAAAATGTAGCTGTCCTTCAGCCGCTCATACTGGAAAGGATCGTCAAACCGCTCCCGCTGAATACGGGTCATGTACAGCACATCCAACTCCGGCAAGGCCTCTTCCAAAGACTCCGTTGCACGGTACTCCATACCGTATTTGTCAAGAATCTCATATTTCAGGTAGTTGGGCAGAGCCAGCTCCTGGGGAGAGATCAGCACGACCTTGATATTCTCATAACGGCCCATAGCAGACAGCAGAGAGTGAACAGTACGGCCATATTTCAGGTCGCCACAGACACCCAATGTCAGATTATCCAACCGACCCAATTCTCTGTAAATGGTCAGCAGATCGGCCAGGGTCTGTGTGGGATGGCAGTGACCGCCGTCACCGGCGTTGATGACGGGAATGGTGGCTGCCTTGGATGCCACATAGGGTGCACCCTCCTTGGGGTGGCGAATGGTCATAATATCCGCATAGCAGCTGATCATCTTGGCAGTGTCAGACATGCTCTCGCCCTTGGCGGCAGAGGAAGAACCGGCATCGCTGAAGCCGATCACATTGCCGCCCAGCTCCATCATGGCCGC
>CAYMPY010000213.1:0-2219 GCA_964392535.1 uncultured Oscillospiraceae bacterium
GAAGGTCTTGCGGTACTCGGGGTTTTCAAAGGTGTACAGATTTTCTTCGGACATAGTATTTTCCTCCTTGTTTTTGTTGGGGAGGGCATAAAAATAACCCACCCCCTGAAGAATCAGGGGTGGGATACAAAGTATTCCACGGTTCCACCCTGGTTACGGCTTACGCCGTCACTCATTGACGCTTTAACGGGCGCACCCGACCGGCCATTTCCGACCGGTGGCTCAAAAGTGGTATGCGCAGTATAAGGATTGCAGTCCCTTTTCACCGGGTCGGGACCTCTCTGAGCAGCTTATATAGCACCATGTCTTTATCACAGCCTTTAACAATATAAAATATAGCACAGACAAAAACGAATGTCAACAATAAAACGCAGAACGCAGAACGCAGAGTGCAGAACTATATTGATAATCTCACCCATTCTGAGCTGTAGGGGACGGGTCTCCCGTCCCGCAAACCGTGCTAAGAATGACAGTGCAGGATTTTAGGTTTTCAAATAGTTCTGCGTTCTGCACTCTTCGTTCTGCGTTTTACCGCAACACAACATATAGTGTTTCCTGTAATTGTCAAAAAGTGGTAGCCCAGTGGTGTGGGGCGGGGGACTTTGCGGCCTTTTTTGGGGTCAGGTGGAGGAGAAAAAATCATTTTCAACACCCCAAAACGGTTTCCATAATTTACCAGCGACATAAAATTCTATAAGGTTACATAATTCTGCAAATTATGTAAACAAATGTAACCCTTTACGCCATATATAGGGGTAAAATGACAGATTTTCCCAATTTTTACATGAAAAAGTTGACATAATTTTAACTTTTAAAAAGGGCGGAAAGTTGTCGAAAAGCCGAGTTTGGGTAAAAAAGCTTGACTTTTGAGTAAAATTTGTTATAATGGTTACACGTGAACGCAAAAAATCACGATTTGTAACCATTTGATACCACTTGGTTCTTTCGAGACCAAAACCACAATATATTGTGGTTGGGAAGTGGCCCGAAAAACAGGAAGGAGGTTATTCCAATGCAGCTTTATTCCCCCTTCATGCCCAGGTCAGGCAACCGGTTTGTGCGTGCATTTGCGCTTCTGCTGCCAGTGGCCATACTCAGCTTCTCGCTGGTTCAGACTGTATTCGCCCAGAACACCTTCGTGATCAATGATGGCGAAAATGTGACAGTTCATTCAACCTATGCATCCGACCCCGCAGAGGTTCTGGAAGAAGCCGGTGTGACCCTTTCAGGCGAAGATTATTACACCACAGACGGCTCGTCGGAGATCACTGTTCAGCGAAGCAGGCAGCTCACTGTGGATTACTGTGGTGAGGTTGTTGTGCTGACGGCCTATGATGAGACCCTTGCAGAGGTTTTAGCCCGCAGTGGCATGAAGTACGAGGGCGCTTACCGCACATCTGTTCCGGTAGGTACAAAAGTATATGATGGTATGGAGGTCCGTGTGGACTGGGTGGTTTCCAATACGGAGACCTATACCGTGGAGCTGCCCTATGAGACCGTATATGTGGACGATCCCACGTTGCCTGCGGGTGCTGAAGCAGTGCTTGTGGAGGGACAGGTGGGCTACGCCCTGCGTCGCAGTGCGGTGACCTTTGAAAACGCCGTTGAGAAGGACCGCTCCGTACTGGAGGAGACGGTGAAGCAAGAGCCTGTGGATCGGCTGGTAGCAGTTGGAACCGGCGAAAATGTGGGCGGTACCAATGAGTGGCCCCTGATCGCTGACGGCTATATCGTTCTTTCCACCGGTGAGGTTTTGAATTATACCCATTCCCAGGAGTTCAAGGCCACGGCCTATACCTCCTGGATCGAGGATGTAGGTGATACCACAGCCACCGGTACATTGGCCCGTGTGGGTGCTATTGCAGTGGACCCCAATCTGATCCCTTACGGTACTCGGATGTTCATCGTCACCAATGACGGTGAGTATGTATACGGCATTGCCACTGCAGAGGACTGCGGCGGCGGTGTTAACGGCTCCCATGTGGACCTGTTCTTCGATACAGTTCCCGAGTGCTGGGAGTTCGGTGTGCGGCAGTGCACCATCTACTTCTTAGGCGATGCCGACAAGCGCGGCCCACAGAACAGATAATACAAAAAGGACATGGCCCAATCGGCCATGTCCTTTTTCGTAGGGACACCCGTCCTCGGCAATGTCACTAAGTTTAGAAAACGCTGTCATTTCGACCGAGCGTAGCGAGTGGAGAAATCTATCTGTTTTG
>CAYMPY010000214.1:0-2217 GCA_964392535.1 uncultured Oscillospiraceae bacterium
CCGGCGGTGATCACATCCTCAATAATGACGATCTCCTCACCTGCCTGGGGCACATAGCCCACAAAGGTGCCGCCCTCGCCGTGGTCCTTTACTTCCTTACGGTTGAAGAAAAAGGGCAGGTTCAGGCCCTCTTTGCTCAGGGCAACAGCTGCAGAAATGGACAGAGAAATACCTTTATAGGCAGGTCCGTACAGTACGGTCTGCTTCTTGCCCAGCTTTTCAAAATAAGCTCTTGCGTAAAATTCACCCATCTTGGTGATCTGATCGCCGGTCTTGATCATACCGGCATTGACAAAATAAGGGATCTTACGGCCGGACTTTGCGGTAAAGTCGCCGAATTTCAAAACGCCTGCACCCTGCAGAAACTCAATAAATTCTCTCTTATAGCTTTCCATATTGTTCTCCTTAATCGCAGAATTCAGCAACACAGCGCTCGTAGGCGGCTACGGGATCAGCAGCGGCAGTGATGGGACGGCCCACCACGATGTAATCGGAGCCGATCTCCTTTGCAGCGGCGGGAGTCATGACACGCTTCTGATCACCCACATCACCGTCAGCAAAGCGGACACCGGGGGTGATGGTCAGGAAGCCTTTGCCGCAGGCATCGTGGACCTTACCGGCCTCCAGAGGAGAGCAGACAATGCCGTCCAGGCCGGAATCGGCGGCGCACTTTGCGTAGTGTAGCACTACTTCGTCAATAGGCTCCTTGATCAGCAGATCATTTTCCATGCTCTCCTGATCGGTGGAGGTCAGCTGAGTAACCGCAATCAGCAGCGGGCGAGTGCCATCGGGACGGGTCAGGCCCTCCAGTGCGGCACGCATCATGTTCTTTGTACCGGCGGCGTGGAGATTGGTAATGTCCACATCCAGATTAGACAGCACAGCCATGGCCTTTTTAACGGTGTTGGGGATATCGTGGAGCTTCAGGTCCAGGAAGATCTTGTGGCCTCTTGCCTTGATCTCACGGACAATGGAAGGACCCTCTGCATAGTAAAGCTCCATACCGATCTTTACAAAAGGCTTCTTTCCGGTGAACTTATCCAGGAAGGTGAACACCTGCTCTGCGCTGGAAAAGTCACATGCTACGATTACGTCTTTACCCATTATCTTACGCCTCCTATAATTTCACTTAATGTGTTGATTCTGTAGTTATCCATCACTTCCGGCAGACGGTCGATGATATCCCGGCACACAAAGGGATCGACCAGGTTGGCTGCGCCCACCTCAACAGCGGTAGCACCGGCCAGCATCATTTCGATCACGTCCTCTGCGCAGCTGACACCGCCCATGCCCACAACCGGCACTTTAACAGCGTTTGCCACCTGGTAGACCATCCGCACTGCCACCGGGAAGATGGCACTGCCGGAGAAGCCGCCCATTTTATTTGCAATAATGGGCTTTTGTGTACGCAAGTCGATACGCATACCCAGCATGGTGTTAATCAGGCTGATGCCGTCTGCACCTGCATCCTCACAAGCCTTGGCGATGGACACGATGTCCGTCACATTGGGACTTAATTTTACGATCACAGGCTTGGTGGTGACCTTTTTTACAGCAGCGGTTACTTCCGCAGCTGCTTTGGAATCTGTGCCGAAGCTCATACCGCCACCGTGGACATTGGGGCAGCTGATGTTAACTTCCAGCCAGCCTACCTGTTCCTCCTTGTCCAGCTTTTCGCAGGTGTAGGCATAATCCTCCACAGAAAAGCCACTGACATTAGCCATAACCGGCTTGTGGAAACACTGCTTCAGCTTGGGCAGCTCTTCAGAGATCACCTTCTCCACGCCGGGATTCTGCAGTCCCACCGCATTGATCATGCCGACGGTGCATTCTGCGATGCGGGGTGTGGGGTTGCCGAAGCGGGGATCTTTGGTCGTGCCCTTAAAGGAAAATGTACCTAAGCAGTTAATATCATAAAGCTCTGCGTATTCATAGCCGTAGCCAAATGTACCGGAGGCAGGAATCACAGGATTATCCAGCTCGATACCGCACAGGTTCACGCTCAGTCTTCCCATAAGATCTCCTCCTTCATCATAACCGGGCCTTCCTTACAAATACGCTTATAGCCGGTGATGGTCTTGCAGGAGCAGCCCATGCAGGCGCCGAAGCCGCAGCCCATCCGTTCCTCGAAGCTCATCTGACCGGAGGTCTTGCTTGCCCGGTACACGGCCTTCAGCATGGGCTCCGGGCCGCAGGTGTAGAAATAAGTGTAGTCCA
>CAYMPY010000215.1:0-2213 GCA_964392535.1 uncultured Oscillospiraceae bacterium
GGTAAAGCATTGGGTGCTGCTCTTTGTATGGGTATCGGCGCTATTGGCCCGGCTCTCGGCGAAGGCAACGCTGTGTCTCACGCTTTGGATGGCATGGCTCGCCAGCCCGAGACTTCCGGCACACTGCGTACTAACATGATCCTGGGTTGTGCCATTACCGAGACCACCGGTATTTACTCCCTGGTTATCGCCCTGCTGATCCTGTTTGCCCTGTAAGAAGAGGATTGATAAATGGGACCGGGAGAATTTTTAAGCATTGACCTGTATACGGCGCTGTTCACCCTGGCCAATACCATTGCGCTTTTCCTTGTTCTGAAAAAATTTCTGTGGAAGCCTGTGCTGAAAATGATCGACGACCGCCAAAAGGAGATCGATGATCTGTATACCGATGCAGAGACCGCAAAGGCCAGCGCTGAGGCTATGGAGCAGGAATACACCCAAAAGCTGGCAGAAGCTACCGATACCGGCGAACGGCTGGTAAAGGAGGCTGTTGCCCGCGGTCAGAGTCGGGAAGAGGAGATCATCCGTCAGGCCAACCAGGATGCTGATGCTATCCGCAAAAAGGCCGGTGCGGATATTGAACGTGAGAAGCAAAAGGCTATCAATGATGCCAAAAATGAGATCTCCGGCATTGCCCTTGCAATTGCCGGCAAGGTGGTTAGCAAGGAGCTGACCGCTGCAGACCAATCTGACCTGGTAGATCAGTTTATTGACGACTTGGGTGAAGGCCTATGACACAGGTTAGCGAGGCATATGCACAGGGCCTTTATGCCCTGGCGCAGGAAGAAAATCTCACCGAAGAGCTGATGGAGCAGCTGACGGTTTTGGAAAAGACCGTGGGGGAGGACTATCTGAAGCTCCTGAGCCCACCTGCCCTTTCCAAGGAGGAGCGGTGCGCCCTGCTGGATCAGGCTTTTCGGGACAAGGTGCATATTTATGTGCTGAATTTTATGAAGTTACTGACGGAAAAGGGTTATATTCGCCACTTTTTCGGGTGTTGCCGTGCTTTTCGGCAGCAGTATAATGAGGATCGGGGTATCCTGCCGGTTCGGGTCGTCAGCGCAGTAGAGCTGACCGGGAAGCAGGAACAGAAGCTTCGGCAGACCCTTCATAAGCGTACCGGAAAGACCGTACAGCTTCAGTGCAGTGTGGACCCCAATGTATTGGGCGGAATCCGGCTGGATTATGACGGTGTGCGTATTGACGGTACTGTGGAGGGCCGTCTGAATGCGGTGCGGCGGCTTTTGCAGGATTGAAAGTAGGTAGAGTATGGAATTAAGACCGGAAGAAATTACGAAAATTATTCGTAGTCAGATTAAAAATTACGAAAATAAGTTAGAGGCCAGTGAGACCGGTATCGTGATCCTGGTTGGTGACGGTATTGCACGGGTTACCGGCCTTGACAACTGCATGGCCGGTGAGCTGGTGGAATTCCCCAGCGGTGCATTCGGCATGGCACAAAATCTGGAGCAGGACACGGTTTCTCTTGTTATTCTTGGCTCTGACGAGGGCATCAAGGAAGGTGACGTGGTAAAGCGCACCGGCAAAGTCGTCTCTGTTCCTGTGGGTAAGAATCTCATCGGCCGTGTGGTCGATGCTTTGGGCCAGCCCATTGACGGCAAGGGTCCCATCGAGGCAGAGGGCTTCCGTCCTATCGAAATGCCTGCACCCGGTATTATTGACAGAGAGCCTGTTAATATGCCTTTGCAGACCGGCATTAAAGCAATTGACTCCATGATCCCCATTGGCAGAGGCCAGCGTGAGCTGATCATCGGTGACCGGCAGACCGGCAAGACAACTATTGCCACCGATACCATTTTGAACCAAAAGGGGAAGGATGTTATCTGCATTTATGTTGCCATTGGTCAGAAGAGGTCTACCGTAGCACAAATCGTGGAAGAGCTGACGGTTTCCGGGGCAATGGACTATACTACCGTTGTTTCTGCCACTGCCTCTGAGCTAGCACCTATGCAGTATATCGCCCCCTACACCGGCTGTACCATCGGCGAACATTTTATGCACCAGGGCAAGGATGTTTTGGTTGTCTACGATGATCTGAGCAAGCATGCCGTGGCATACCGTGCCATATCCCTGCTGATTCGTCGTCCTCCCGGGCGGGAAGCCTACCCCGGCGATGTTTTCTATCTCCACTCCCGCCTTTTGGAACGGGCAGCCCAGCTTTCCGATAAGCTAGGTGGCGGTAGTTTAACGGC
>CAYMPY010000216.1:0-2150 GCA_964392535.1 uncultured Oscillospiraceae bacterium
CGGCACCGCCGAACAGGCCGATCTTACCGCCCTTGGCATAGGGGCAGATCAGGTCAACGACCTTAATGCCGGTCTCCAAAATCTCCGTAGAGGACTCCTGCTCCTCGTAAGCAGGTGCAGGCCGATGGATGGGCCACTTCTCCTGTGCTTCCACAGGGCCTGCCTCGTCAATGGGCTGCCCAAGCAGATTAAAAACACGGCCCAGGCATTCCTCGCCTACGGGTACACTGATGGCTGCGCCGGTATCGATGGCCTCCACGCCTCTTTGCAGACCGTCGGTGGAGCTCATGGCAATACAGCGCACCACATTGTCACCAACATGCTGGGCAACCTCTGCCACAATGGCGGCATCCCCGTTAGGTACTTCAATTGCGCTCAGCAGCTGAGGCAGCTGTCCCTCCGGAAAGCGAATATCCAAAACAGGGCCCACGACCTGAACCACTGTTCCCTTATTTTTAGCCATTTGAACCTCCTACGATTTCCGTAATCTCCTGTGTGATGGCCGCCTGACGGGCCCGGTTATACTGCAGATTTAAATTTGCGATCATTTCCTCGGCGTTTTGGGTTGCCGAGTCCATAGCGCTGCGGCGGGCCGCCTGCTCAGAGGCACGGCTTTCACACAGCGCACCGTAAAGCACACCACCCAGATACTCCGGGATAATGGCCGCAAACACCGTCTCACTGTCGGGCTCATAGACCATTTCACCGGACGTGTTACTATTACCGGGCACAATAGGCAGAAGCTGTTTTGTCACCGGCACCTGAGAAAGCACCGACACATAATCCGTATAAGCAACCCATACCTCGTCAAACGCCCCGGCAAGAAACTTCTTACACAAATTCTTTGCAACAGAGAAGCAATCACCCAAAGTCACCGCCTCCGCCTGAGCGTAATTGACGGTCAAAGTCTCTACACCATGAGCGGTAAAATACTCCACGCAGCGACGGCCGATGGGAACAACAGTTGCATCTTCGCCTTCGATCTGAGCCAATACGGCTTTGAAAATATTACTGTTATAGCCACCTGCCAGGCCTCTGTCACCGGCAAAGACCACATAGCAGCTTTTCTTTACCGGACGGACCTCCGTATAGGCGGAGGTAAAATTTTGATCAGCACCGGCGATATCATCAATGGTCTTTGACAGCACCTCAAAATAGGGCCGGGCGGTCAGTACCTGATTTTGTGCTTTCCGAAGCTTGGAAGAGGCTACCATTTCCATAGCCTTGGTGATCTGCTTTGTGGATTCCATGCTTCGAATTCTTGTTTTGATTTCCTTTGTGGAAACACCGGCCATAGAACGGCTCCCTCCTTACTTCCCGAATTCCTTCAGCAGCTCGCTGAGGGCAGCCTTCAGCTGTTCCTCGGTGGCCTGCTCTAATTTTCCGGTTGTACGGATATTCTCCAACACCGTTACATACTGGCTGTTTTCCATAAATTCCTGCAGCCGTCTTTCAAATTCCGGCACTTGCTCCAGCTCGATGTCCTTCAAATAGCCGTTTACCACCGCATAGATGATACAGACCTGATGGGCAACCTCCACCGGGGCGTTGTTCTTCTGCTTTAAAACCTCCACAATCCGGGCACCTTGTGCCAGTCTTGCCTTGGTGTCCGCATCCAGGTCAGAGCCGAACTGTGCAAAGCTCTGCAGCTCCCGGTACTGGGAGTACAAAAGCTTCAAAGAACCGGAGACCTTCTTCATGGCCTTGATCTGGGCAGAGCCGCCCACACGGGACACGGAGATACCGGGGTTGACCGCAGGCATAACGCCGGCGTTAAACAGCTCAGTCTCCAGGAAGATCTGACCGTCGGTAATGGAAATGACATTGGTGGGAATGTAGGCCGACACGTCACCGGCCTGGGTCTCAATAATAGGCAGAGCAGTCAAGCTGCCGCCGCCATTTTTCTCAGACAGGTGTGCTGCACGCTCCAAAAGTCTGGAGTGCAGATAGAACACGTCACCGGGGTAAGCCTCACGTCCGGGGGGACGGCGGATCAGCAGAGAAATGGCACGGTAAGCAACAGCATGCTTACTCAGGTCATCATAGATGACCAGAACGTCCTTGCCCTGATACATGAAGTGCTCGCCCATTGCGCAGCCGGCGTAAGGAGCGATATACTGCATGGGTGCCAGCTCGGAAGCGGTTGCGGA
>CAYMPY010000217.1:0-2149 GCA_964392535.1 uncultured Oscillospiraceae bacterium
TTTATTGTCAAGGTGTTTTGTTCGTCTTCGCGTTATTCAATTTACAAGGTACAGGGTTGCTGAACTCCCGGTTTACGCCGTTCATCGCACAGCTAAATTATGTTATCACACCAAAGCCGTTTTGTCAAGAACTTTTTTCTATTTTCTTAGAAATTTTTTCTTTGTCGCCGCGGCTCTCGCAGACAGCCTGCATATATTAGCAGATACAATTCAAATTGTCAAGTCTTTTTTTACAAAAATTAAAAATTTTTTATGCCGTTGTGTTTGACGAGATATCTGTCAACGCATCGGCTGCATCCATGGCACTTTCCTCCCGCACCGCCAGGTCCTTGAGGCTCACCATGCCGCACAGTTTTCCGTTCTCAAGCACCGGTAATCTGCGGACCTGATGCTTTGCCATGATACGGGCCGCCATTGCTACATCTGTATCCGGCGTTACAGATGTCAGGCGATTTGTCATGATCTGCCCAACGGTTGTCTTGGACGGCTCCCGATTGGCTGCCATGCAGCGTGTTACCAGATCCCGGTCCGTGATCATGCCGCAGACCGTTCCGCCCAGACCGTACACCGGCAGCGCTCCGATATTGTAACGCTCCAGTGTCCGTGCTGCTACCTCTGCTGTTTCATGTTCCCGGATGCCAATGACTTTACCGGTCATAATTTCCTTTACCTTCACAAAGATTCCTCCCTTTGGAAGCAGTATTGCCCCAAAGGGAGGAATCTATACACAATATATCATTTTTGCTTATAGCCGTCCAGGAAGTCAGCCAACTTGGTGGTTGCCTCACTGAGGACTTCGATCCGGGGCAGATAAACCAAACGGAAGTGGTCCGGCTGTTTCCAGTTAAAGCCACTGCCGGGCACGAACAGCACCCGCTTCTCCCGCAGGAAGTCCAGGGCGAACTGGACATCGTTTGTAATATTGAACTTCTTCACATCGATCTTTGGGAAGATGTAAAACGCTGCCTTGGGCTTTACTGCGCTGAGGCCGGGAATATCGTTAATGGCCTTGTAGATAAAATCTCTCTGCTCATAGACACGGCCTCCGGGCACGATGTACTCATTGACACTCTGATAACCGCCCAAAGCCGTCTGAATAATGGACTGGCCGGGCACATTGGAGCACAGGCGCATATTGGACAGCATATTGAGGCCTTCGATATAGTCCTTCGCCAGGTCTTTATTACCGGACAGGATCATCCATCCAACACGGAAGCCGCAAACCATATGGGACTTACTCAAGCCGCTGAAGGTAACACAGAATAGATCCGGTGCCAGGGATGCAGTAGAAATATGCTCCTCGCCATCCATGACCAGTCGGTCATAAATTTCATCAGAGAAGATGATCAGCTCATGACGGCGGGCAATATCCACCAGCCGTTCCAGCAGCTCTTTGGGGTACAAAGCGCCAGTGGGGTTATTGGGGTTAATGACCACGATCGCCTTGGTTTTGGGGGTGATCTTGCTTTCAATATCCGCAAGGTCAGGATACCAGTCAGACTGCTCGTCGCAGATGTAGTGCACCGCCGTGCCGCCTGCCAGGTTGGTACAGGCCGTCCACAGCGGATAATCGGGACTGGGGATCAGTACCTCATCGCCGGTATTGAGCAGGGCGTTCAAAGACAGCTGAATCAGCTCACTGGCACCATTGCCGGTAAACACATCCTTCATAGTCACATTGGGAATCTTTTTGATCTGTGCATACTGCATAATGGCCTTTCGGGCCGCAAAGATACCCCGGGAATCGGAATAGCCCTGGCAATCCACGGCGTTATGACGGAAGTCAAAAATCACTTCCTCCGGTGCCTGGAAGCCAAAGGGTGCAGGATTGCCGATGTTCAGCTTCAGAATCTTCATGCCCATTTCTTCCATCCGGGCCGCCTCGTCCACTACCGGGCCACGAACATCATAAAGCACATGCTCCAGCTTGCTTGCCTTTTCAAATTTACGCATAAAACCATCTCCATGGTATAATTTTATGTATTATATCACATTCCGCCCCAAAAATAAAGAGGCAATATCTTGTGGTCACGAAGCATAAGCGGTCCATATAGAGCAAAAGCACCCAAGGCGGTTGCCTTGGGTGCTTTATTGGGGAATTAGTACAGGAAAGCCTTTGCGGAGTCTGCGAACTTCATCAGTGCGGTGT
>CAYMPY010000218.1:0-2121 GCA_964392535.1 uncultured Oscillospiraceae bacterium
CTCGGCGGTCTTAGACTCCTCGATGGTGATAACACCCTCGGTGCCGACCTTCTCCATAGCCTCAGCGATCAGTGCGCCGATGGCCTCGTCACCGGAGGAAACAGTGCCGACTCTTGCAATATCGGCAGAGCCGTTGACAGGCACGGAGTTTGCCTTGATGGCCTCAACAGCGGCCTCAACAGCCTTGTCGATGCCCTTGCGCATGACCATGGGATTTGCGCCGGCGGACAGGTTCTTCAGACCCTCACGGGTGATGGCCTGTGCCAGCACGGTAGCGGTGGTGGTGCCGTCACCGGCAACATCGTTGGTCTTGGTGGCGACCTCACGGATCAGCTGTGCGCCCATGTTCTCAAAGGCATCCTCCAGCTCCACTTCCTTGGCGATGGTCACGCCATCGTTGGTAATGAGGGGTGCGCCGTACTTGCGGCCCAAAACCACATTTCTGCCCTTGGGGCCAAGGGTAACCTTAACGGTATCTGTCAGCTGGTCAATACCGGCCTGCAGCTTCTTGCGAGCATCCTCGCCGTAAACGATCATTTTTGCCATGATAAATTTCCTCCAATATTACTCGGTAACGATAGCCAGGACATCGTCCTGCTTCACAAACTTGTAGTCTACGCCGTCCAGCTTGATCTCGTTGCCGGAGAACTTGCTGACGACAACCTTATCGCCGGCCTTTACCAGCATTTCCACATCCTTGGTGCCGGGGCCGACGGAAACGACCTCGTAAATTGCGGGCTTTTCCTTGTTGGTGGTGGCCAGGATGATGCCGGAAGAGGTGGTCTCCTCGGCTTCGTTCTGCTTGAGCAGAATGTTGTTTGCCATGGGCTTCAGTTTCATAATAGTTCCTCCTATTTTGATTGCGTATCGCATTTATTTACATATTTAGCACTCTTTTCTTTTGAGTGCTAAGACATCATACATCATTATCTCAAAAAAAGCAAGTCCCAAATGCATATTTTTCATGAAAATTTTGTAAATAAGAGCCTGCTGCGTTGGCAACAGGCTCTTATTCATTATAAATGTGTTATTCCATAATGGTGCCGTCGGGGTTAAACAGGGGCAGCTTTTCCAGGTAGATCAGATCTTCCCGGTCCTGGGCATCGCCCTCGGCCAGCACGGCCATCTTACCGGCAACGATGCCACCGGCCTTTTCTACCAGTGTTTCCAGTGCCAGCAGACTCTCGCCGGTAGAGATCACGTCGTCCACGATCAGGATCTTTTTACCACGGATCAGCTCTGCATCGGCAGTATCCAGATACAGGTGCTGTTCTTTTTCAGTGGTGATGGACTTGACCGCAGACTCAAACACGCCAGTCATGTACAGCTTCGGGCCTTTCCGGGCCAGGAAATACTTAGGGGCGTTTGTCTGCCGGGCCATCTCATGGGCAAGAGGAATACCCTTTGCCTCAGCGGTGATGATGTAATCATATTCGGGGGCGATCTTTAAAAGCTCCCGGGCACAGGCTACGGTCAGCTCCTGGTCGCCGAAAATCACAAAGCCCGCAATGTAGAGTGTATCTGTCACCCGACAGATGGGCAGCTCCCGCTGAAGACCTGCCACCTTCATTTTATAAACCATAATGTCACTCCTTATGAAAAATACGCATAACCTTATACGACATTGGCACCGTCTGTGTTGTATACGATTAAAAACTGTATTTTATTATAACTTTTCTGCCAAAAATGTCAAGTCTGCACACAGAAGACACCAAATTATTTACGAGAGATCACCTGTAAACGCATTTTTATGGCGTATAGAGATAGAAAAACAGAAAAAAAGAGAGAATAATATTGTTTTTTTATAAAAAAAGATGTTGCTTTATTAAGCATGCTCCTGTATAATTATATTTGTGATAAAACCGCAAAAACATATCAAAAAAAGGAGCGCATTTATTATGAACATGAAGCGATTCATGGCTCTGCTGCTGGCTGGCGTTCTGGTCTTTGGCTTGGTTGCCATGGGCCTGACCTACGCCTTAGCAGAAACCACCACTGATGTGGGTGTGGGTGAGGACGAAAACGATGATTTCGTCTTTGAGTTCGATGACCTGGTCGATGCTCAGGGCACTGAGGCTAACCCCATCGAGATCGTCAATGCTGCCGACCTGACCTCTGTTG
>CAYMPY010000219.1:0-2116 GCA_964392535.1 uncultured Oscillospiraceae bacterium
ATGACCTCATCCGCCCCAGTGTGCGCACTGGGGCACCTTCTCCAAAGGAGAAGGCTTTTTTGCGCCCGAAGGGGAGGGCAAAAAAAGACCTGTTCGAGATGAACAGGTCTTTTTGGTATGTTTTTAATCAGGAGATCTTGATCAGCTGCTGCTTGTTGGTGGAGTTATAGACGAACAGCAGAGCATCGGTGCTGCTGCCTTCGAACATAAACAGAACCATTTCGCCGCCTGTGACGGTCATGCTGCCGTAGCCGACAATGGAGGGATCGTCACGTCTGGTGGAGGTGGTTTCGCCGGTAGCATCTGCACCTTCGGTGCCCTCGGTATCTTCTACAACCTCAGCAGTCTCGGTATCGGGCTGGGTCTCTTCGATGGTTTCCTGATCCTTGGAAGCGGGGATGGGCTCGCCGTCCCACTTAATGATGATGCTGGAATTGCTTTCAGCAACCCACAGGAAGTTATACTCACCGGCGTTATCGCCCTCGGTATCCACGAAATCAGCGGTGCCATCGGCGTTCAGGGTCAGGGTAGCGGTGCCGTCAGCGGACTGCCATGTACCCACGAAGCGGGCTTCCACGTTCTTATCGCCACAGGCACACAGGCCCAGGGCCATTACGATAAGCAGGCAAATTGCAATAATCTTTTTCATGTTCGCACCTCTTATTCTTCGTCGTTGAGGTTGTCCTCGGGAGCCAGTCTGTTATTGACGTAGATGATTGCCAGGCAGACAGCGGAGATGATCAAAGGAACCGCAATGGAAACACCCATGTCAAACAGGTCATAAGCGGAGAAGGTACGCAGGTTGACGCCGTTTTTCTTAATGGAGGTGACCACCAGGTCGGTCAGGATGTTCACAACAGGGAAAGTCCACACGGCAATGCAGTTTGCAACAGCGGATCTATGTAAGGAACCGACCAGGTTTTCCTTGTTCTTAATGGAGCGGTACAGCTCAAAGCCATTCCATGCAGCCAACAGCAGGCAGACACCGGCGGTAGCATAGTGGCTGTAAAGCAGCATATCGGGAACCTGCAGAGCAGTATCCAGGAACTCGCCACCAATGCCGTAGAGCAGGTTCAGACCGAAGCCCATGAACATGGACACGGCGTAACCCAGCTGCAGTGCAAGCAGAACTGCGATTAAAGCGTAAGAGATCTTTTCCCAAACCAGGCGGGACTGGGGAGGCAGGACCTGAATGGGGGGGATTTTGCTGTAGTTACAGCTGGTGCAAATGTTGGGATTGAACTTGTTGTTCGCACCGCATTTGGGGCACTTCCAGGCATCGATCACATGGGAAGATGCAGTGGTGGTCTGTTCGTTCATGCTACTGTCCGTCCTTTCTGTAGCGCAGGCGGTAATGCCGTTGCTGTTCCTGTCTTGCGGCAGGATATAAAATCTGATTTTGTAACATTAGAATTATAATAAATAATTATCGTAAAGTCAATAGCTAAATTAGGAATGTTGCACAGTGGGAGCGATCATTTGGCTGACAGGTCAACGCTTTTTCGCAAAATGGTATAGGCAGGAACCTTACATGGCAGCTGCAGGTAGAATTTGGATTGGGGCGTTTTGGGCTCGGTCAGCACAGCACCCTCAAGGTCTGTCATGGTGGGGACCTCAAAGCCGAAGGGACGCAGGTCCGGGCCCACGGCCTCTAAGCTGTCGCCTGCGGCGAACTTATTGCGGAGGCTGCACAGGGTAAGACCCTGGTCATCGCAGCTTTCCACGATGGCACAGACCTGCCAATTACGGATATACCGGGAGTTTTCCGTATACTGGCCGGGGTGGCCGAAGTAGAAGCCGGTGGAGTAGATCCGGTGGGATACATGGTCCACCTCGTCCCGCCAAACCGGGTCTATGGGACGGCCTGCTGCCAGATCGTCAATACAGTGACGGTAGGCACCGGTGACCACAGCGGCGTAATAGGCGGATTTGGCACGGCCCTCGATCTTAATACAATCGATACCGGCCTCCGTCAGCTCCTTTAAGTGGTCGATGGTACACATATCTCTGGAATTTAAGATATAAGTGCCTTTTTCATCCTCGTAAACCGGGAAGTATTCCCCGGGCCGCTTTTCCTCCATGAGGGCGTACTGGTACCGGCAGGGCTGGGCGCAGG
>CAYMPY010000220.1:0-2073 GCA_964392535.1 uncultured Oscillospiraceae bacterium
TCCCTCGACTTCGCTCGGGATGACAGCGTTTCTTAATAACGTTAAGCTTAACTAAATGACATTGCCGTCCTCGGGTGTCCGCCCGGTTATGCATTTTGCATTTTAAAAGAAAGCGGCAGGTTCTCGGAAAGCTCGGGATCATCGGTGCTGTCCCAGTGGAGGTTCACGCCCTCCTGACGGAACTGAACGGTGCACCAGCCGGACAGGACCAGACCCTGATCGTTGTGCTCCCAGGTGCCTTCCTCGGTCTGACTCATGAGAAACAGCTTGTCCAGGCGGGCATCAAGCAGCATCTGACGGGCATCGTCCTCAGTCAGCTCAATGTTGTTTTCGTTGGCAATGGCGGTAAAGGATGCAATAAAGGCATCAAAGCCCGTACCGTCGTCGGCCTTGATTTCAAAGTAGTAGGAGCCGTCCTCATTTAAATTTAGGGTGACGGCCAAGGGGTATTCGGCTTTTTCAAAGATGCGGGCCTTCTCTGCGGCTTCCTCCTCGGGAAGCTCCAGGGACTCATAGTAAATGGCGGCGGCATACTGACCCTTGTTGAGGGTAGCGGTCCAGCTGCCGGTCAGGCTGCTTTCCTTGGCATCAATGATCTGCTCTGCTGCGGGAATGGTTTCTTCGGTGGTGGGTGCGGCGGTGGTTTCCGGCGCTGCCTCCGGGGTCTTGCTGCAGCCTGTTAAAATCAGGGTCAGCAGACAGAAAATGGCAATATATTTTTTCATGATAACTCCTTTTAATATAGATTTGTGCATATTGTAGCACAGTTTTTTCTGTGGCGCAACAAGGAATATGGAATTTTCCTGTGGAAATTACGGACGAAGTGTGTTATAGTAATTAAAAATCAAAAAGGAGAATGATTTATGACTATTACAAATGATATCCGCTATGTTGGTGTCAACGATCATCAGGTGGACCTGTTTGAAGGCCAGTATGTGGTGCCGAACGGCATGGCCTATAATTCCTATGTGATCTTAGACGAGAAGGTTGCCGTTATGGATACCGTGGATCAGAACTTCGGTGCCCGGTGGCTCCATAATCTGGATACGGTCCTGGGTGACCGGGAGCCGGATTACCTCATCGTGCAGCACATGGAGCCGGACCACTCTGCCAATATCGATGTATTTCTGCATGCCTATCCCAAGGCAACCGTGGTTGCCTCCAAGCAGGCCTTTACCATGATGAAGAACTTCTTCGGCACGGACTATGCTGACCGCCGCATTGTGGTAGGTGAGGGTGATACCCTCACACTGGGCAAGCATACCCTGACCTTCGTCACCGCACCCATGGTCCACTGGCCTGAGGTCATCGTTACTTATGATTCCTATGATAAGGTCCTGTTCTCCGCTGACGGCTTCGGCAAGTTCGGCGCACTGGATGTGGAGGAGGATTGGGCCTGCGAGGCGCGCCGCTACTTTATCGGCATCGTGGGCAAGTATGGCCCCCAGGTCCAGGCTCTGCTGAAGAAGGCAGCTACTTTGGATATCGCCAGGATCTGCCCCCTGCACGGCCCTGTGCTCACCGAGAACCTGGGCTACTATATAAACCTTTATGATACCTGGTCCTCGTATAATGTGGAATCCGAGGGCGTGGTGATCGCCTATACCTCCGTCTATGGTCATACCAAAAAGGCTGTGGAGCTGCTGGCGCAGAAGTTGGAGGAAAAAGGCACCAAGGTCACCGTCACCGATTTGGCCCGTGATGATATGGCTGAGGCCGTGGAGGATGCATTCCGTTACGGCAAGCTGGTGCTGGCAACCACCACCTATAACGGCGATATCTTCCCCTTCATGAAGACCTTTATCCATCACCTGACCGAGCGTAATTATCAGAACCGTACCGTTGCGATGATCGAAAATGGCTCCTGGGCTCCCACCGCCGCAAAGGTCATGACGAAGATGTTCGAGGGCAGCAAAAACATCACCTTCGCAGAGAATAACGTAAGAATCCTCTCCACCCTCAGCGAAGAAAACAAGGCACAGATCGAAAAGCTGGCTGAAGAATTAAAGTAAATGTAACGGGCGGCAAATTGCCCGCAAAAGGCCTTCTCCTATGGAGAAGGTGGCACGGCGT
>CAYMPY010000221.1:0-1905 GCA_964392535.1 uncultured Oscillospiraceae bacterium
ACCCCGCATACCGCCGTGTTGACGTTGACACCGAGACCGGTAAGGTTAGCGGCCTGTTCTAATTTTGAAGGCAGTCTCTGAAAATTTTGATCATCGGAGCAGCGGATCTTTTTCCGCAGCCCTGCGCAACAAAACCCTTGAAATACACAAAGTATGTCCGCGGATTTTGTTGCTTGCTCTGCGAAAAAATCTCTCGCTGTCCGATTGATAAAAATTTGTCAGAGCCAGCCTTGGTAAGATATGTAACCGTAAAGTGTTGCATGTCGTGGCTGGATCAAAGAGCACAGGCGGGCAACCGCCTGTGCTTTTGGAGCAGTTTTGGAATACTGTAGGGAACGGATTCATCCGTTCCGTCCGTATTGAAATAATGAACGGAATGCATGAATGCATTCCCTACAAGATGGAATATAAAGGAGATTACATATTATGGATATGACAATGGAAACCTGCCGGAAATTTGTGGAGGTCCTGGCCTCCGATGCACCCGCTCCCGGCGGCGGTGGCGCGGCTGCACTGGTCGGTGCCATCGGTACTGCACTGGGCAACATGGTCGGCTCCCTGACCGTTGGCAAGAAAAAGTATGCCGAGGTCGAGGCTGAGATCATCGAGCTGAAGAAAAAGTGCGATGCACTGCAGATAGAGCTTTTGAACCAGGTTGAGGCTGACGAGATCAACTTCCTGCCCCTGGCTAAGGCCTACGGCATCCCCAAGGACGATCCCAACCGTGATAAGATCATGGAAGATGCTACCATCATTGCCTGCTCCACCCCCATGAAGATCATGGAGCTGTGCTGCCAGGCTATTGAGTACATTGCTGTGTTTGCCGCTAAGGGCAGCCGCCTGGCTGTTTCCGATGCAGGCTGCGGCGCAGTGTGCTGCAAGGGCGCTCTGCAGGCAGCTTCCCTGAATGTGTTCATCAACACCAAGACCCTGAAGAACCGTGAGGTCGCTGAGGAAATGAACGCCAAGGCACTGGGCATGCTGGACAAGTACGGCGCAATGGCCGACGAGATCTTCAACACCGTTAAAAGTGGTTTTGGTGTATAATTTAGAATAATATTTGGAGGAAATTACTTATGGCAAAGCAACTGCTTGGTAAAGAAGTAAATGAGGCTCTGGTTGCCAATCTGCTGGAGCGTACCAATGCCCTGCGTGAGAAGGGCACAAATCCCACCCTGGGTATTGTCCGTGTTGGCGCAAGACCCGATGACCTGAGCTACGAGCGTGGCGCAATCAAGAAGGGCGAGACCGTTGGCGTGGATGTGAAGGTTTTTGAGCTGCCCGAGGATGCTTCCCGTGAGGATGTGCTGGCTGTTATTGACCAGGTCAATGCTGACACCACTGTTCACGGTGTTCTGATGTTCCAGCCCTTCCCCAGTCACCTGCGTCCCTTCCAAAGAGAGATCTGCAACCGCCTGGATCCCAAGAAGGACATGGACTGCCTGACCGACCTCAGTAGCGCCGGTGTTTACCAGGGCCGTGACGACCTGGGCTACGCACCCTGCACGCCCTCTGCCTGCATGGAGATCCTGGACTACTACGGCATCGACTGCAAGGGCAAGTCTGCTGTTGTTATCGGCCGCAGCCTGGTCGTTGGCAAGCCTGCCGCTATGATGCTCATCGGCAAGAACGCCACCGTTACCGTCTGCCACACCAAGACCGTGGATACTGCTGCTGTCTGCCGTGAGGCTGATATCATCATCTCTGCTGCCGGCGTGCTGGGCAGCCTGACCAAGGAATATGTTCGTCCCGGCCAGATTGTTATCGACGTTTCCATGAACTGGAATCCTGAGAAGATCACTGCAAAGGGCAAGGGCGGTATGTCCGGTGATGCTGTTTACGAAGAGGTTGAGCCCATCGTTGAGGCTATCACCCCCGTTCCCGGCGGCGTAGGCGCTGTTACCA
>CAYMPY010000222.1:0-1774 GCA_964392535.1 uncultured Oscillospiraceae bacterium
GTCATGGTTCTGGGCCTGTTCGCTGCTTGCGGCGGCAACTCCGCCAACGACACCCCCATCTTCACGCCGCCTTCAATACACTGGTCGATGACTTCACCGACCATGAAGGTCATGATGCCCTTGGACTGGTAGTCCTTAACAACACTTACCACATCAGCGGCATTGTCGGCCTTACCCAGTACAACAGCAACACCGGGGATATCGCCGGTAACCAGGGGAACACCTAAGGAGCGGATAATGGGGTCGGGCACAAAGCCGATACCGGCTTCATTTTCATAGGGATTGCCGCCCTCCACATATTTTAAGCCTTCGATGATCTCAGCACCCACAGCAGTAGCAAGACCGGCGTTCAGTGCCTGGCCCAGATCCTCCTGGTTGGTGATCAGGCTCTTGAGCACGCCTACGCAGGCAGGCAGGTCGCCCAAAGTCTTAACCTTTACGCCGGTAGCGGCATAAATGGTGGGGAAGCAGTAGGCGGTATCAGGGAAAGCGACTTCCTTGTCTGCGCCGTACTTGGCGATGGCATCGTTTACAGCACCCTCAACAAGGCCTGCAACAGCATTGCTGCCGCCGTAGATCAGATCGGTTAATACACTCATGGTTTCATTCCTCCTGTAAATTAAATTTGGAGTTAAAATATATTATATAGAGCCATAACGGCTGAATATACGAAGTTAAAAGCTTATGTGCCTTTTATCAATGGGACGGCCAGTTCTTTTTATGCGACCGCACAATAATAATGCTCCACACCGCGGCTGCAATTACGGTCAATGTGCCCATCACAACAACACCTACGGCATTCGTATCAATGCTTAGCGTAGCCCATAAAAGGAAACCTACAAACAATACCGCAACCAAGGTAAAAACGCCGGTCATCAGCCAGGTTCTGATACGGGGATTTTTATAATTTGCACCGTCAATAATATCTGCAATTGCGGAAAAAACAACTTCCAAAATTCCTTCAAGCATCAGAACACCTCCTTGCATATGCGTTTCCGGCAAACACCCTCCTCCGAAAGGAAGCGGTTATAGCTACGCTGCTCTATATTCTCGACTTTACTGTTTCATCAATATATTCACAAACGGCAGGAAATTGCCGTAAAATGTCTAAGTTAGAAAAACGCAAGACTTTTAGTCCCTGGGACTCCAGGTATTGCGTTCTGTTTTGATCGTACTGCGCCGCTTCTGCTTCGCAGTGCTGAGATCCATCCAGTTCAATGACCAGCTTGGCTTGATGGCAAAAGAAATCAACAATATAATTTCCAATAATATACTGTCTTCTGAACCGCACCGGGTATTTTCTCAGGAAACGATACCACAAAAGGCTTTCCTCTTTGGTCATTTCCTTTCGTAGCTTTTGCGAAAAGCCCTTAAGTTCTTTATTGCGTTCCATTTTTTGCTCCCGGTCGGTAATATACCTTCTCCCGGGGAGAAGGTGGCACGGCGTAGCCGTGACGGATGAGGAACGGCGAAACCTTAACTGCCGTAGAAAGTCTGTTACAGAGCAAAACCCTTTAGATTTCCGCCCGCTTTCCTCATCAGTCTCGCTTCGCTCGACAGCTTCCCCCCGGGGGAAGCGATTGCGGCTGTGCCGCCAAAAATGCACAAAGCCGAGAGGGAGGTTTCTCCCTCCCGGCTTGATGTGCGGGATAATAACAATTCTGTCGTAGGGGCGGATAGCATCCGCCCGCGGGCGACTGATCGTCGCCCCTACAGCATCTGAATCAGATATTACAGATCCAGGTAGCTGTCGGAGTACAGAACGTGGTTCTTG
>CAYMPY010000223.1:0-1742 GCA_964392535.1 uncultured Oscillospiraceae bacterium
AATTCGATTTCCTTATAGCCCTTGACGCTCTTTTCAACCAGCACCTGGTGCACAGGAGACAGCTTGAAAGCATTAAGACCTACTGCAATCAGCTCTTCCTCATTGTAAGCAAAGCCACCACCGGTACCGCCCAGGGTAAAGGCAGGACGAAGCACCACAGGATAGCCGATCCGCTCTGCGGCAGTCTTGGCTTCCTCAATAGAATAGGTGATCTCAGAAGGAATGGTAGGCTCACCGATAGACTGGCACAGCTCCTTGAACCGCTCACGGTCCTCGGCACGCTCGATGGAATCACTGCTGGTGCCCAGCAGCTCCACACCACACTCCTTCAAAACACCCTTCTTCTCCAGCTGCATAGCTAAGTTCAGGCCGGTCTGTCCGCCGATACCGGGCACGATGGCATCAGGCCGCTCAAAGCGGAGGATCTTTGCCATGTATTCCAGCGTGAGAGGCTCCATGTAAACCTTATCGGCAATGACCGTATCGGTCATGATGGTAGCAGGGTTAGAGTTACACAGGACGACCTCGTAGCCTTCCTCCTTCAAGGCAAGGCACGCCTGGGTGCCTGCGTAGTCAAACTCTGCGGCCTGGCCGATGATGATCGGGCCGGAACCAATGATCAGAACCTTCTTAATATCTTTTCTCTTAGCCATGTTATTCTCCTTTTTCATAAACCACCTTGCCGTCACAAACGGTAAGCATACATACACCATTTAATTTCCAGCCGGTAAAGGGCTGGGCTTTACCATTGGAAAGAAATTCCGCCGGATCGACCGAGAAGGTCTGCTCCAGATCCCAGATCGTAAAGCTATTGCTTCCATCGATCCCGAACCGTTTGCGGGGTGCCTCTGTCAAAAGCTCTGTAAGTCTTTCCAGTGTTATAATACCCGGTTTTACCAGGTAGGTATACAAGATAGGAAACGCCGTCTCAATGCCCACGATGCCGAAAGCAGAGCCTGCAAGGCCCTTACTCTTTTCTTCTGCGCTATGAGGGGCATGATCCGTTGCGATCATGTCGATGGTACCGTCCTTGATACCTTCGATCAGGGCAAGCCGGTCCTCCTCACTGCGGATGGGCGGATTCATTTTAAAGCAGCCGTCCTCCTGCAGCATGGAATCATTCATCACAAGGTAGTGCGGTCCCGTCTCACAGGTCACATCCACGCCTCTTGCTTTGGCCTTGCGGATAATATCCACACTTTCCTTTGTGGAAATATGGCACACATGATATTTGCAGCCGATTCTCTCCACAAGCTCCAGGTCTCGTGCGATCTGCTCATATTCACTGGCACTGCAGATACCCTTGTGGCCATGCTGCTTTGCGTAATCGCCATCGTGAATATAGCCACCGCGGAGCAGGTCGTTGACCTCGCAGTGGGCAACGATCATCTTCCCTAACGCCTTGGCTTTTTTCATAGCCTCAGCCATCATATCATCGCTCTGCACACCCTTACCGTCATCGGAGAATGCGATCACATCCGGTGCCATACCTTCCAAATCCGAAAGTGTCTCGCCCTGCTGGCCGACCGTAATGGAGCCGTAGGGATAAACATGGATCACCGCCTGCTCTTCGATCAGCTTTAACTGCTCATGAAGGTGTTCCACAGAGTCTGGAACAGGATTTAGATTGGGCATGGTGCACACATCGGTGTAGCCGCCTCTTGCTGCTGCTTTTGAGCCGCTTTCTATGGTCTCTTTATAAGAAAAACCCGGCTCACGGAAATGCACATGCACATCACAAA
>CAYMPY010000224.1:0-1707 GCA_964392535.1 uncultured Oscillospiraceae bacterium
AGGGCGGCATCGGCAGAATCGTTTGGATGCCCAAGGAGCTGAAGGACGATGTGGCAGAGCGCCTGAATAAGACTGCCAAGGAAATGCTGGGCATTGAGAACTTTACCGACATGGTGGCCGATGAGACCATCACCACCGATTGCGAAGAACTCATGAACTGGCTGACCGAAAAGGGCCACCCGGTTCTCGGCATGGAGCCCTTAATGTAAACAGCAGAGCTGTTTACGTGATATAAATCCCTGACGGGATTTGTGATATACACTTCGTGTGAGATATGTGGTGCCCACGCGATATGCCCTGCGGGGCATGAGGGATTTATATCATATCGTAGGCGAACGAAGTGAGCCTATATCGCAATCGAAGATTATATCGCATTGCGAAGCAATATATCGACTTGCCTCCCTCTTGCGAGGGAGGCAAGCATGCGATAACTGTTTACACTGAAAGGATAATTCCCAAATGAGAGTAACCTTCCAAATTGAGGGCGGAAGCCCTGTTAGTATTGAATGTAACGCCGGTGATAATCTGCTGGAGGTGGCACGGCGGGCCAATGTGGCCATTGATGCGCCCTGCTCCGGCAACGGCTCCTGCGGTAAGTGCCGTGTGAAGCTGATAGAAGGTGAGTTGGAAACCATTCCCTCCCGCCATATCTCCGACGAGGAATATAAGGAAGGCTGGCGGCTTTCCTGCAACAGCAAGGTTGCAGGTGACTGCACCGTGCTGGTGCCGGATATTGCCAGTGCCTACCAATCCAGAATGAAGACCGCAGACCTTTCTTCTCCCGAGGAGCTGGCCATTTTTGAAAATGCCAAGGCTCAGATGGAAAACGGTGGTCTTGCGTTTACAAATAACTTCCGTGCATTGCAGATTGAAATGGCTGCCCCCTCCGAGGAGGACACCATGCCCGATATTGAGCGGCTGGAATGGGCCATTACAGAGTTTGCCGGTGTGGCAAAGGTCAAAGTGCCCTATGCCGTTATGGTAAAGCTGGCAAGCACACTGCGTGAGAACGACTTCCGTGTCTGTGTCAAGGGCGAGCTGCAGGACGACACATTTATCTGCATGGAAATTGGCGCTTATGACGACACCGTGCTGGTTGGCTGTGCCATCGATATCGGCACAACTACGGTGACCATGGTGCTGACCGACTTAAATAGCGGCAAGCTGCTGGCCAAGGGCTCCTCCGGTAACGGACAGATTCGCTACGGCGCAGATGTCATTAACCGCATTATCGAGTCCTCCCGGCCCGGCGGCAAGAAAAAGCTACAGGATGCCATTATTAAGGAAACACTGAATCCAGTCATCGCAAATCTGTGTAAGACCGCTGACATCAACGCCCGAAGCATTCTGCGGCTGTGTATCGGTTCAAATACCACAATGAACCATTTGCTGGTTGGCGTGGATGCAGACCCGGTGCGTATGGACCCCTATATTCCCAGCTTCTTTAAGTGGAAGGACCTGACCGCCGGTGACCTGAAATTACCTGCCAATCCTTTGGCTTCTGTAGTGATTGCGCCCAATATCGGCTCTTATGTGGGCGGCGATATTACTGCCGGCACACTAGCCACCATGATGTGGGATCAGGACGAAATGACCCTGTTTATCGACCTGGGCACCAACGGCGAGATCGTCTTCGGCAACCGGGACTTCCTCATGTCCTGCGCCTGCTCGGCAGGTCCTGCCTTTGAGGGCGGCGACATCTCCTGC
>CAYMPY010000225.1:0-1675 GCA_964392535.1 uncultured Oscillospiraceae bacterium
AATACTTGGCGGGCGACTGCCCGGGAAGATAGGTAATGCGAACACAAGAACCTCCGTTAGAAATAACGGAGGCTTTCTTTTTTATACATTGGGAATAGTGGACGAGTCCACCTGTTTCCGTTTGCGGTGCCCGGCGTGACCATCGCCTGACGATGCAGGCTCGGTCCCTGCCGACCGCTGCACACTAAGCATCCCTGCTTCATCTGCCACCGGCAGCGCAGGGATGCTTAGGCCATCCCGAACACAGAAGTTAAGCTCATGTACAACCACTAATACTTGGCGGGCGACTGCCTGGGAAAATAGGTAATGCCAACATTTTGACCTCACTACTTCGGTAGTGAGGTTTTTTATGCTTTTTTGACGTTACACAGTAGGGGCGGATACCATCCGCCCGTGCTCTTAAACAGTGTTATTTTTACTGGCGGATGATATCCGCCCCTACGAGAGATTATTTTCCTTCTTGGGCATACGCCTTCTCAAATTGTTATACAGCTAAAAAGCGGTGGGAATAATGCTCCCACCGCTATGGTTTGTGTTGATATTTATGGTTCTACACGGTCGTTCTTTGTTTTACGTTATTCAACATGTTCGTGGTTGCTGATGTGGTCTTCGCAGTAGCAGAAGTAGCCGTTACAGCGGCTGCAATAGCGGAATTCCAGGCCGGGGTTAGATACATCGGTGCGGCCGCAGACGGTGCAGCGGTGGAGGTAGGATGCTTTTGCTTTCTGCTCGGGTTTATTGAAATGAATGGGCTGCTGGGGTGCGTATTGCTTTTTAGGCTTGCGTTTTATGCGCCAGGAAGCAGGGAAGAGATTTAGTACATCCTTACCAAAAAACAGGAAATAGTTTGCAAGACCGATCAGTGGGAACAAATTGTGGGGGAAATACATTGTCGGGACACTGAGCTGAATGATCTGGATGCCGACGATGATCAGATAAAACGTTGCGATGAGCCATGCCTTAATGGGAATGACGAAGAAGATCATGAATCGGGCATCCGGGTAGAGTGTTGCAAAGCTGATCAGGAGGGACAGATGCAGGAAAGTGGACATGCTGCCGGTATAGAGCCACCAGCCGGGAATTTGGAATCCTCCATAGCTCACGGTCAATCCACCAAAGGCCATGGCAAACACATCCATCAGAAGTACGCCACCCAAATAGAACAGGTTAAACCGAATGGTGCTGCCCCAGGCAGCTTCCACGGCTTTACCCAAAGAGTAGTAACAGTACAGCATGATCAGATCCATGAATATGCCGCTTGCTGAGCCGCTTCCATCGGTTATAATCCATGTAAACAGCCGCCAAACCTGACCTTTTAAAATCTGGTCACGGTCAAACATCAGCATATCGTAGATCTGGGTGTAGCCGACACTGCCGGTCAGTGTTACGATGCCGGTGGCAATGACGATGTAAAGCATGAGATTGGGGATTCCTTTGTTCCGGTGACGGAAACAGAATCGCTCAAATCGTTTTCGCAAGGTGATTCACTCCTAATATTTAATGTATATATCATACCAGTTATTTACTAAAAAGTCCATAGAGGAATTATGAACAAAAAACTTTTAAAAAATAATATTATACACTTGACTTTTTGAAGATTTTGTGTAGAATATATACGAAAACTGCATATAAGCCTTATCAAGAGTGGTGGAGGGAACGGCCCGATGAAACCCGG
>CAYMPY010000226.1:0-1633 GCA_964392535.1 uncultured Oscillospiraceae bacterium
CGGTCTCATAGCAGGCACGCTCGCCTTCCTCACGGATGGTGCGGTCCACATCCTTCCGGGCCTTCTCTACCATGTCCTCAATGCGGGTGGGATGGATACGGCCGTCCACAATCAACTTCTCCAGTGCCAGTCTTGCAACCTCACGGCGGACCGGGTCGAAGCTGGAAACGGTAATGGCCTCGGGGGTATCGTCGATAATGAGATCAACGCCGGTAATGGTCTCTAAGGTACGGATGTTCCGGCCCTCACGACCGATAATGCGGCCCTTCATCTCGTCATTGGGCAGAGGCACAACAGAAACGGTAGCCTCTGCGGCATGGTCGGCTGCACAACGCTGAATAGCAATGGCCAGGATCTCCCGTGCCTTTTCGTCGGACTCGTCCTTCATCTGCTGCTCGATCTCCTTGATCTTCATGGCAGTTTCGTGACGGACTTCCTCTTCAACAGTTTTCAGCAGGAACTGCTTTGCCTGCTCCTGGGTCAATCCGGATATCCGCTCCAGGGTCTGCATATGCAGCTGCTTAACAGATTCAGCCTCAGCCTTGGCCTTGGCCACTTCCTCCATGCGCTTTGCAAGCTCCTCTTCCTTCTTCTCAAAGGTTTCGGTCTTCTTATCCAGCGCGGTTTCCTTCTGCTCCAGGCGGCGTTCCTGCTTCGTCAGCTCAGCCCGGCGCTCTTTAACCTCTTTGTCGTGTTCTGTGCGGGATTTATGGATTTCGTCCTTTGCCTCCAGCAGCATTTCCTTCTTGCGGCTTTCACCGCTGCGGATCGCTTCGTTGATAATACGGGTGGCTTCGGCTTCTGCAGAGCCGATCTCACGCTCAGCAAACTTCTTGCGGTAGGCGCTACCTACGAAAAAGCCGATCAGAATACCAACAACGGCGGCAGCAACGATCAAAATGATCGAAAGTAATAAGTCCATAATGTTCAGCACACCTCCTTTGTAGAATAGGCAATTCCGGAGGCGGGCATAATAACCCCAGGTGTTCAATTGTAAAACTTAAACGCCATGAGGCGGAAAAATAACCCAACTCCGGCTCTATGCCGGATATAAATGAAACGCTTGGAGCCAATACTCCCTCAGCGTACATCATACCGAGTTACATTTTACTCAACCCGACCTGGAAAGTCAAGCATAATTGCATAAAAACAGATAAATTTATCCAGATCTCTTCATTGACTTATGCCCCCGGGCGTGGTAAAATATCCTTGGAAAGCAGATATATGTTTTTTGGTGTGCTTCTATGAAGTGGAAAGAGATGTCAGCTTTTCACAAAGTGCTGTTATTCTTTGCGCTTGCCTGTGCTATCGCTTACCTGATTCTGTGCTTCTTCGATTCGGTGGATGTAGTCGAAGATATTTTGGAGAGCATTCTCTGGCTGTGCTCGGGAATCATCTGCTGGAAAGAGCGGCGAGGAATTGCAATTGCGGCTTTTATTTTCAGTGGCCTGCACTTTATCTGTGTATTCATATTTCCATTTTAAATAAGTTCATGTATGCGGATGTGGTGGAATTGGTAGACTCGGTGGATTTAGGTTCCACTGCCAAAAGCGTGCAGGTTCGAGTCCTGTCATCCGCACCATCGATGGGCAATGAAAAAGATATTGCCCAAGAAACCCCCGATTTTATCGGG
>CAYMPY010000227.1:0-1587 GCA_964392535.1 uncultured Oscillospiraceae bacterium
AGCAAATGTGTAAACCATGTTGTTGCACAATCTGTAAACCATGTTGCTCTTGACATGGTAATCGCCCCTACGGTTCTGACGCAGGCTTAAGCATAAACCTGAAACGCTCCACTGTCATTCTGAGCAAAGCGAAGAATCCGTTCTCCATAGGTGGGGATAAACGGTCTGCTTTGTTGTTATGTAAACCACAGAATTATAAGCATATATTCTGTTTCGCGGCATATGCCTATCACCGTTTCAAGGCGTGATTCATGAATCATTCAAAAAATCGAATGCACATTATGACTCGGCGGTTTACATAATATCGATACATAGATAGGGCTGAGACCCATGAAAAGGACCACGAGGGGTTGATTTCTGCGGTGGGTTATGATACTGTTATTAGTACTCTGCCGAAAGGATGGCCTATAAATGATTACGCTTGACGATATTTTAGCAGACCTGCCCCCACGGTTGAAAGTATTGGGTTATAAGAAACGAAAGCTTGTCTGGCACAAACGGAAAGAGGGCCTTTCTGTTGTTTTTGGTATTCAAAAATCTCAGTATGCCTCGGATGTATGGTATTATCAGCTTGGGATCTGCCTGGAGGAGCTTGCTTCCGGCGGTGTATCACTTGGGCAGTGTCAGATTACATACAGAATGGATCACATTACGGACAATGTGCTTGTAACTGCCGATATGCTCGTAAGGATATTAAACAGCTGGGAGGAGCGGTATGGCGAAATGGGCAAGCTGCGTCTATGTGCGGTCCAAGGGTAGCTGCCGCTTTTAACAACACAGCAGGCGCGGTCGTATTTAACCATATGGGGGTATAAACCATGAAAGGGCATTTGAGGATCATCTGCGCAACCGAAATGGTTAAACAGGCAACGAAACAGCGCACAGCATTATTGGGCAAGCTGAATCTAAAGCTGTATGCGCTTCAAAATCCGGAGCCGTACCGGAAAGTCAGTGGCCAGTGCGTTATAAACTGCGATTTTGGCGCAGAGACAGTGGACACAGATGTGCTTGCAGAAGAATTATGCGCGCTTAGCGGAGCACAGCGGCCGGAGGTGGTACGCACAGAGCGTGAATGCGAGATCGGCTGTTACAACAGCGTCCCGGCCATGAAAAAAATCAGGCGTTGCTCTTTATCTACTGCTATATGGTTTTATAATTATTTCGGGTATCATGCAAGGAACCATTTAGATAATAGATGTTCTTGGTTTACATAATATCAAAAGCGTGAAATGATACGATCATTTTGCATTCTTCGTTTTGCACTTTACACTATTTCAAAAAACTCCGTCCTGCCGATTGGCAGGACGGAGCATTTTATGAAATTACAGCTGGGGGCCGGCCTCAACCAGGGCCTTGCCGGCGTCGTTGCCGGTGTACTTGACGAAGTTCTTGATGAAGCGGGCAGCCAGGTCCTTTGCCTTCTCTTCCCAGATAGCGGGATTGGCGTAGGTATCTCTGGGATCCAGGATGCCGCTGTCAACGCCGGGCAGTGCGGTGGGCACTTCCAGGTCGAACATGGGGATCTTCTTGGTCTCAGCCTTCAGGATGTCACCGGACAGGATAGCGTCGATGATACCGCGGGTATCC
>CAYMPY010000228.1:0-1539 GCA_964392535.1 uncultured Oscillospiraceae bacterium
TCTCATGACAACGGTAAACGCAATCATAAAACCAAACCATAGCAACAGTATGACCGCAAAAATCAGAATCAGCGGCCAATATTCCTGCCGGTGGAACTTGTCGGTTTCTTCAAAATGGAGCAAATATGTACCGTCTGCCACAATGGCTTTCAAAGAATAATAGGGTTCTGCGTAGTCCGGTGTCACTTCTTCAATATAGACGGTAACCGGTGTTTTTCCGTCGCAGACAGACACGATGGCCGTAGGATCAAACTGCTCGTCAATAAATCGAATAGCATAGTATTTTCCGCCGACAGCATAAAAACCAACTTCGTCTTCTAAAAGCGTGTAGGAGTCAAAGCGGACCGTATGGTATTCGGTGTTCTCAGCAGTGCTGGGGCGGCAGATACTGAAGCTCAGCCATGCAGTAAGGCCCGAAAGCAGCACCGTTATAAGAATAAATCCAAAAAGAATTGTTCCGGAGCCGGGAACATTGCCGTTGAAAAGGTCGGCTTTGGATTTAATTCGGGGAATCATTTTACGATTATTTAGGGCACTGTATTTCTTCTTGATCTGAATAATAAATTCCTGACCACCAATGGAATATTCATCTACCATAATGTGGTGTTTGCCCATATAAATAAAGGTCTCGTGAGGGTTTTCCAGAAGGCCGGTCACATCCGTATAGGTGTAATACCGTTTGATGCCGAGAAAATTACGGGCATGGAAGCCTTCTTCGTCGTAGCTGATCCTGCAGTGGAAAAAAGCTATGATCAGCGTAAGACCTAAGAGTGAACAGAGAAATAAAGGCAGCGCTGTTGCAACATCGCCTTCTGAACATAAAATTATGACAGCAGGAACGGCACAAATCAGAAAACCGATAACACCTAAAATGGCCAGAAACATCGGCAGATGGACGTTGTTTGCTTTTTGCTCTGTATTTGCCTTTTTTCGAAGCATCTGATCCATCAAACGGATCAAAAAATTCGTGATCATATGCCGCATCGCCTCCTTTTTCAAGTATAACATAAAGACTATAAAAAGCAAACAAAATTAGCGGCTAACCATCGTAGGGCGACTATGAAGAATCAAGGGATACTTGCCACCGGAGAGCATGGCTATTAAAAGATTCGCTGCGCTCTGCAACATGCCTGCGGGCGGCAGATTACCGCCCCTGCGGAAAATAATGCGGGCGACCAATGGTCGCCCGTTATTATTTACATCAGCCCTCGGAAACCACGATTTCCTTGAGAACCAGGCCGGGGTTTTTACGGACGGTGAAGTCGATGGCCCAGAAGCTGCTGAATACCAAGAGGCTTCTGCCACGGTAGTCCTCCAAAAGCTCTGCATCAGAGCCTAAGTTCAAGTCTGTCAGATCGCCGGGGTAGCTGTCGATGAGGCGAATCTCCTCATAGGGCAGCATTTCCATCCGCAGGTCCACGCCGTACTCGCCCTTCATGCGGTACTGGAACACATCCAGCTGCAGGGTACCGACCACGCCCACAATGACCTCTTCCATACCGGAATTGGGCACCTTGAAGATCTGAATGGCACCCTCCT